>JBGTDR010000155.1:0-50127 GCA_041748215.1 Chthoniobacterales bacterium
CGGGCAACCGTCGGCGGCGCGGAATCGCCGAGTGGCATCCCGGGTTGGACACGGATCAATTCGTTGGGCAAGGGTGCGTCGCCGGCGCTCGCCAGGCCTGTCGCGGGCCCGAGACCGAGCTTGCGTCGGTAGGCGGCGTGACGGGCTTCGGCGTCGCTGATTTTTGCCGGTGAGAGAACGGGCAGTCCGCCCTCAACGTTGAGAGTGGCGGGGGGATCGAGTGAGAACGAGCCCGGACCCTGGCTGGCGGTGTAGCTCGGATAATGAATCGGAACAACGGTCAGCTTGAGGCGGCCATCGTCGAGTTTCGTCACGTTGACAATGGCGGAAAGGTCGTCGGACCGCTTGAGAGGAATTTCGAGGCCCGTCAGCAAGCTGCGGTGCAGGGCCGGGATCATCCGTTCCTCGGCGGGAAAAATGTGCTCGATGAGCACCGAGGGGTCATCGGTCGATTGGGCAATGGCGACGATGCCGGACTTGAAAAAATCGTTGGGCGTCAGTTCGTAGGAATCGAGAATGTCGTAGCGTCCGATCGCGTAGGGGACGAGGAAGGGCACCTGCTTGTAGTTGCGGATGTAATAACGCAGCAGTTCATCGCTCGTTTTCTGGAGCTCCCGAGGTGACATCGCGCCGTAGCGGGCGAGCAAGGCTTTGGCGTCGAGGAATTCCCCCTTCGGAGCGGCGGTTGCGGCAAATCGTTTCGGTGGATCGATTTTCTTGAGTCGCTTGAGCACCGAGTAGCTCATCGGTTGCTCAGGGTGGCCAAAGATGTAAATGCTGCCCATCCAGCAAAAGGCCGCAAAGCCCATGAGGACGATGATGACAATCGTCCAGATAAACAGACTGCCGCCCCCGCCTTTGGGTTCGGTCGGTTTGCTATTGAACCCACCCCTGGACGGTCGGCGGTCGCCAAATCTGGCCAACGGATCAGGCATCAGGATTGGGAAGCAGGCGCGGCCTCGAACGACGTGCCGCAGCCGCAACTGCGCACTGCGCGCGGGTTGACGATGC
Organism: Chthoniobacterales bacterium; assembly: GCA_041748215.1. GTDB lineage: Bacteria > Verrucomicrobiota > Verrucomicrobiia > Chthoniobacterales > JAATET01 > JBGTDR01. Next base: position 1,012 of record JBGTDR010000155.1, read on the forward strand.
GAAATCCCGCGCCAGCGAGATCATCGACGTAATCAAGCGTGCAGTCGGCAAGATATTCTCCGCTGTCTTCGGCAACGAACACGCGAGCGCCATGGGCTTCAGCGAGGGTGTCGCCCGGATGACGCTCATCAATTTCCATGCCATACTGCAGACCGGCGCAACCGCCGCGTTCCACGGAAAGTCGCAGGCCACGATCCGCCGGCAGCTCACGCTCCGCGGACAGGCTACGCAGTTGTTGCGCTGCGCTTTCGGTTATATGCACCATGTACCAGTTTTATGGGCGGTCATTCATGAAGTCAAATGATGCGAGTCACAATCCCGTGGCTGGCGGGCGACGTCCGCACTTCCGGCATGGGTAGGATTCGCCTGTTACCGGACATTGTGGCCAGCCAGGTGGCGGCGGGTGAGGTGGTCGAACGGCCGGCTTCGGTCGTCAAGGAGCTGGTCGAAAACAGCATCGACGCCGGAGCCGGGCGCGTGGACGTCGATTATCAGCGAGGCGGAATCGCGTGTCTTTCGGTCACGGACGACGGCCGGGGCATGGATCGGGAGGACGCTGTGCTCTGTCTGGAACGGCACGCGACGAGTAAGATTCGGACGGGCAGTGATCTGGCGTCGGTGGCAACCTTTGGGTTTCGCGGTGAAGCCCTGCCCAGCATCGCGAGTGTATCGCGGTTCCGACTGTGCACCCGCGAGCGTGAAGCCGCGGCGGGCACGGAAGTCACGGTGGCGGGAGGCCGGATCGAAGACGTGCGTGACAGTGGAGAGGCACCCGGAACCCGGATCGAAGTGCGTTCAATTTTTTACAATCTTCCGGCGCGGCGAAAGTTTCTACGCGGTGAGCGCACGGAAGCGGCCCATATCGACCATCAATTCGAGGTCCTGGCACTCGCCCACCCGGAAGTGCGATTTTCGCTGACGCGCGACGGCAAACAATCCCGGCTGCTCGCTCCGGCGGACGACCTGCCCACCCGCGTTCGCGACCTCTGCGGTGCCGAGTTTTTTGGCCAGCTTTTTGAATTCGAGCCGTTCACATCCAACGGTGTTTCCCTGCGGGGGTTGCTCGGGCGGCCCGGGCATGGACGCGGCGACCGAACCGGGCAGTTTGTGTTCGTCAATGGTCGGGCGGTCTTCAGCTCGACCATTTCGCAGCCGCTCCGCGACGCTTACGCCACCGCGCTGCCCAAAGGCATGCATCCGGCTGCAGTGTTGTTCGTTTCGGTCGATCCCGAATTGGTTGATTGCAACGTCCATCCGGCGAAACGGGAAGTGCGCTTTCGGGACGGCATCAGTGTGCGCGAGGCCGTTCACGAAGGTGTGCGTCGCGCTCTGGAATCGCAGCGTCGCACCATCGTGCCCGCCCGGGTATTTCCCGAACCCTCGTCGCCCGTTCCCGTCCCTCCGCAGTCGGCCAATCACGCGCCGCCTGCGTTCGTCGCACCCGCCATGACGGCAGCGAACGTGGAACCCACTCCGGCGGTGCCCGAAGCGCCCGTTCTGCGCACTCCGGTGCCGGCGCCACCGCCCTCGGCGATTCCGCTTTCGCTTGGTCGCCAACCGCAGCCCGAAAGATTTCGCTTCGCCGGGGTGCTTGGGGACCGATACGCAATCCTCGAGGACGACGAAGGCATGGTGCTGCTCGACAACCGGGCGGCGCGCGAGCGCATCATTTTCGAACAACTTCTCGGGCAGATTCGCAGCCGCACCGCCGTTTCCCAACGTCTGCTCATGCCCGTGGTCGCCGAACTCGCACCGAAGGATTTTGCGTGGGTGCTGGAAAATACCGGCCTGCTGGCATCGGCCGGCTTGCTGGTCGAGCCCTTTGGATCCGCCACGGTCAAAATCGATGGCGTGCCTCCGATCCTCGATGGCCTTCCCGCAGGCGATATCCTCCTGCGCGTTGCTGACGACTGCCGGGCTGGCGGTGCGGCGGGCCGGGTACGCGCCGTGGAAGAGGCAATCGCCCGATCCGTCAGCCGCTCGGCATCCCTGCCGGGCCTGCCATCCGGAACCACCGAAGTCCGTCGCCTGATGGACGTCCTCATGGCCTGCGAACAGCCGTACACGTGCCCAAATGGCCGGCCAACGATGATTCATTTTTCCTACGGGGAACTGGATCGGAAATTCGGCCGCCCGCGCTGAGAATTCCGCGGGGCGGCGAGTCCGGAAAAAAATCCGACGTTACGTTTCGCACCGTGGAATTGCCGATGTCGCCGGAATCTGAAAGAATGGGGGAATGCACGAAAGTATCCGCATCGAGCCGGCGACTTTGGACGATCTGCCGGAACTCGTCGAATTGCTCCACGATCTCTTTTCGATGGAGGCTGACTTCGTGCCCGACCGCGACCGCCAGCACCGGGGGCTGAAACTCATCCTCGAACAACCCGCACGCGGCCGCATTTTTGTCCTCCGCAATGACCACGCCATCATCGGCATGATCAATCTGCTCATCACCATCAGCACGGCCGAGGGAGGATTTGTCCTGTTGCTGGAGGATCTCGTCGTGCACCGCGACCATCGGGGCCAGGGATACGGCACCAAACTCATTGACCACGCGATCGATTTCGCCCGCAAAAAGGACTTTCTGCGGATCACGCTTCTGACCGATCGCACGAATGACGCGTCGAAACGGTTTTACCTGAGCCGTGGTTTTTCCGAGAGCGACATGATCCCGCTACGCATGGTTTTTCGTGCCTGAACTGCCAATGAGCTCCGGATTTGACGACCTCGGATTTGCCAAAGTTGACTTCGCGCGGGCGGACCGCTGCGGACGTCCGGAGGTCATTTTTTGTCCGGGCAAAACTCCCGACGAAGTTGCGGCCATCGCGGCCCGCATCCAATCGCGCGACGGTTATTTCCTCGCGACACGAGCCGATTCGGCACAGGCCGCGGCGGTGCTGGCGGACATTCCCGGGGCGATCCACCACGAGCGCGCACGCTGCATCGTGTCTGGATCTGCGCCGGTCAGCGCAGCGCGCTTTTCGGTGGGAATTCTGACCGCGGGAACGGCGGATCTGGCCGTGGCGGAGGAGGCCACCGTCACATTGGCGGCATTTGGCCAGCGTGTGGAGCGATTTGTCGACGTCGGCGTGGCGGGCATTCATCGGCTGTTTGAACACCTGCCGGCCATCCGACGCTGTGGGGTTCTCATTGTCGTCGCCGGTATGGAGGGCGCACTACCCAGCGTCGTCGCCGGGCTTGTCGATATGCCCGTAATCGCCGTGCCCACCAGCGTCGGCTACGGAGCCAATTTCGCCGGACTCACCGCCCTGCTCGGTATGCTCACGAGCTGCGGCAGCAAAGTTACCGTCGTCAACATCGACAACGGCTTCGGAGCGGCCAGCGCCGCCGATGCCATCCTCCGCCTAACCTCGCGGCCGGATCCGGGATAATCACCCGATGGGGCTCGTCAGAAGAAAATGAAAACAGCGCTTTTCGGTTTTCTCTGCGTGATCTGCTCATTCACGATCATCGGATGTCGCAACGAGACCGGATTCACTAAGAGTGTCGATGACATCTTGTCGTTCGAAGAGGGGCGGAGAGGAACGATCTATTCACAGGTCGGGGAGCCCGGATTTTACAAAGCGGGATTCACAGCCGTCGGAAACGTCAATAGCGCAGGTAGTCTCGAAGGTGGCGCTGGCGCTGGTCGCGTCAAGATCTCCTGGCCCGCAATGGATGCCTGCTTTTTCGAAGGCACCGTCTACACGAGTGCTGAAAACGGAGCATTTATCGTGGTTCGGCAAGTCCCCGCGCCGTGATCTAAGTTTCGGCGTTGTCTTTCCAAATCGGTGTTCCGTCGACACGGCCGTGCAACGAAATCGCCGCACGGTGTGCCCCGATTGGTCGGCAGCGAAACCTCTAGCGGGGAGTGCCGACCGTTTCGGGAAGTTCCCATGTCGCTTCTTGGGATTCTTCTTCCGAGACCAACGGAGCGAATCGGTCGGAGCGAAAGCCGAGTTCTTCGGCGTTCGACTCGTGCATGTAGGGGTCGGGGCCGTTGACCAGCTCAACGAGCAGTACGCGATAACTTACGCCCGTGGTGGAGCGTCCAATCGAACATTCGCGCACCGTGTAAAGACCGCCTTCGACGGGCAGGGCACTGTAAATGCGCTTGTGCAGCGGATCGAATTTTCCATTTACGCAGACAACGCGTTCGCCGGGTTCAAACATGATTTTTGTGAAGTGTTGAGAAATTAACCGATCGACGAGCCGGGTGCCAGTCGCGAGCGGGGGGTGTCTTGCGCTGGCCGTTCGTGCCCGCTACTTTGAATGTTTGCAAAGATGACCGGCGTTGAACCACTCGTAATCGCGGGGCGAAATTTCCGGTCCCGGCTGCTCGTCGGGACGGGCAAGTTTTCGTCGAACGAACGTATGCGCGATGCCCTTGAAGCGAGCGGGGCGGAAATCGTCACGGTGGCACTTCGCCGCGCGGACCTCTCGGGAAAGGGGGATCGATTTGCGAACATCCTCGATTTCGTCGATCCCCAGAGATATCTGCTGCTGCCGAACACCAGCGGCGCGATGAACGCCGAAGAGGCGATTCGACTGGCCCGGCTGGCGGTGGCCGCGGGATTGCCGAACTGGGTGAAGCTCGAAATCCACCCCGATCCCCATTACCTGCTGCCCGACCCCATCGAAACGCTGAAGGCAGCGGAGGTCCTCGTGCGGGAGGGATTTGTGGTGCTGCCCTACATCAACGCCGACCCGGTCCTCGCCAAACGCCTGCAGGACGTGGGCACGGCCACGGTGATGCCGCTGGGCTCACCCATCGGCAGTAATCGCGGGATCGAAACGCGTGGTCAGATCGAAATTATCATCAAGCAGGCGACGGTTCCGGTGATCGTGGACGCTGGCATCGGCGCCCCGAGCCACGCCGCGGAAGCCCTTGAAATGGGCGCGGACGCGGTGCTGGTGAATACTGCCATCGCGGCGGCCGGTGATCCCGTGCGGATGGCGCGGGCTTTCCGAATGGCGGTCGAGTGTGCGTGGGAGGCGGTCGCTGCCGGCCTGCCGTCTCGCGGTGACGAAGCGGTGGCAACGAGCCCGATCAGTGCATTCCTGTCCGACGCGGCGCGGTGACCATAGTGCGGGTTGAGGTGCTCGCAGCGTTCCGAGCGGGATTGAAGCGGAACCCTCGCGATGAGTGCGGGGAATGTGGTAATGAATTCCGCGTGTCCGCTCCGGTTATCGAAAATTACTCTCATGGTTCGGCGGGAAACGTCGGTCCCTTCTGATGGCGGACGCGGAGACACCGATGATGCGGCAATACCTCGCGGTGCGCCGCGAACTGCCGCCGAGGACGCTCCTGTTTTTCCGGCTTGGGGATTTCTACGAACTCTTCGGTGACGACGCGAAAGAGGCGGCGGGAATTCTGAATGTCGCGCTCACCAAACGCGGCACCACGCCGATGTGCGGTGTGCCGTATCATGCGGCGCGGGGCTACATCGAAAAACTCATCAACGCCGGCCGACGGGTTGCGATTTGCGATCAGGTTGGCGAAGTGCAACCAGGCAAACTGGTGCGGCGTGAGCTCGCGCAAATCCTGAGCGCAGGCACGCTGGACGATTTTGGCCTCGACGAGCGGAAGCCCAATTACCTCGCTGCGATCTGCGAGCGAAGTGGGTGTTTCGGGCTGGCGTGGGCTGAGCTGAGCACGGGGGAATTCCGAGTGACCGAGTTGGCGAATCTCGACGCGGTGCGCGACGAACTGGCCCGGATTACCCCGGCGGAAGTATTGATCCCCGATCAGCAGGAGGCTGTGTTTGCGAAGGTGCCAGGTGCTGCCGCCATCGAAGGGTATGCCTTCGAGCCCGGGCCCGCCGAGTTGCTGCTCACGGAGCAATTCAAGGTCCAATCGCTTGATGGATTTGGTTGTTCGGGAATGCGAGCCGCCGTGGGAGCCGCTGGTGCGATTGTTCATTACCTCACGCGGCAGATGCGGCGGAGTGTCGCCCACTTTCGCGGACTGCAGACGTGCCGAACCGATGACTCCCTGCTGCTCGACGCGGTCACGCAATCACACCTCGAGCTGGTGCAGTCACGCGGCGGTCGATCGATGACGCTGCTGGGTGCGCTCGACCGCACCGTCACCCCGATGGGTGCGCGGACATTACGGGAATGGATATTGCATCCCCTGCGCGACGTTGCGGTCATCCGTGCGCGACAGGACGTGGTGGCGCAATTTGTTGGGGATGCTGCCGGACTGGCGGATCTGCGTTCGGCGCTCGGGGGCATTCGAGATATGGAACGAGCCTCTGCGCGATTGAGCGGCAGTTCGGGAAACGCGCGCGATCTCGCGGCGCTGGCCTTTTCACTCGAGCAGATCCCCGGGGTGCGGAAGCGGGTCGGGAGATTTGGAGCCGGATTGCTCGCCGAGCTTGACTCGCGGCTGCATGATTTGCCCGACCTCACCGCCACGCTGCGCGCGGCGATTGTCGATGAGCCTCCGGCGCTCCTGCGCGACGGCGGTATGATCCGGCCAGGTTACGATGCCGCCCTGGACGAGCTGCGGGGCGCGTCGCGCGAAGGCAAGGATTGGATCGCCAATCTCCAGGAGCGCGAGATCGAGCGCACCGGCATCAAGTCACTCAAGGTCCGGTTCAATTCCGTCTTCGGATATTTCATCGAGATCACCGCCGCCAACCTCGCAAATGTCCCGACGGATTATCACCGGAAACAGACGACCGCCAACGGTGAGCGGTTCGTTACACCCGAGCTGAAAGAAATCGAAGGAAAAATCCTGGGCGCAGACGAGCGGGCTCGCACGCTCGAGATCGAGATCTTCCAACGGTTGCGAGCGCTCGCGGCCGGGGCGGTCGGTGAGATTCAGGAATCCGCGGCGGCCCTCGGAGCGATCGATGCGCTTGGGTCGCTGGCGGAAACAGCGCGGCTGTTTGGTTATTGCCAGCCGGAGATCGACGATGACGGTCTGATCGAGATCGTGGATGGCCGCCATCCCGTGCTGGACCAGCGCACCGGCGAGGAACGGTTTGTGCCGAACGACACGACGCTCGATCTCGAGGACGAACGTTTCGCCATCCTGACGGGGCCGAACATGGCCGGAAAATCGACTTACATTCGACAGGTCGCCCTGCTCGTGCTCCTTGCGCAGACCGGGAGTTTCCTGCCTGCTGCCAGCGCCCGAATCGGCGTGACTGATCGGATTTTCACGCGCGTTGGAGCGAGCGATGATCTGTCACGCGGGCAATCGACGTTCATGGTCGAGATGAACGAGACGGCAAACATCATCAATAACGCGACGCGGCAGAGCCTGGTGATCCTCGATGAAATCGGCCGCGGCACTTCGACGTTCGATGGATTGAGCATCGCGTGGAGTGTCGCCGAACACCTGCACGACGAAATCGGCTGCCGCACGTTGTTTGCCACGCATTACCACGAGCTCACCGATCTCGATCGCACGCGGCCCGGCATCAAAAATCTCAATGTGGCCGTGCGCGAGTGGAACGACGAGGTCATCTTCCTTCGCAAAATATTACCCGGTCGCGCGGACCAGAGTTATGGCATTTAGGTCGCGCGACTTGCCGGGTTGCCGCCCAGCATTCTCGCCCGCGCCCGGGAAATCCTCGCCAATCTCGAAAAGGCGGAACTCAACGCCGACGGGAAACCCACCATTGCTGCGGGTGGACGCAAACGCCGCGACATGGCCGCCATCGCAAATGCCAACCAGCTGAACCTTTTTGACCGGGATGGATGAGCCATCTGCTTTAACGTGAAACTCCGCCGTGCTGGCTCCTCCGGTGGATTCAGATGATCGTCGAAAAAGAATTCTTTTTGTCCCATGATTTCCCCCGCTGATTCCGACTTCTCTCCATCATCCTCCGCTGCCCGCCTCGCGCGTGTGGGTGCCCACGTCTGGCCCTACGCTGCGCCGCTGCCCGATTGGGACGCAACACCCGCACTGCCCAACGCGTTTGCCGAAATCAAACACGCGGGATTCGACGGTGTCGAATTGATGGGGCCAAACCTGCTGCACGATGACGCCGTAGAGCGCATCTCCGCGCTGATCGAGCAACACGAGTTACCCGTGCTCGGAGTCACTTTCGGACGCGCGATGTGGGACCGTTCAAAACACGCCGCGATTTTTGCGGACGCGGAGAAATTGACGTCCCGCCTCGCCAAGATCGGTGGCCGGAATTTTGCAGTCTCCGTCGGACAAAAACCTGAGGCCAAGATCGCCGCGGAATACGACGCGCAGGCCGAGATGGTCGTGCGCCTGACCGATCTCGCGGCCGACCACGGTCTGGCTCTGAATCTGCACAACCACACCTACGAGGTGGAGAATGGCGAACGGGACCTCAGTGAAACGCTTGCCCGCGTTCCGGACGCCAAACTGGGACCGGATCTGAACTGGCTTGTGCGAGCGGGTGGTGACCCCGTGGATTTTATTCGCCGCCACCGGGATCGCATCGTTTTCGTTCACCTGCGGGACCAGGGAGCGGACGGACGCTGGACGGAAGCTCTTGGCGAGGGCGCGATTGACCACGCCGCCATCGCGGCCGAGCTGAATGCGATTCAGTTCGATCAGCTCATGGTGGTCGAGCTGGCCTACGAGAAGGATTTTGTGTTCACGCGCACGCTCGAGGAAAATCTTCGGCTGAGCCGTGAGTTTGTTCGATCAACGTTTGGCCGTTAGCCCGCTTCGACCCAACGGCCCGGCAGCAAGGTAATCGTCGGCGACGAAGGGATACCTTTTTCGCTGCGGAGCACCATTCGAGCAAGCAGGTCGACCGCGAACGCTGCGACTTCGTCGGGACGTTCGTCGAGCCATGGCACGGACGGACTTTTTGCTGCGATCGAGATGAACTGCGGATTGGCGGGACCGCGTTCGGATCCGGGTGGAATGCCGCTATCGCAAAAAACGATGTCAGGTCGCTCGGCGGCGAGCCAACAACGCCACGCATCCTCGGTGATGTTTTCGACGATGAGCGGAGCGACGGGGTCATCGGATGCGGATTGTTGATGCCACGCGTGGGCCGCAGAATATCCGTGACCGGTGCGTTGATCGGTCGTCCGGCGAATGGCCAGACCGATTCGCCGAAATCCCCGATCCGCCAGTCGTTCGTAGGCCAGTCGGGCATTTTCGAAATAGTGCGGCACGACCTGGTGAAATGCCGGTGCGGTTACGGAATGACTCGTCGCGACGACCGAGAATTTTTGCCAATCGAGAATCTGCTCGAGCGAACGTGACTCCATGAGCGGCAGCAGCAGCAGTCCCTGTACCCCGCGGGTGATCAATACGCGCTTGAGCGACGCGAGGTGACGGGGCTCTTCCGGAACGCGGAAAATTTCGAGACTGTGACCCTGGGATTCGGCGCGGTGACGGGCCGCAGTGGTCAGGGCATCAAGGGTGACGTTGGCTTCGCGAGCCGGCCAATCTGTGAAGGCTGCCAGTGACGTGCCGACTGCGCAGCCCTCGCGCCGCCGCCGCAGATGCAGCATGAGTCGGGTGGTCTCGGGGTCGGGGCGGTAGCCGGTCTCGGCGGCTAGGCGTTGCACGCGTTCGCGCGTGGCGACGGAGATGCGTGGGCGATTTCGCAGCGCCATTGAAACGGCCGTCACGCTCAGGCCGGACATTTGCGCAAGCTGGCGCAGAGTCGGAGGCGTTGCCGTCACGTCAGCCGATGTCCTGCCGCTCGGAACAAAACGTCGCGGGATCGATGTCGGCGGCGTACCCGAAAGGCGCGCGCAGCACGCTGGCGAGATCCAGACGCCCATCCGCGATGCGCAGGGAGCAGAATCCGAACTCGTCATTGAATAGCCCGGGGTGCGCACGGAGAACGGCGTTTCGAACAGCCACCGGCCACATCGAGAGCCCGCGGAAATAATGATGGCCGTTGCGTTCGACGCTGCCATTTCCCAACACGGCTTGCACCACAAGATCCTGCGGCAGGGCGACAGGAGCGACGTTGCAAAGATCTTCGCCGCTCATCAAAAACGTGCGGCCGGGGGAGGCCGCAGCGGCGGCCGTGATGCGACATCGATTGAGGATACCCTTGATCACGCCCTTGCAATTTTTGTGACTCGATCCGGCACAGCCGAGGTCGAGCGCCCGCGGGACCGCGTCGAGATCGCCGTCGGACTCGTCGATGAGAATGGGTGGTCCGTCGGGCCATGAGCTCCAGTCGGCCGCTGCTTCGAGTGCCGCGAGTCGACCCACTGGTTGTTCGACGAAAAGCAGGCGGGCGAGGTGCGCGTTCAGCCAGGGCTCAGCCGTGAGGCGCTGCCAGTAGGCACGGAACGACTCCGCGTCGGGAAAACTTTCATTGCCGTCGAGGCTGAATCGCCAGTCCTCCGGAGCGTGCGTCGCCAGGCACTCGAAGGCGCGGGCGAGGCGGGGTGCATCCTGCTCCCACTGTCCCCCAAATTTGATTTTGAACTCGCGTAGACCGTAAACCTTCACTGCGGCCTCGAGTGATTGCGGCAATCCGTCGTCGACGCGGGCCGGGTTGCCATCCAGATCGCGTTCGTAAATTTCGTCTGCGAGCCCGAGCGTGTGCCGCACGGTAACCGTATTCAGTGGCTGCTCCGGGAGCAGTCCTGACCAATTTGCGGGCAGCGTCGGATCGAGTTCGCCGAGGCGCAAACCCAGGTGATTGCCCCGCACGGCTTCCGGAAACGTGATTCCCTCGATCCGGCAAAACGCGTCGATCACAGCGCGTTCAACGAGGGACGTGCCTAAATGGGCGAGCAAAGCGGGATGGCCGTGCCGTCGCGCCCAGTCGTCCTGTGCGGTCCAAAGTTCCCGCCAGAAATCAAAAACGCGATCGAATGTCGTTCCGGTCACCAACGAGGCAGCATGAACGATGACCTTCCGCATCGTGGAGATCTCATCGTCGAGGCTGGCCAGCGGATCCTTGGTGAACCATTTCGGTGGCAGGTGGTCAGCCGCAAGACCCCGGGCGCGGCGATCGTGGCTCTCCAGATCAATCTGTAAAAAAACGTGAGGCAGCCGTGTCATCGTCGCGATGCCGTAGCGAAACGGGATGCGTGTAACCACCTCCTCGCTGAAGAGCGTGGCTGCGACGATCCGGTAGCGATCCCTCATGGCGGGATCAGCGGAGTTGCCCGAGCGCGTGGCAGCGTTCCATCGCGGCAACGCGACGACGTACGCTCTGCGGGGTGATGACGAGCGGCTCGCCTTCACGAAGCGTGCGGTGAAGGTCGACGTAGAACGCCTCGTTCTCGCTGGGTGCGTCCGGCGGTGCCTGCCACGTGTCTTCCTGCCACGTGAGAGTTTCCGAATTGTAGCTGCGATCCACGGTGGGCTGACGATCCACGGGGCGCTTGGGCAGCGTGCTCCAATCCACCCATCGCCAGGAGAGTTTGCCGCCAGCGCCAGTCAGGCCACCGCCCGTGCCGCTCACCTGCCATCGTGGGAGCGGGTGCGCAACGACATCCGAGATCTCGATGTCGATGGTGGGCGAACCCGGGGCGCGCAGAATGATCTTCACGTGATCCTCGGCGTCGCCGGCGGTGAGGCCACGCTGGAGATCGCAAAAGATTTCCGGTTCGACGTGCTCGGGCACGAAGGCAAACGCGTGGTCCAGCACGTGCGGGCCCGTGTTGTTGAGTGAGCCGCCGGAAAATTCACGCAGTGTCTGCCAGTCCCACCGTCGCTTGAATCCGTGCCAGCAGATGCGGACTTGAAGAATGCGTCCGAGCACTCCGGAGTCGACGATCTCGCACACTTTTTGGAATTGTGCTTCGTAGCGGTATTGTTGAAACGGCGCGAGCACGCGGTCGTGCGTGGCGGCGGTGGCAATCACGGCATCAATTTCCGCGGCACTGGCGGCGACCGGTTTTTCCACGACGACGTGTTTTCCCGCCTCGAGTGCAGCGGTGGCGTGGGCCGGGTGCAGCGGATTCGGAGTGGCGATGACCACAAGCTCGATCTCGGGATCACGCAGCAAGCTCTCGAGCGAATCGTGCGCCGTGCAACCAAGTGTTGAGGCGCATTCCGCCCGGCGCCCGGCGTCGGGATCAGTCACTCCGACAATTTCGTAGCGACCGGGAAACGATCTCAGCGTAGTGGCGTGAATGCTCCAGCCGCTGCGGCCGAGCCCGGCGATGCCGACGCGAAGGGGAGGAAACGAAGAACTCATAAAGCGGATGGTGCGGGAGAAATTGGTGAATGGGGTTGGGTTGATTGAACGCATCGGTCGTCGTCCTTTCATCTCGCGGCCGCAACGTTCGCTGCACTAACACAGGTGAGTGAAATGAACGGATCCCGCCGGATTACCCAGAAGGATGTGGCTGAAGCCGCCGGGGTGCAGCGCAGCACCGTGTCGCTCGCACTGAACCACCATCCAAGCATCCCCGCGGTGACGCGGGAGCGGATCGAGCGGGCTGCGGCAAAACTCGGTTACGTCCGTGATCCCATGTTGAGTGCGCTGGCGGCCTACCGTTCACGAGTCCGCCCCGCGGCTTACCACGGTACGCTCGGGTGGGTGGCCCGTACGACGTCGGCTTCAGCGTGGCGGGCAATACCGGGATTCGTTTCCTATTTTCGAGGGGCCGAGGCGTGCGCGCGGCGACACGGTTACGAGGTCGAAATCCTTGATCGAAGCGACCTCGCCACTGATTGGCCCGGCGTGGGGCGGATCGCGCGGGCGAGGGGGATTCGAGGGTTGCTCGTTTGCCCGCAGCCGGAGCCCGACACCCGGATCGAAACATTTCCGTGGGAACATTTTTCCGCGGTGACGTTCGGATTCAGTCTGTCCCATCCGCAGCTTCACGTGATCGCACCTAATCAATTTGGCGCGATGGCGACGCTGGTGACGGAGCTTCGCCGTCGCGGATATTGCCGGATCGGCCTGGCACTCGATGCTGACGTCGTGCGTCGAACCGAATTCCATTACCTCGGAGGTTACCTCGCACACGCCATGGGAGACCGGGGTCGCCGCGCTCTTCCGCCGTGCCTGCACGACACGGCGCCCGGGCGGCAGTTGCACGACTGGCTGGAGCGGTATCGCCCGGACGCAATCATCACGTCCAATCCCGACCTTCCTGCGGAGCTGGCTGCCAGCGGCTTGGTGGCACCCCGCGACCTCGGAGTCGTGTGCATTTCGAAACGCACGCCCGATCACCCGACGGCAGGCATCGTGGACGCCAATGCGCAGCTTGGTGAAATCGCCGTCGATCTCCTTGTCGCAATGCTCCACCGCGGTGAACGTGGTCCGCCGGCGCTTCCCCAACGCGTCCTCGTGCCCGGCGTGTGGAGTGACGGGGATACCGTTCGATCGGTCATTTGATCGTGATGCTTGAATCAATCGGCCCGCCCGCCCATGGTCTCGCGAACATTTTTTGTTTCGCATGCCCCCCGGCGATTTTTCATCACGCATCCCGCTAGCCATCCGCCGTGTCGGCCTCGTTGCGGCGCTCGTGCTGAGCGGGCTAGCTGTGAGTTGCCGTCCCGCGGAATCGGACGGACGGATCCAGCTATCGTACTGGGAAAAATGGACGGGTGCGGAGGCCGCGGCGATGCAGGCGACGGTCGATGCATTCAATGCGTCGCAGGACCGCATTCGGGTCAATCTCGTCACGACCTCGCAGGTGGATCGCAAGCTCCTGGTAGCGACCGCGGGCGGGGATCCACCGGATGTCGCCGGGCTCTGGCTCGCGTCGGTGGCTTCATTTGCGGATCGCGGAGCGCTTTTGCCGCTGGATGATTTCATGCGGGCCGATGGGGTCGAACCGTACGTCTGGCTGGAACGTTACACTCCGGTTTACGCCACCATGGGGCAGCACGGCGGCCGGACGTTCGGGCTGCCGACAACCGGGACTGCGGTCGCCCTGCATTGGAACAAAGCGCTCTTCCGCGAAGTGGGGCTCGACCCAGAGCGGCCGCCGCGCACGCTTGCGGAGCTCGAAGAATTTTCGCGCCGACTCACAAAACGCGATCCGGCAACGGGCGCAATCACGCAAATGGGATTTCTGCCGCAGGAACCGCCCTGGTTCCTTTGGGCGCAGCCTCTCTGGTTCGGCGGACACTATTTCGACGAATCCGGGGAGATCGCGATCGCGTCCGATCCGCAATCCGTGGCCGGCTACGAATGGCTGCGCGAACAATCCAGGGAATACGGACTGGCTGACGTGCAGCGGTTCATGTCCGGGTTCGGCCCATTCGCGTCGTCCCAATCCCCGTTTTTCTCGGGCAAGGTCGCCATGGTTTTTCAGGGTGTCTGGCTGAACAATTTTGCCCGGCAGTACGCGCCCGCACTCGAGTATGGGGTGGCTCCGTGGCCGACCGTTACGGGGGATCCGTTTGCGCTGACGGAAGCCGACATGGTGGTCATTCCGCGCGGCACAAAACACCCCGAAGCGTCCTGGGAGTTTGTCCAGTATCTCGCTTCGAATAATCCGCTCGCCCGCACGCGGGCTGAGCTCCAGGGCATCGAGATCGTCTGTTATCTCCAGGAAAAGACGTCGCCGTTGCGGGATTGGAGCCCGTTTTTCACCGAACACCATCCACATCCGCTGATCGCGTTTTTCCGAGAGCTCGAGTCAAGTCCCGGTGCCGTGCACGCGCCCGCATCGGGCGTCTGGCAGGAATATTCGCGCGAGCTGGCAACGGCATCGGAACGGATCCGCCTGCTGGAGGCCACTCCCGAGCGCGCGCTCGGCCAGGTCCAGGCGCGTATGACGACGGCATGGTCGCTGCACCGCACGAGCCTTGAGCGTCAGCGTCGCGCGGCCGATGCGGAAAACTCATCGAACGAGCCAACCATCCAGCCATGAAATCCGCCGCCCGCCGCCGTGTTCTTGCCGGTCTCGGCTTCACCAGTCCGTGGATCATCGGTCTTGCGACGTTCACGCTCTACCCGGTGCTCGCCTCGCTGTATTTCAGCTTTTGCGATTATTCGATCCTCCAGCAGCCGGTCTGGATCGGCCTCGAGAATTACCAACGTCTCGCCGGCGATGAAGTTTTCTGGATCGCATTGCGCAACACCGCCGTTTACGCCGCGCTTGCCGTTCCCCTGGGGGTGATCGCGTCCCTCGGTCTCGCACTTTTGCTCAACTGCAACGTGCGGGGTTTGCCGATTTTCCGAACGTTGTTTTACCTTCCATCGATCGTGCCCGTCGTTGCGTCGTCGATGCTGTGGCTCTGGATTTTTAACGGCGAATACGGCCTGCTGAACGCGTCGCTTGCTCCCTTGTTTGCGTTGTGGGGCGGCGCGCCTCCGGCGTGGCTTGGCGACCCCGCCTGGGCCAAACCCGCACTCGTGCTCATGAGTCTTTGGGGCGTGGGAAATTCCATGGTGATCTATCTCGCGGGCCTGCAGGACGTGCCGCGGGAACTTTACGAATCCGCCGAGCTCGATGGCGTTGGTGTCTGGCGCCGTTTCTGGCACGTGACGCTGCCGATGATTTCGCCCGTCGTGTATTTCAATTTCATCATGGGCTTCATCGGTGCGATGCAGATCTTCACGCAGGCGTTCATCCTGAGCGCAGCGGCCAATAATGGGGACGGCACGCTCGGCAGCCCGGCGCGGTCCACGCTTTTTTACACGATCCATCTTTATTCGACGGCATTTCAGGATCTCCGAATGGGCTACGCGTCGGCGATGGCCTGGGTCTTTTTTCTGATCATTGCGGGGTTGACCTGGGCCGCCAACGCCGTCGCCGAACGGCGCGTGCATTATTCGAGCTGAGAGCCGGTTCGAGTTCTTCCGAGTATGCCGAAAGCAAACCCCGCTGCCCGATTCGCCGTCTACGCTCTCCTCGTGGGGCTGGGCGGGCTGTTTGGGGTGCCGCTGCTTTGGCTGCTCGTGACGTCGCTCAAACCGGTCGAACAGACAATGAGCAATCCGCCGACGTGGTTGCCGTACGCCCATTACTCGGAGATCGGCGGGAAGCGCGTCGATGTGGTGCTGGATGCACGGGTGACTGAACCGTCAGTGCTGGTCGAGGACGTGGCCACGGGTCGCCGCGATTTGCGTCCGGTGGGATCCGTCGCGGCGGACAATCCCACGTTGCGCGTCGTGGGCATGGCCGAGCCCGGTTGGTGGCTCGTGACCGAGAGAAATCCCGCCGCGGTCGGCAGCCGACCGATCCGGGAAGTCCTGCCTCCCGAAGCCATCGAAAGTCGCGTGCAATTCCGCTGGCAGAATTACCCCGAGGCGCTTGCCGCCATGCGCGGATCGCCGCCGGATGTGCCCGGCGTTCCCCCGCGTAAACCCAATCCCGAGCAGGACGCCGGGTTTCCGCAATTTTTTCTAAATACGGTCATCGTCTGCGTTCTCGGTGTGATCGGCGCCGTCCTCTCGAATGCGCTCGTCGCGTATGGATTTGCGCGGCTCCGCTGGCCGGGCCGTGACGTGTTTTTTGCAATCACGCTGGCGACGATGATGGTGCCATTTCCGGTGCTGATGGTGCCGCTTTACGGTGTTTTCAAAAACCTCGGATGGATCGGGACGCTGCTGCCGCTGTGGGCTCCGGCGTGGTTCGGCGGGGCATTCAATATTTTCCTGATGCGCCAGTTTTTTCGCACCATTCCCGAGGAGCTGAGCGAGGCGGCACGGATCGACGGCGCGAGCGAATGGCGCATTTTTTGGACCGTGATTCTCCCCCTGAGTAAACCCGTGCTCGCGGTCGTTGCCCTTTTTCATTTCCTCTTCGCGTGGAACGATTTTCTGGGTCCCTTGCTGTTCCTCACCCGGCGCCAGACGTACACACTTGCACTCGCGCTGCAGCAGTACCAATCCCAGCAAGGCGGGGTGCAGTGGCACTACCTGATGGCCGCGAGCGCGGTCGTGATCCTGCCCGTGATCGTGTTGTTTTTCCTCGCGCAGAAAACGTTCGTTCAAGGGATTGCCACGACCGGATCGAAGGGGTAATCGGTCGCCGTTCCTAGCGTTGTCCAGAACGTGACATTCATCCACGGGACGTTCCGCGTGGAGTTCCGGTGCGATTTTTGATATGGTGCCAATGCGCCGGTGACCCAAGCCATGCCTGACCATTTTTCCATTCCGTGAGCCTCACCGTTTCTCTCACCCTTGTGCCGAAGCGGATCGGTTTCATTTCAACGCGTTTTCACGGGACGGATGGCGTCACGCTGGAAGCGGCAAAATGGGCGCACATCCTCGGTGCGGAGGGCGCACAGTGTTTCTGGATGGCAGGGTTGCTCGATAAGCCGGAGGCCGTGAGCCACCTTGATCCGCTCGCGTTTTTTAATCATCCGTACGTGCTCGACGTGCAGCAGCATCTCTTCGGCCAAACCACGCGCCCCCGCGAAATCACCAAACGTGTCCACGGGTTGAAGGAGCGGCTGAAGACGTCGATCTACGCGTTCATCCAGCGATACGACCTCGAGTTGTTGATCCCGCAAAACGTCCTGGCGATTCCGATGCACATCCCGCTTGGACTCGCGATGACGGAGGTAATCGCCGAGACGGGCATCCCGACCATCGCGCACCACCACGATTTCACGTGGGAGCGGGAGCGATTCACCATCACGTCCGCGGGGGATTATCTGGCGACGGCCTTCCCGCCGTCGCTGCCGCAGGTCGAGCACGTCGTCATCAACTCGATGCAGCAGAAGGAGGTTGCGCGACGGTGTGGCCAGCCGACGACCGTAATTCCGAACGTGATCGATTTCGAAACGCCGGCACCGGGAATTGACGATTACGCACGCGATTTCCGCGCCGAGATTGGCGTCGCCCCGGACGACATCCTCGTGCTTCAGCCGACACGACTGGTCGCCCGGAAGGGGATCGAGCATGCGATCGAGCTCCTTCGCCGGCTCAAGGAACCGCGAATGAAACTTGTGCTGTCGCACCCCGCCGGAGACGAGGGCGGCGATTATTTTGAATTGCTCAAGGAACGCATCGCCGACGCCGGCATTGTCAGCGTTCCGATTTGGGACCGCGTGACCGAAACCCGTGGCATCAACGCCGATGGCCGCAAGACCTACACTCTTTACGACGTGTATCCGCACGCCGATCTCGTCACGTATCCGAGCCACTACGAGGGTTTCGGCAACGCGTTTCTGGAGGCGATGTATTTCCGAAAACCGGTCGTCGTGAACAATTACGCCGTTTACGCCCGCGACATCGATCCGCTGGGATTCAAAACGATCGAAATGTCCCAACTCGTCACGAACGACGTCGTCGCGCAGACCCGCGAAATCCTCCACAACACCGCGTTGCGTGAACAGTGGGCCGAAACGAACTTCGAACTCGGCAAACGCTTTTTTTCCTACTCGGTCGCGCGCCGGAAACTCGCCGGCCGTCTTGCCAGCCTCTTCGGTGAAGGGTGACGCACCCAACGTGACCCTCAGGCCGCAGGCTGCAATGCCGCGAGCGCTTCCTTGATCTTCGTGAAGTCGGGCAAATCCTTGGGAGTCGCGGTCTGCTCGCTGTAGACAATCTTCCCGGCCTGATCGATCACGAACGCAGCCCGCGCGGCGGTGTCGCCGACTCCGGCAAGATTCGGGAAAATCACGTCGTAGGCGGCGGTGACCGTTTTGTTCAGATCGCTCGCGAGTGACAGCGTGATGTTTTCCTGTTTGGCCCAGGCTGCCTGCGCGAATGGCGTGTCGACGCTGATTGCGATTACGCTGGCACCGAGTTCCTCGTAAGCGGCGAGACCGCCGCTTACGTCGCAGAGTTCGGTCGTGCAAACGCTCGTGAAGGCGGCCGGAAAAAAGAGCAGCACGGTCGGTTTTTCGCCAAAATTCTGGCTCAACGTGATGTCCGCGAGCCCGTCTTTGGTCATGGATTTGAGGGTGAAATCAGGTGCCTGGGTGCCAACGGGAAGTGCCATGTCGGGAGCTTAAACGAGGGATAAGCTCGCGTCGCAAGCGTTATCTGGTAACCAACACGCCATGCAGTGGACGCCTTACGGCCCGAAGGCCGTCCTCATCCGTTTCGGAGTCGATGGCGATGCGATCGCGACGAGTGCGCGCGCACGGGCAATCGCGGCGGCTTCGAAAAATGATGCACCGCGTGCCGTCGCGGAATTGACGATCGCGTTCGACCAGGTGCTCGTGGAGTTTCGCAACGCTGAGGCTTTCGCGGATGCGGTGCCGGAAATTCTCGACTGGTTGGGAACCCTTGATCCCGTCCCGGAGGACCAGGCCACCCGTCATGAGATCCCGGTGGCGTACGATGGAGAAGATCTTGAGGAGGTGGCCGAACGCCATGGATTGTCCGTTGGGGACGTGATTGCCCGACACGCGGCGGCCAGTTACGAAGTGGCGATGCTGGGATTTTCTCCGGGCTTTCCGTATTTGAACGGACTCGACCAATCCCTTTGGACGCCGCGCCGGGCGGTTCCCCGAGCGGTCATTCGAGCGGGTGCGATCGCCATTGGCGGCAGTCACGCGGGAATTTACAGCGTCGCAAGCCCGGGAGGCTGGAACGTGATTGGGCATACGACCGTGCGAATTTTCGATCCCGCGCGGCGTAATCCCGACGGGGACGAGGCGGGTATGTTTCTGCTGCGGACGGGCGATCGCGTGCGGTTCGTGCCGCTGAGCTGATTGAGGAGAACAATGGATTGCCTGCGCATCGTCTCACCCGGCCTCGGCGCGAGCGTGCAGGATCCAGGGCGCGTCGGCTGGAAACGTCTTGGCGTGCCGCCCGGTGGATCGATGGATTCACACGCGTCCGGGTGGGCCAACCGACTGGTGGGAAACCCTGAAGACGCGCCACTGCTCGAGCTTTTACTCCAGGGTGTCGAATTTGAGGTTCTCGCGCCCTGCCGGATCGCGGTCACCGGCGCGGATGCCGGGGCGGAAATTCCCTGTTGGTATTCCCGGGATTTTGCGGCGGGGCAACGATTGCGTTTTCCGAAAAATCGCGCCGGCCTGTGGACCTATGTCGCCGTCGCGGGTGGTTTCGTGGCGGATCGCCTGCTGGGAAGCGCGAGCGTTTATCCGCGAGGCGGCATCGGCCGAACGCTCGCGGCCGGGGACGTGCTCGCGTGCGGGGCGATGGCCGACCGGATTCCCCAAACAGCCGGGGCGTGGGCATGGTGGGCCGAGCGTCGGAATTATTTGAAC
The DNA here is from genome assembly GCA_041748215.1 of Chthoniobacterales bacterium. Lineage (GTDB taxonomy): Bacteria > Verrucomicrobiota > Verrucomicrobiia > Chthoniobacterales > JAATET01 > JBGTDR01. The sequence goes on from JBGTDR010000155.1 coordinate 21,038, forward strand.
CCTCCACTCATCCGATTGTGGCCCGGACCGCAGTGGGAGGCCTTTGACGAACGCGAACGACAGGCATTTTTTCAGGCGGAATGGGAGGTCTCGTCGAGGAGTGACCGCGTGGGATATCGGCTGGAGGGGGCGCGACTGAATCCCCCGGAAGGCGCAATGATCAGCGAGCCCGTGCTGGTTGGTTCGATTCAGGTGCCGCCGAACGGCCAGCCCATCGTCACGATGCGAGATGGTCCGACCGTGGGAGGATATCCAAAAGTTGCGCTCGTGGATGAGGACTCGCTGCCGTGGCTCGTGCAGTGCCGGCCGGGTGGGAGATTTCAATTCGTGCTGGTGGGAGACGGAGACGCTGCGAAGGTTGGGATAGGATGAATCTCGTTCTCAACGCCGACCTCGGGGAAGGAGAGCCGTTGGCCCGAACGCGGGCGCTCATGGATCTCGTCGGAGCGGCGAACATTGCTTGCGGCGGCCATGCCGGCACGGTATCCACGATGAACCGTTCGGTCAGCCTGGCGCTCGAGGCCGGAGTTCGCATCGGAGCGCATCCGGGACTTTCCACTCTTTTCGGCCGGGCACCGCAGGAAGTCGAAGCGAGCGAACTGGAATTGATCGTTCTCCAACAGGTTGGAGCGCTGGCGGAAGTGGCCAAACGTCACGGGACTGCTGTCGATCACGTGAAATTGCACGGATCGCTTTACCACGCGAGTGAGGTGAGTGTGCCGATGGCGCGATGTTACGTGAGCATGGTGAGTGAGTATTTTCCCGGCCTTGCGGTCATTGCGCGAGCCGGTGGTCTGGTCGTGCGCGAGGCCGATCGAGCAGGCGTCGAAGCGTGGGGCGAAGTTTTCGCCGAGCGGGGCTACCTCGACGACGGACGATTGATCCCCCGCGGCGAACCCGGCGACCTGATCACTGATCCCGCAGCGGTCGCGGCCCGCGTTCGGGATTTCGTGACCTCAAAAAGAATGACCGCATTTTCGGGCGCGCTCGCGCCGGAGTTTGCGGTCCGCACGCTGTGCGTTCACGCGGACTCGCCAAACGCGGTCGCTATTGCCCGAGCCGTGACAAAGGTTTTGAAAACCTTCCGGTGATCACTTCGTCGGGCGAAGCTCCGGCGGCCCTTAGAGCCCGGATTCCGAGGGCTGCGTCACGCTTCGCCAGCCGGCGGCCCGTAGAGTCCCGGACCAACGGGCAGTGGAAATATGTCGGCTGCGGTGCGCCGAGAATCTCGCGGATCAGGAGCTGACGACAGGTTGACGTCAGCAGATCCTCGCCCCGCACGATTTCTGTGATCCCCATCGTGGCGTCGTCCACGACGACGGCGAGTTCGTATGCGGGGATTCCGTCGCGATTCCACACCACAAAGTCACCAAAATCCCGGCCGGCAACGCGGGTGATTTTCCCAAGCCGCCCGTCAAAGAATGACAGCTCACGGCCATCCGGAACACGAAAGCGCCAGTTGACTCCCTCTGGATCGTCGCGTGTCGGGTCCGGCGAAGATCGCCATTCCGTTGGGAAAATGGGTTCCTCTTCGTGCGGCGCGCGTCCGGCCCGTTCGACGTCGCGTCGCGATCGCGAGCAAGGGTAAATCGCGCCTGCCTCGACGAGCAAAAGCCAGGCATTGAGATAAAGTTTCCGACGGGCACTTTGGAAAACTGGTCCCTCGTCCCAGTCCAGCCCAAGCCAGAGCAAATCTTCAATTACCCCCGCGACATACTCCGGCCAACAACGCGCGGAATCGAGATCTTCGATCCGCAGGACCAGATTTCCTCCGTGAGCCCGGGCGCGCGCGTGCACCGTGTGAAACGTCGCCGCATGCCCCGCGTGGAGCAGTCCCGTCGGAGTCGGAGCGAGGCGGCCGCGATACGGGATCATCCGATTACCCTACTGGCTCGGTATTTCTCCGGACGAGTCGGGAATCAACCGCTAGGGTCGGCTTGTCGCCCGGCGGCTCCGGTGGTAATTTCCACCCCATGCCGACGCTGGTTTCTGAGAGTGCTTCCATTGAGCGTGAGCTTTGGACGGCGGATGATTTCCTGGCGTGGCTGGAGCCCGGGCGGTATGCCAACTTGATCGACGGAGAAACGTCCGGTGTGCAAGAACGTTGGATTCTCGATCCGGAGACGCTCGCGCATCGATTTTATGCGCGCGATGAGAACGGCGAATACCTCGTCGAATACGGGCGCGAAGGCAATTGGATCTCCTCGCAAGTTATCCCCGGCTTCCGCGTGCGCCGCGACTGGCTGAACCCCAGCGCCCTGCCAAAGGTCGCGGATTGCGCCACTGTGATCTGAGCATCTCTCCCGTGGAGGAACCGTCGACCGTTCGGATATGAGAAACGCAAAACCCGGGCGGGCCTGCTATTACCGAGGTGTAACCTTCCGGGAAGGGGAGCGCCCGGACGGTTACCCGTTCGACATCCCGGCGGTGAAGGAAATCGAACGCCTTCGCCTCAAGTCACCGGTGACGTTTCTGATCGGTGAGAATGGGAGTGGAAAATCGACCGTGATCGAGGCGGTTGCGGTGCGGTCCGGACTGAATGCGGAAGGCGGCAGTCGCCACCTCCGATTCATGACGAGGAAAAGTCACTCATCGCTCTCTGATCACATTCGAATGGTGCGTGGCACGGACCGGATGACCGATAGCTATTTCCTGCGGGCGGAGAGTTTTTACAACGTCGCGACCGCACTGGAAAATCTGAGCCCGGGGCCCGGCGACGATGGCAGATCGCTACATGATCAATCGCACGGCGAGGCATTTTTCAGCCTGCTGAAAAATCGGCTGACGGGAGGAGGCTTTTACGTTTTCGACGAACCCGAAGCGGCGCTTTCGCCGCAGCGGCAACTCGCGATGCTGGTTTTGATGCATCGGCTGGTCCTCCACCGCGGGCAACTGCTCGTCGCGACGCATTCGCCCATCCTCCTCGCCTACCCTCAAGCGACAATCTACCTGCTCGACGAGGCTGGGATGAGGCCCGTGCGTTACGAGGAAACCGATCACTACGTTCTCACGCGGAGATTCCTGACGGATCATGAAAACATGATGGAGCAGCTGATTCGCGATGAGGAGGATTGGTTTGGTGGTGCGCGTTAGTGAAGGTTGCGGTGATTCTGATGCGCGCGTAGAAGAGCGGCCATGTGGCTGGTTTACGCGTTTTCGGCGGCGATTTTGTGGGGGATCAGCTATGCGGCGAGTGGGCGGGCGATCGAGCGCGGCGTGTCACCGCTGCTCTTTTTCACGCTCTACACGGTGCTCGGCGCGGTTTGCGGTGGGGCCGTGCTGATGATCTCGGGTCGCGCGGTGGCGATCCCGGAAACGTTGCGCGGGCTCGGCCCGGACCTGGTCTGGCTTGTCGTCGCCGTCGTGACCTCGGCGGTGGGAGCACTCCTCATTTACATGGCGATCGGCGAAAAGAACGCGACGCTCGCGTCGTTGATCGAGATTTCCTACCCGCTTTTTGTCGCGCTTTTTGCGTGGGTGTTTTTCCGTGAAACCCAGTTCAACGCGGCGACGCTGGTCGGCGGGGCGTTGATTCTCGGTGGAGTCGGAGTGGTCTTTTGGGGCAATCGCTGAGGGCTCCGCGCGAAGGATCCCGTTGGTTCTCGGCGAACGCGATTTAATCGCTCCGATGCAGCGTGTAGGTCGTTTCGCTCGCGCCCTGGCCCGCCCCTCGGCGTAACAGGGGCGTGCCGAATCGCGAAAACAGCCGGGCCGCTGCGATGTTTTCGTCCAGAGAGAAGGCAGTCCAGCGCAGGATTCCCGCGGTCAGCGCAAGGTCCCGGAGATGCCGCAGGAGTGCGGTGCCGCCACCCCGACGCTGCCATTCGTCCACGATTACGATGGCGACTTCGGCGAGTTCATGATCTTCCCGGGTGCGTACGCAACGAGTCACGCCGACGCCGTCCACCTGCCGACCGTGGTGATCGAGGATTGTGAGCACAATGGCGATATGATCGATGAAATCGCAATTCGTGAGGTAGTGCAGCTCCGCCGCGGTGAACCGTTTGCGGTAGTGGAGAAAGCGGTAAGCATGACCCGCCGGAGAGAGTCGGGCTAAGCCCCGGGACAGGAAAACTCCGTCCTCGGGACGGATCGGCCGGGTGCAGGCCAGGGTGCCATCGGGTAGGCGAAAGGTGCGCGAGCCGGGCTCGGCGGATGCCATCATGCCCGGAACTTTGCCGCGCCGGGCGGTGGGGAGCCAGTGGAAGTTGAATGACATGAGGGCAAAAGTGATTTCCTGCCCGGCTCGCCAAACCCTTGGGACTTGGCTTGAATTCAGAGGGAAACCATGACGATTCAACCCGACAAATTTGTCGATCTGCCGACGTCCCGCGGAACGATGCGCACACACCTGTTCGTCCCGGTTGGCGACGGGCGTTTCCCCGCCGTGATTTTTTATTCGGAAATTTTTCAGGTGACGGGTCCGATCCGCCGGATGGCCGCGGCGTTGGCGGGGCAGGGGTATCTGGTGGCTGTCCCGGAGGTTTATCACGAGTTTGAGCCGGCTGGCACGGTGCTCTCGTACGATCAGGCGGGGGCTGATCGCGGCAATGCCTTGAAATTCACGAAAGAACTCGCAGCGTTCGATGAGGATGCCGCGGTGCTCGTGAGTTGGCTGGTTGGCCACGATCGGACCACGAGCCGGGTTGGGAGTTATGGCGTTTGCCTCGGCGGCCACCTGGCCGTGCGCGCTGGATTCCGGCCGGAAGTCTCGGCTGTGGCGGCATTTTACCCGACCGACCTTCACACCGCGTCACTGGGTGCCGGGAAGCAGGACGACACGTTGTCCGGGATCGTGGGCGACACGCCTTATCTTTTTGTCTGGGGGCGGCAGGATCCGCACGTGCCACTCGAGGGTCGCCGGAAGATTGCCGACCACCTCGAAGCCGCCGGGGTGGAATTCGAGTGGCATGAATTCAACGCCGCGCACGCATTCCTCCGCGATGAAGGCCCGCGTTTCAATTCGTCACTGGCCCGTGCTGGCATGGACCTCCTTCTGCGATTTTTCGGCGAAAAACTCGGCGGCAGCTAGATTGCGAATCGATTCTAAAATCAGAACGTCAGACTTTGAGTGAGCTGCGGAAACCCCGGGCGCTGTAATACGACTGCGCCCCGTTGTGATAAATGAAGACTCGTCCGTAGCGGGAGTCACCGAAAAGCGCGCCGCCCCGTTTTCGGATTTCAGGGGGCGTTTGGACCCAGGTCGTCGTCTTCGTGTCGAACTCTCCGAGTTTCTGCAACTCGAAGTATTGGTTTTCCGTCAAAAGCTCGACGCCCATGGCGGATGCCATCTCCACGGCGCTGGTTTTTGGCTTATGTTCTTTGCGAGAGTCGAGGGCTTCGCGGTCGTAGCATACGGCCGTGCGGCCCTTCGGGCTTTCCGGCGAACAATCGAAAAAAAGGATCTCGCCTGTCTTCGGATCGTGGCCGACCACGTCGGGTTCGCCGCCGGTTCGTTCCATCTCATGGAGCGACCACAGCTTGTCGGCGTTCGCCTCCAGCCTGGCCTGCACCGTCGCCCACGCAACTCCCGGATGGCGGCCGACGTTTTTTTCGAAGCGAGCACTCAATGTTTCCAAAAGTTCCTCGCGTTCCTTCGGGCCCAATTCGTTCTTTGTTCCGCTGCCTTTCATCGAGTCGTCGTTGTGAATTTCGGGATCGAAGAGAGTGTGAACCCGCCGCGCTGATTTTTCGAAATCATTCGTCGCGAGATCGACTCCGCGTGCCCGGGAGGGGGCCGATCGCCGGCTGGCAGCCGATCCTATGCACATGGATATTCTGCGCATCATTGCCGCCATCCTGCTGCCTCCGCTGGGAGTGTTTTTGCAGGTCGGCCTCGGAACACAGTTTTGGATCAACGTCGTGTTGACCCTTCTGGGTTATCTCCCGGGGATCGTTCACGCCCTCTGGGTCATCGTGAAATACAAATGAGCGGCTTCTCCCGATTGTTTCGAACTCTTCGCCCGTCCGCACTGGAGGACTGGGTCGACGACCTGATGCACGCGGCCGTTGTTCTGGGCGCTGGCACGCTTTTCACCGCGGCCTTGCGGTGGGTTTGGGAAAATTCCACCCACCGCAAAGCTCCGACGAATCCCTCGCTGGAGGGAGTGGGCTGGCGGGAAGCCATCGTCTGGAGCGCCCTGAGCGGCGCGCTCGTGGGCATGATTAAGGTCGCCGTCCGCCGCGGATCGGACAAAGCGAAAGCCCGTCTTCACGAGAGTCACAATTAATCGTCGGGGATGCCCGAGATTCGCCAGTGGAGAGGCGACCTCAGGAGGGCTGCTCGGGAAATTTGATCGTCCGCAGAGTTCCCGTCCGGGATTCGCCCCGGTGATCGATAACCGTGAGCGAACCGTCCGTTTCCAGTACAACAGCATGGGATCCTGTTAGCTCTCCGATTCCTGCCTTGCGAGCCGCGGCAAGAATTTCGTCCATGGTCACGCGCTCCCGCACCATCGCCGCTCGGATGGGCTGGCCCGCGTGATACAGCAGCGCCGGCGTTGCTTTTATCAAAGCTTGAAATCGCGGAAAGCGGACCGACAAGAACGTTATGGCGTATTGCCCTCCGATCAACACGGCCATCGCGGCAATTCCTTCGGCCAGAGAGGTGTCGGCTGACAGCAGCGTCGTCGCCAGGATCGACCCGAAGGCGACAGTGACCACCAAGTCGAAGATGTTCATCTTCGACAGCGTTCGTTTGCCCGAAATCCTCAACAGAAGCACCAATGCCGCGTAGGCGCAGATCCCGGTGAGGATCACGCGCCCCAAATCGCCCCAGCCGTCAAAAAACATCGGCGTTCCTCGTTTTCACGGAAGGGGAACGTGCGCCGTCAGCTAGTCGCGTGTAGCGGGGCAGTTTGGCTGGTGAGATTCCGCTGCACCAGTCGCCGGATCGGGATCGTTTCAATCGCTTCCATGGTCGTCGTGCTTTAGACATTCACCACGATGTCCCCGCGCAACCTGCTCGTTTTGGTCCTGCTTTCCCTGGGGGTGACGTCGTGCCAGGCGGTGCCGACGGGACGTTCCGCCGGATTGATCGAAATCGGTGGCGGTCGCAAAATTTACCTGACGTGCCGCGGAACGGGCTCGCCGACGGTTGTCCTGGTTTCCGGGCTCAAGGGATCCGCTGAGGATTGGAACATCACGAGCAAGAGGAGGCCATCGGTGTTCAGGTCCGTCGCGAAGTTCACCCGCGTGTGCGCCTACGACCGCCCGGGAACGCCCGTCGGCGAGAAACCCAGCCGCAGCGACCCGGTCCCCCAGCCGGTCACCGCCCGGGACGCAGTGTCGGACCTTCACGCGCTGCTCGAGGCCTCCGGTCAGCCTGGTCCGTACGTCCTCGTCGGGCATTCCTACGGCGGTTTGGTGGTCAGACTCTACGCCAGTCTTTATCCCGATAACGTGGCCGGCATGGTGCTCGTCGACGCTCTCTCCGAGGGGCTTCAGGATGCCGAGACGCCCGCAGAGTGGAAAATCCAGCGCCAGCTGATCCTGGGTGACGACCGCGAGAGCGTTGCCCTTTACCCGGCTTTGGAACGCATCAATCCGGATCGCAGCTTCGCCCAGCTCCGGGCGGCTCGACGATTGCGTCCCATGCCGCTTGTTGTCCTGTCCGCCGATCGACCCTGGGGACCGCAGATCCCTGCGCTGATCGCCGACGGCACGCTGCCGGCCAACGTTCCGCCGGATTTCGGCTACGTCACCGACCGGGCTCAGAAACGGGCGCAGGCGAAACTCGCCCGGCTGGTTCCCAACGCCAAACACGTCACCAAAACGAACAGCGGCCACGAAATTCAGAAAGAGCAGCCCCAGCTCGTCACCAAGGCCATCCGGGAGGTCGTCAAGGCCGTCCGCAGCGAAAGTCTGAAACCGGCCCGAACGGCCGCAAACGCGGCTCAAAAATGAGCGCCGTCAACGGAACGCGGCGCGAAAGCGGCTAACCGTGGCTCATCGAATCCTCCTTCAGAGGACTCGTATCCCTTGATGAAATTATCAGACGAAGGGGTCCGCAGATTGCGCAGTTTTTCGCAGAACATTTCGGATAACTTCTGCGTGAATCGGGGGTCGATGCGAAGTCGGCCGAAGGCAAATCCGGAACAATCAGACGATCCGTGATGGGATGAAGTCAGGGAGCAACCAGCGCTGGGCAAGCCGAGATGAAAGATGCAACGTCCTTGGCGGAACCCGTGAGTGCTTGCAACACGCTTGGGTGGCCGAAGGTCCAAAGGTTCGATGATTACGCTGAGCTCACTGCTCCAATCTGTGATTGAACCCTGGCGGAAAGCACCATCATGGGGCGCAAGACCCCGAATGCCTGACTGCAACCTTCCGTCCGTGGATCAACCCGAATCGGCTGCCCGCGCTGGTTGCCTCCACCCTTAATCGGGCCATTGGAGAAAACCATGACAAAAAAATACATCCCGGACAGCTTCACCGCAGCGGTCTTCGTGGGGCAGACCCCGCACGACGCATGCAAGATCGGCAGCCGGGAAAACCTCACGCTGGAGACCCTTTTGAAATGGGCCGCCGCCGAGCTGACCCCGCAGGACATCATCCTGCTGGAGGCTGGAAGCAACAGCTTCGAGGTCTGCAAGCGGCTCGGCGAGCTGGGCCTGAGAGCCTGCGTGCTGGAAAGCGCCCACGTCGGCAAACACGCCAAAACCTACGCCGACAACGACCGGATGGCCGCCGCCCGCATCGCCCTGGTTTACCTGGCGGGCAACGCCCCCTGCGTCTGGGTGCCCGACGAGCAAAGCCGGGAGAGGCGAGAGTTGCTCCACGCCTACGGCAAGTCCGTCGGCGATCACACGGCCGCGACCAACTCGATCAAAGCCTACCTCAATGGCCACGGCATTCGCCTGGGCAAACGCAGCCTCCAGGAGAAGACCACCCCCGCGTGGATCCTCGAGCAGAGAGAGTGGTCCGGGTTGCAAAAGAACATTCTCGCCGAGCACTGGGCCAACATCACGCAGTCCAAAGAACGCCGCCAGCGGCTCTACCGCCTGATCGCCGCGGAAATGGCGGACGATCCGGTCATGATGCACGCCATGAAAGTCCTGGGCGTGGGCATCGTCAGCGCCTTTGCCCTTCGGGCCGTCATCGGCGACATCGGGCGCTTCCACCGCCCCGAGAAACTCGTGGCCTACATCGGTCTCAACCCCGGCCAACGCCAGAGCGGCCGAGGCAAAGACATCCGTCTGGGGGTCGGACGCCGCGGTCGAGGCGACATCCGCAACCTCCTGATCCAGGGAGCTCAGGCCGTTCTTCGCATGGGCCGCCACACGGCCTTGGGCCAATGGGGCTGGAAGCTTTTTGCCCGCAAGGGCAATCGCAACGTGGCCGTGGCCGCCGTCGCCCGCAAGCTCGTGGTCCAGGTCTGGCACCTGCTCCAAGGCAACCCACCCACCGCGTTGGAGCCCGACAAAAGCTTTCGGCTCAAACTCCACAAGCTGGCCGTGGTTCTCGGCACCGCCGCACGCCAGAAAGCCGGCCTGGGCCATTCCCTCTCGGACTCGGTGAACGCACTGCTCCAGCGATGCCTCAACCACTCCCAACCCGTTCCAGCATGAGCAAGGGGCATCCGTTGCCAACCGGTTTGATGGGGGCTCTGCGCCCCCAAACCCCGCACCGCTCGCCGCGGCAGGCGTTCAGGGGGGAACTTTGGCGTGCCTGCCTGCGGCAGGACAAAATACAACGCCAATCAAATTTTTCCCTTGCCTGACTACATGCCCGCAATCTGTGTAATTCGTGGTGGGTCCCGTTTTCTACTGAAGTTGGTTCAGTCCAGCCAGGTCAGGCACGTTAGCTTCGGGATGCGCTGGAATTCGCGGAGATTGCCGGTGACCAGAATCAATGCAGGCGATCATCTACTCCCATTCGCCGCGCAGTCGGCGGACGGTGGCCGTGGAATCATCGTTTTGGAATTCCTCGCTGCTGCCAAAGGCCGGGTGCGTGAGAAAGTCGATTCTGGCCCACGAATGAGTCGGAAGAAACGAGGCCACCGCGCGGCGGACCGCTTCGGCGCGGGAAATGCGCTGCTCGGCGCGGTAGCGGTCCAAGGCCTGAACCTGATTCTCCGGCAAGTCGACGATCGTCCTCATAAAGTGTCATCATTCGATGATGACGTCCGGGAGTCAAATGCGGCCCGCCGGGGGCGTGGACCTCTCCGTCTAGTGCGAAAAGGTAATGGAAAGCAGTCACTCGATCTAAAGCTAGCCGGAACAAACCGCCACCGCGATTTCGAGAATTGAAACCTCACCCCAGTATCTCCTCGCGTATGGTGCTCTAAGCGTTAATTGCTTCGATGATTTTTTCTGTTGCTTCGCTGAACTTCATCTCAAAAAAACTGTATCGCTCTCTCGCTCCCGGACCAAGTATCGCACGGAATATTGGTTCGCGTGTTTTGTCAGGGTTGAATACCCAAAACCGCTCTAGTAGTGCCTCTCCGACAGTTCCAAGTGCGTACAGTTGCCGGAAAAAGGAGTCTGTCTCGGGCAACGAGTAGCCGATGATGAAAATGGACTGAGCTTCCGTAAGCTCTTCAGCCGCTCTTGACCATACTTTAGAAATAGCGCGATGGGAGTCTGCCTTGTTCCACGAGGGCGGGACTATAACCGGAATTCCGTCTAGTTTTTCAGGTTCGTTTTGTCCCTTTCCATAGTCGGAAAGCTGGTCGCCAATCGGTACGCCGGCTTCTGAGCCATTAAAATAATAGTCCAAGCTATAGCGGGTGAAGTATTTTGAGAGAAACCAAGGGACGACGTCACCCGTTTCTGTGTTGGTCGCCCAGTTGAGCGATCCGTGTAGTTTGAGTAGAGGTAGCCAGTCAATAGCGTTTGGCTGTCTCTGAATGCCGTAATCAACTCCCACGTGCCTCATCATCGCGACGTCGAAGAGGATATCGTAGTTAAAGGTTAAAATCGCAGAGTTGATTTTGTTATTTTCTCGTTTGGAGATAAGTCCTTTGACGAAGCTTTCGATTGGTGGATGACCGCATATGTGCTGACCCTCCACTGGGAAGCGGATGGTTTCTTGAAGTGTCGAAACAATTACCCATTTTAGGTCGTCGATAAGCTGGTCGATCTGTTCGGCCTCAATTCCGGGAAATTTCTTGAGCGTTTTCGCAAGTTCGAACCCCGTGAATATTGACTCAATATTAACTAGGTCGAACTCGGATTTGGAGTGGACAGCCTGAAGGCGGGATATTGCTTCGAAGACGCGTTTAAAACTGTCGGAATGCTTGCCTGATTTGCCGGCTGCGTGAAGGCGGGCGGCAACATCGAGAAAGTTCTTCATAACCGGCGCTCCGTATTCGCGCGAGGCGCCAGCTCCGAGGATGATCACGTTCTTCGCCATGTCTTCTATGACTTATGACTTCTCAAACGCCAAGTGGTCGCCGTTGGCTTCGGCTTTGATGGTGTCGCCGGGGGCGAATTTGCCGTCGAGGATGTCGACGGCCAGGGGGTCGAGGATTTCTTTTTGGATGACGCGTTTCAACGGGCGGGCGCCGTAGGCGGGGTCGTAGCCCTGGCGGGCCAGGAGTTTTTTGGCGTCGTCGCTTAGCGTCAGGGTGAGGTTCTGCTTGGCGAGGCGTTTGAGGAATCTCTCGAGCTGGATGTCGACGATGTGGGTGATGTTCGATTCGTCGAGGCGGTCGAAGATGATGGTCTCGTCGATGCGGTTGAGAAACTCGGGGCGGAAGTGGTCGCGGAGCGCGGCGGTCACGCGCTGGTTGCGCTCGTCGACCGGGAGGTCCTCCATGATGTATTGGCTGCCAATGTTCGACGTCATGATGAGGACGGTGTTCTTGAAGTCGACGGTGCGGCCCTGGCCGTCGGTGATTCGGCCGTCGTCGAGGACCTGGAGCAGGACGTTGAAGACGTCGGTGTGGGCCTTTTCGATTTCGTCGAAAAGGATGACGGAATACGGCTTGCGGCGGACGGATTCGCTGAGTTGGCCGCCTTCCTCGTATCCGACGTAGCCGGGAGGGGCTCCGATGAGGCGGGAGACGGCGTGCTTCTCCATGTATTCGGACATGTCGATGCGGACGATGGCGTTTTCGTCGTCGAAGAGGAACTCGGCGAGGGCCTTGCTCAGCTCGGTCTTGCCGACGCCGGTGGGGCCGAGGAAAAGGAAGCTCCCGATGGGGCGGTTTTCGTCCTGGAGACCGGCGCGGGCGCGGCGGACCGCGTTCGAGACGGCCCTGATTGCCTGGGCCTGGCCGACGACGCGCTCCATGAGGCGTTCCTCCATTTTGACGAGTTTCTGGCGCTCGCCTTCCTGCAGGCGCGAGACGGGAATGCCGGTCCAGCTGGCGACAACGCGGGCAATGTCTTCTTCGGTGACCTCTTCGGTCAGCAACGTGCCGTCGGCGCGTTCCTTGGCGGTGGATGTCTCAAGTTCCTGTTGCAGCTCGGGCAGACGGCCGTATTGGATTTCGCTGGCTTTGGCGAGATCACCCCGCCGCTGGGCTTGCTCGAGCTCGGTTTTGAGCTGGTCGATCTGCTCGGCGATCTTTTGGGATTTCCCGATTTCCTCCTTTTCCGTCTGCCACTGGGCTTTGAGTCGCGAAGCGTTTTCCTTGAGGTCGGCGAGTTCCTTTTCGAGTTTGGTGAGGCGATCCTTGCTGGCGGCATCCTTTTCTTTTTTGAGCGCCTGTTTTTCCATCTCGAGTTGCATGACCTGACGCTCGAGAACGTCGATTTCGGTGGGCATCGACTCCATTTCGATCTTGAGACGGGAGGCGGCTTCGTCGACAAGATCGACAGCTTTGTCAGGCAGGAATCGATCGGAAATGTAGCGGTCCGAGAGAGTGGCTGCCGCGACGATGGCGGCGTCCTGAATGCGTACGCCGTGGTGGACTTCGTAGCGTTCCTTGAGCCCGCGCAGGATGGCGATGGTGTCTTCAACGCTGGGTTCGTTGACCATCACCGGCTGAAAGCGGCGCTCGAGGGCGGCGTCCTTTTCGATGTATTTTCGGTACTCGTCGAGCGTGGTGGCACCGATGGTGCGCAGTTCTCCGCGCGCGAGTTGCGGTTTTAACATGTTGGACGCGTCGGCGGATCCTTCGGCTGCGCCCGCTCCGACGATGGTGTGGAGCTCGTCGATGAACAGAATGATCTCCCCTTCACTGGACGTGACCTCCTTGAGAAATGCCTTGAGCCGGTCCTCGAATTCGCCGCGGAATTTCGCGCCCGCGATCATGGCGCCGATGTCCATCGCGATAATGCGTTTGTTTTTCAGCGACTCGGGCACATCTCCGCTGACGATGCGGCGGGCCAGGCCCTCGACGATGGCGGTTTTGCCCACGCCAGGTTCGCCGATGAGAACCGGATTGTTTTTGGTGCGACGGGAAAGCACCTGCATCGTTCGGCGAATTTCATCGTCACGGCCGATGACGGGATCGATTTTGCCTTTGCGGGCGAACTCAGTGAGATCGCGGCCGTATTTTTCGAGCGTCTGGTATTTTCCCTCGGGATCCTGATCGGTCACGCGCTGGTTGCCGCGGATGGCGGCGAGCGCCTGCATGAGTTTTTCGCGGGTGGCTCCACCGTCTTTGAGGAGCTGGGCGGCCGGGTCATTCGTCCCGAGGAGGGCGAGCAGGTAATGTTCGGCGCTCAGGTATTCGTCCTTGAGCTTGGCCATCTCGCCTTCGGCGGCGTCGAGGGTTTTGCGGAGATCATTCGAAAGGTGGGGCGACGACCCGCCGTGAACGCTTGGACGCCGGGCGAGGTTGGATTCCAGCGAGCCAGCGAGCGCCGCCGGAGCCAGGCCGAGTTTTTCGAGTAGTGGAGCCGTGAGGCCGTCGGACTGCCGGAGCAAGGCGAGCAGGAAATGTTCGTTGGCGATTTCCTGCTGGTTGAGCTTCGAAGCAATGTCGATGGCGCTGTTAAACGCCTCCTGCATTTTCGCGGTAAACTTGTCGGGGCGCATACCGGAAATCTGAGAACGGGAGGCTGAAAATTCAAATCAGGAATCGAGCAGGCGACGGTCGAATGCGAACGGCCCCGGCGAATCAATGGTGATCTGGTCGAAGTCGGGATGACGCGGATCGAGCAGGAAATTTTCGGCCGAACGAACGACCGCGCTGGGAACGCGCAGGACTGCTGACTGGTGTGATTCCAGCCAAGTGTCGCCGACGATTGCGGCTTCGGGGGGCGGTGGCAAATCATCCCAGCCGGGTGGGAGGTTGGACGGCGTCGTGATGAGCTCTGCGGGAATCTCGATCCGGAAGCTGACGAAAACGAGGTCGCGTCGGGGCAGGATGTGAACCAGAGTTTCCAGCGCAGCCAGTGCGAGTGAATCCGCTGCGTAAACGACGGACCGTCCCGGAGAACTCCAACGCCCACCCCAGATGCGGGCACCTTCACCGGAGAATGCGTCCGCGGAATGCTCCGCTCGGACGAGGCGGAAAGCGGTCGGCACGGTCAGGCGAGCACGCCGTAATCGATCCGGCCGAGCAGGCGCTCGACTTCGCGAGCACCGACCTCGGTGCGTGCGTAATCAAGGGGCGTCGAGTCGCCCAAACCATACTGTGGTGCCTTGAGCCACTCCCGGGCAGCTTCGACGCTGCCAAAAATGGCGACAGCCTGATCCAGGAGACGACGAAATCGGAGGATGCGGTCCGACTCGTCGGACGAGAGCGTGCCGGCCTTTTGGCGGCGATGAAGGGTGGCGCGGGGAATCCCGATCTGGGCGGCGAGACGCTCAATCGGCAGATCAAGATCGGTGCGCAACGTCGCGAGTTCGACAAACGGCAAACCCGCTGCAACCAGGGCAACCAGCTCGGTTGAACGCAGCCCTGGAGCTTTCTTGCGTCCAGCCCGATAAGTCGCCGACATTTCTTGAATCCTCATTTCGAGACAGTCGTCCGTCTCAAATGGTGGGTCAAGGCGAAAACTTACTTCAAGCGAATCTTTTGGCGAATGAACGTCGGCACGTCGAGATCCTCGCCACCGACAATGGTCGGCTCGCTCTTGTCGAAACGCCCGCGGTTGACGGGGTCGAGGCTGAGTGTTTCCTGGCGCGGTTTCGCGGGCCGTTTGGGTGGGGCAATTTTTGGAACGGTGAATGGGTCCGTATCAAATAATTCCTCCGCGCCGGGCGTGTTGTCGGGCGACGTTTCCTCGGCAGAAACTTCCTCGGTGGGGGGCGGAGGCGACGTCGTCTTGGTGGCGGGTTCCACCGCTTCCGGTCGGGCAACGGTCGGGATCGGAGTCGCAGTTTGTCCCCGCGCGGGGCCTCTGCACGCCAGCACCGAAATGCTCATCGTACTCCCGCGATTGGCATCGACACCGACGCCGAGGTGAAGTCCCGCGGTCTCGTTGGCGTGGCGGGAAACCGTCTGCATGGCGGCCTGGACCTCGGCTAGCGTG
The DNA here is from genome assembly GCA_041748215.1 of Chthoniobacterales bacterium. GTDB lineage: Bacteria > Verrucomicrobiota > Verrucomicrobiia > Chthoniobacterales > JAATET01 > JBGTDR01. The sequence continues at coordinate 36,412 of JBGTDR010000155.1, forward strand.
AGGTCCGGGGCACCCTCGATGTGAACGATCACGTCGCGGCAATCGGCCAGAGTTTTTCCCCGACCCATGAGCGGATTCCGGAGCGCACGTTCGACGGCGTCATTGGCGCGGTTGCGGCCTTCCACTTCAGCGAATCCAAAAGCGCAGCCTTCGCCGCCCGCTCGAAAAATTGCGATCAGATCGCCGAGGGAAACCCGCAACGGTCCTTCTGACAACGCGAGTCGGATCAGCGCGGAGGTCGTTTCGGCGAGAACCTGATCCGACGCTGCGAACGTTTCGTGGACGCCGGTGCGTGGTTCCGAGAGCTCCGACATCCGATCGTTTTCGAACGGAAGAAATGCATCGGCCGCGCGTTCAAATTCTTCGGCGGCATTGGCGGCCTGCCGCTCGCGGCGTTTGCCTTCAAACGTAAAGGGGAGGGTCGCAACGACGATGACAAGCGCTCCGCAGTTTTTCGCCAGACTGGCAATGGTCGGGCCTGCGCCGCCGCCGATGCCACCCCCGAGGCCGGCGCACAGGATCACGACGTTTGCACCTTCGAAGGCATCCCGGAGTGCGGCCTCGGATTCTTCCGCGGAATCAGCACCGAGCTCCGGATCGCCACCGGTGCCGAGTCCACGGGCAGTCTGCGAGCCGATCAATATGCGGGTGGGAGAGACCGATGCTCCGAGGACCGTGGAATCGGAATCGATCGCGACAACGTGAATTGACCCGCTGGATCCCGCGAGTGCGAGCCGGTCGGCAAGACCCACGCCCGCGCCGCCCACGCCGACCGCAAGAATGCGCGGTGGCACCGCGTTGGGGTCGGTTTCGAGAGCGGTGCGCGGGATTTGGAGCATGGGGAAATCAGATGACGCGGAACGCCCGGAACAGACCGGTGAATCCCTTGCTCAACGAGCCGAGGAGCGATTTGTGAGCGGGGGCGACTTCCATGTGCTGCGCGTATTTCACCACGCCAATGGCCGTGGCAAATTGCGGATTCTGAAAGACCGATTTCGGCCCGGCGACCTCCTGAGCCGCGGCGGACCGCACCGGAAGTTCAAAAACTTCGCCCGCGACGGCCTGAATGCCCCGCACGAGGCAACAACCACCGGTCAACATTACGCCGGAGCGCACGAGGTCGAGATCGCAGTGGTTCGCAATGTCCTTGTAAACCAGCTCGAACAGCTCGCGGACGCGGGCGTGAATGATTCGATTGAGATTGGCCCGCTCGATTTCGCACCCGGAAAATCCCGAATCATTTTTGAGGATGATCGTTTCGCCGGGCCGGGCTTCGTCGAGATCCGTCGAGCCCTCTTCGATTTTCAGGCGCTCCGCGCGGGCGATGGGAATGCGCAGGCCGATCGAGATGTCGTTGGTGATGTGATCCCCGCCCACCGCGAGCACACCGGTGTGCTGGATCGCTCCGTCGATGTAGACAATGTAGTCCGTCGTGCCGCCTCCAATATCGAGAACGATGGCGCCCAGATCCTTCTGCGTCTGGTCGAGCACGACTTGAGCGGACGCGATCGAATTGACGACGACATCCTCGACATCGACATCCACGTCGCTGATGCAACGGACGATGTTTTCAATGCGGGTCTTGATGCCGTGCACGATGTGGAAATCCGCTTCGAGCTTGTGACCGAGCATGCCGACGGGATTGAGGACGCCGTCCTGCTTGTCCACGTAGTAATGCTGGATGACGGTGTGAATGAAGCAGTTCCGGTCCGGGATATTGACCTCCTTGGCGCTGTTCTCGACGTCGCGGATGTCGCTCTCGTCGATCTCACCGCGGTCTTCGGGGATCTGCGTCATGCCCCGATTATTAAACGCCTGGATGTGACTGCCGGTGATCGCCAGCCAGACGGCGGAAATCTCGGCGTCGGCTTTTTCTTCGGCATCGGCAATGGCGTCGCGCACGCACTGCGTGGCCGTGGAAAAATCCACGATCTCGCCTTTGCGAATGCCTCCGGATTTGCATTCGCCCACGCCGAGGATGCGCAACGAACCGTCGGGCCGGTTTTCGCCCACGACGGCACACACCTTGGTGGTGCCAATTTCCAATCCGACGAGCAATCGATCGCGAGCCATCAGCGTTGAGCGGGAGTTTCGGGTTCGGTGACGGTTTCCTGCGAAGCAGCGAGGAGAAATTTCACGGGAGTGAATTTTTTGGGGATCAGATTGACCGTATCGAGCTGGCGGCCGGTTTCGTGGCAATGCTGGAGTAATTTTTCGAGCCGTTCGAGCTGGCTGGCAGGGTCACCGGGGGCGAAGAGGATTTTCGCATTGGCGTCATTGGTGATTTCGAACGCGTAACCCTTGGTGATGTCGATTGAACGGATCTCCAGCAACGAACGCGGGTAGCGCCGGTGCTCGGCCAACAGGGTGAGCGCGGCTTGAAGATCGGCCACCGCCAGCGTATCGCCGCTAGCAACGAGGTCAGGATCGGCACAGTAGATGACGGGCAGGTGCCAGTAATCAGGCTCGATCTTGTAGGGTGTCATCAGGCGACCTTCGAGCGTCACGAGCAGATTGCCCTCGGCGCGAAACGCTTCCGCCGAGCTCCGAGCGAGCCATGCGACCGGCTCGTGTTTGGTAATGAGAATGCTGATCGATGCTGGCCAGTCACGGGCGATGCGCACCGTTTCGATCTGCTGGATTTCCCGGAGCGCACGTTCGGCGGATCCCAGATCGATTTGGAAAATATTCGTTCCGAGCGTGATGCCCGTGAGGTCCATGACTTCCTCCTCAGTCATAAGGCCGCCGGATTCCACGACGACGTGCTGCAGGGCGTATTCCGGATTGGTGAGGAAAAATTTCTCGGTGACGGCGAGGAATCCGAACCAGGTCGTTGTCCCGATCCCGATCCAGAGGATGGCGCCGACGAGGAATCGCGTGAGTCGGTTGGTCCGCTGGCGCCGGGCGGTCGAGCGCCGCACCCGCACGTCGAGGTGGTGCTGACCACCACCGGGATTGTCCGGACGGACTCGGCGATTGAGTGAGCGGGTGGCCGGTGTTCGCTTCATGGCGCGGCGGTTCCCTTGCGGAGCGAGATCGCGGCGATGCGCTCGCAGGTTTCGGCGAAGTCGATGCCAACGGCGGCGGCGGCCTTGGGCAGCAGGCTGGTCTCGGTCATGCCAGGAATCGTGTTCACTTCGAGCACGAAGGGACGACCTGCGGCGTCGAGCAACACGTCCACCCGGGAATACACTTCGAGCCCAAGCGAACGGTGCGCGGCGAGAGCTGCTGCCTGAACACTGCTCGTCGTTGCAGCGTCGAGACGGGCGGGGCAGAAATACTCCGAGCCACCCTTCGTGTATTTGTGGGCGTAATCGTAGAATCCGCCGACCGGTACGATCTCGATGATCGGCAGCGCCTCATCACCGAGAATGCCAACCGTCAGCTCGAGACCACCGACAAATTGTTCGGCGAGAATTTCGTCGTCGTGGGTGAGACAATCTTCGAGTGCGGCTTCGATGGACGCCGCTTCGCGAATGATGTGAACGCTCACGCTCGAGCCCTGGCGCGGGGGTTTGAGCACGAATGGCAATGGCAGCGACGGGTGCGCGCCAGCACGCAGGATTTCCCAGCCTGCCGTCGGCACATTTGCGGCCTCGAAACAGCGTTTGCTTTCAATTTTGTCGAATGCCAGACGGCTGCCGGCCGCACCTTCGCCGGTATACGGCACACCCCGGGCGTCGAGGATTTCCTGGAGCTGGCCGTCTTCGCCGAAGGTGCCGTGAATGATGTTGAACGCGAGAAACACGTCGTCCGGCAGCTCGAACGAGTCGTCGGTCACGTCGATCTCTGTGACGAGTGCGCCGACTGATCTCAACGCGCTGGCCACGGCGGCACCGGAGCGCAAGGACACGTCGCGTTCGGCACCGGGTCCACCCATGAGGACGGCGACGGATTTTTCGCGAAGGAGGCCGCGGACGAATGGGGTGGTGCTCATGCTTCGTTTCCGACGATTTGAACCTCCGGGTGGAGGGCGATGTTGCGTTCCCGCATCGCGGCGGTGGTGATTTCTTCGATCAAGGTGAGGATTTCGTCAGCGGTGGCACCGCCGTCGTTGACGATGAAGTTTCCGTGAACTTCGGAAACGCGGGCGTGACCGACCGTAAAGTTTTTGAATCCGAGTTCTTCGACCAGTTTGCCGGCGGGAATTTCGGGAGGATTTTTAAAGATGCAGCCCGCGCAGGCGGCGATCGGCTGGGTTTCGCGGCGTTTCGATTCCGATGCATCGAGTTTGCGGGTGATGTCGTCCGCGGGTGCGGGAGTGCCTTTGAGCACAGCCGAGAGCGCAAAATTTCGGGCCAGGGTTGGCACGTCCCGGTAGTGGACCTCCATCTCGGCCGGCGTGCGGGTGAAGATGTTGCCGTCCTGGTCGCAAAACCGAACGCGGACGACTTGATCGAACGTCTGCACGCCCATGGCTCCAGCATTCATTCGGAGTCCGCCGCCGAGATTTCCGGGGATGCCGTCCATCCATTCAAACCCGCCGAGGCCAGCATTTTTGGCGGCGGCGGCGAGTTGTTTGAAACGCACCCCGGCTCCGGCGTGGATTTCGTCACCGTTCACGCTGTGTTTCAAAAATTCGCCCCGGTTCAGACAGGCGACGACGCCCGGGATGCCGCCGTCACGGACGAGCAGATTGGAGCCACGGCCCATCACCATGAACGGAATGTCCTCGTCGAAACAGTAGCGGACCAGTTCGGCGAATCCTTCCTCGGTTTCGGGTTCGGCCCAGAACTGCGCCGGCCCGCCGACGCGCATTGTCGTGTGTTTCGCAAGGGGTTCGTAAAGGCGGATGGTGCCGTGTTCCATCACTGCGAGTAATTTGTCGCGGAGTTCGAGGTCGGCGACGAGGCGGGCTCCGCATTCGTGGATGTTACCCGCGCCGAGGCTCATGATGAGGTCGCCGTCGCGAATTTCGGGACCGATTTCCCAGGGAATGCGCGGCAGCTCGGGTTGGAATCGTGCGGACGGATGGCCGTGAGCGGTCAGGGCTTCGACCACGGTCAGTCCGGAAACACCGGGAAGCGGTTTTTCGCTGGCGGGATAAATGTCGGCGACGACCACGGCGTCGGCATCGACGAACGCTTTGCCGAATTCGTCCTTGAGCGCGATGGTGCGCGAGTACCGGTGCGGTTGAAACATCACGAGCGTGCGTTTCCAGCCGCCGGTCCGCGCCGTTGCGAGCGTGGCGGCAATTTCCGTCGGGTGGTGACCGTAGTCGTCGACCACGAGATTTTTCGCGGTCTGGTATTTGATTTCGAAACGGCGGCGGGCTCCGCGGAACGTCTTGAGCGCATCGACCACGGCGGGAAACGCTGCGCCGACTTCGAGCGCCAGAGCAATCACGGCCAGCGCGTTGCTGGCATTGTGCGCGCCGGGAACGGTGAGCTCGACTTTGCCGAGCGCGGTCCCGCGTTGCCAGACCGTGAACTGCGAACTGAAATTTTCGGTCGTGAGGTCGGTGAGTCGATACGTGGCGTTGGCGTGGTGACCATAACTCACGGCCCCGCGATGCTGGGCGCAGACGCGGACGGCTCCGGCATCGTCGGCGCAATAGATCACTTCGTCGCGGGTCTGCGCGATGAGTTTGGCGTACACGGCGTCGATGGCCGCGAGGTCCTTGTAAAAATCGAGGTGCTCGGGCTCGATGTTCAGGACGATGGCGTGCTCGGGGTGGTAATTGATGAGTGTGCCGTCGCTCTCATCTCCCTCGGCGACAAAAAGTTCACCTTCGGAATCCCACCGGGCGTTGGTGCCGAGAATCGGGATTTCAGCTCCGACGTAATGCGAGGGTTTCATGCCGCAGGATCGCAGGACGTGCGCGGCCATGGCGGACGTGGTCGTTTTGCCGTGCATGCCGCAGACGACGACCCCTTTTTTTGCGGCCATGATTGCGGCTAGCGCGTCGGCGCGGCGGACCATCGGTTTGCCGAGTGCGCGAGCCTGGTCGTAGGCGGGATTGCCGGATTTTATCGCCGACGAATAGATCACGAGATCAGCGGGATCGACTTCGCTGGCGGTGTGAGGACTTTGAAACTCGAGGCCTTTTTTTCGCAGACGCTCAACCTCGACGGTATTCACCTTATCCGATCCACTGACCCGATGTCCGAGCGCGAGCACGAGCGCCGCAATGCCACTCATACCTGATCCGGCGACACCGATCAGGTGAACGCGGGCCGGTGGACCGGTGAGCAACTCGGTGAGGTGAGGAATCGTCACGGTGGAAGGCGGTTTCAGGCTTTTGCTCCGGAAACGGAAGCTATCGGAATGGCGTGGGTTTCGATCACGGTTGCGACTTGCGCGGCGGCATCGCCGGGCGCGAGCTGGCCGGCGGCGCTTGCCATCCGGGCGCGCTGGGCGTCGTCGGTCAGTAGCGTGATGATGCGTTGGGCGAGCGTGTCGGCGGACGTGCTCGATTCGATGAACATTTCGGCTGCTCCAGCATCAACGGCGATGCGGGCATTCAGCTCCTGGTGATTTTCCGCCGCGTACGGGTAGGGGATCAGCAGGGATGGGAGGGAAAAATGAAAGAGTTCGCTCAAGCTCGCGGCTCCGGCGCGGGCGACGACGAGGTCGGCGGCGGAATACGACTCCTGCATCTTGTGGTGAAAGGGAGAAACGTAGGCCGGAATTTGTTCACGGAGATAGTTTGCGGCCGCGAGGCGGTCGTCGCGTTCGCCCGTAAGGTGGATGATCTGGATTCCCTTGCCCGCCAGCAGCGGAGCGACTTTGAAGAGGAGCTGATTGATGCCGCCGGCTCCCTGGCTGCCGCCCATGACAAAAAGCGTCTTCAGCGCGGGGTCGAGTTGAAAGAGTCGGAGCGCTTCGTCGCGCGGGATGCGTTCGCCGAGATCCTTCCGGACGGGAGTGCCCGTCACGAGACAGTGTTTGCCGGGAAAAAATCGCTCGCACGCGGCGAACCCAAGCAGGACATGATCGACGAACCTGGCGGCAAGTTTGTTGGCTTTGCCGGGAATTGCGTTCGACTCGTGGACGAACGTGGGGATTTTCGCGAGCCGTGCGGCGAGCAGGGGAGCGGTCGATGTGAAGCCGCCCATGCCGATCACGGCGTCGGGTCGGAACTTCCGATAGATTTGTTTGCATTGGCCCATGCTGTCCCACGTACGATGGAGAAACGTAATGAACGCCGGTGACAATATGGCGGGCAGGCCGACGGAGGGCAGTTTTTCCGCCCGGAAGTCGGGATGGGCTTTGAGGGCCTGGGCGTCGATGGCCTTTTCCGAAACGAGCAAAAGCAGCTCGTGTCCCCGGTCCTTGAGAACCTGGGCAACGGCGAGGCCGGGAAACAGATGCCCTCCGGTTCCTCCGCAAGCAATGACGACACGCATATCCCTTTCTTTCTATTCCGCTAAATTCTTGGTGTCACTTTCGCCGCGAGCCGCACCTGCCGGACGGGAATCTGTACCGGATTCCCGTGGCGGTGAATATTGATCAGAATACCGGCGAGCAGCAGGCAGATGCAAAGATTTGAACCGCCGAAACTGATGAAGGGCAGCGGCATTCCTTTGTTGGGAAAGAGGGCGGTGGTAACTCCGATGTTCACGATGGCCTGGATGGCGATCAGCGTGACGGCCCCGAATCCCAGCAGCATTCCAAAACGGTCCTTGGCGTTCATCGCGATGAGGAATCCCGCCAGGACAAGGACGAGGTATGCCGCGACAACGAGCAGAGTGGCTTTGAGGCCAAGTTCCTCGCCGATCATGGTGAAGATGAAATCGGTGTGGGCTTCGGGCAGGTAGAGCATCTTCTGGCGGCTCTCGCCAAGGCCCAGGCCGTGCACGCCGCCCGACCCAATGCCAATAAGTCCCTGGTACTGCTGGTAAAATTCGTCGGGGTATTTTTCCGGATAAAGAAATGCGAGCAGACGGCCCATGCGCTCTGGGATCTGCGTTGCCGCGTAGATGCCTCCGGCCAGTCCGGCAGTCGCCACCGGCAGCAGGATTCGCAATCTGGCTCCCGCGACAAACATCACGGCAAACGTCGTGGCACCGATCAGCGCCGTCGCGCCGAGATCAACCTCGGTAATGATGAGCGCCAGCAAAATGGAAACGATCGCCCCGGGAAAAACGAAACCGAAAAAGAACTGCCGCGTGCGTTTCTCGTGGTGGGTGTACCACCACGCGAGAAAAACAACCGCGGCGAGTTTTGCGAGTTCGCTGGGTTGAAAATTCATGAACCCGAGCGAAATCCAGCGGCGCGCCCCGTTGATCTGGAGGCCGATCGGCGGCACAAAACAGAGCGCGAGAAGAATGACGGCGGCAACAAACCACACCCACCACGTTTTTTTCCAGAAATGGTAGTCCGTGAGCGCAGCACCCACGCAAAGGACAATTCCAATCGTCAGCCAGATCGATTGACGTTTCAGGAAAAAAAACGTGTCGCCGCCAGCCTGTCGGGCGAAAGCCCCGGTGCTGTAAAGCATCACCAACCCAAGCGCAACCAGCCCTGCAATCACGAGGAGCAGGAGGTGGAGGCTGTGGCGTTGGATGATGGCAGCGAGGGCTCTCAAAGCAGGATCAATCGCGGGCGGCGGGCACTTTCAGCGTCTGGCCAATCTGCAATTTCCGGGGATCTTCGATTCCGTTGAGCTTCATTAGGGCGTCGTAGCTCACGTTGAGATGCTTCGCGATTTTCACCGGATTGTCCCCTTTGACGACCTCGTAGGTCTTGCCGGAATCGGCAATGTCGGTTGGGGCCGCGACCGCGGGTTTTGGGGCGGGGGGCGCGGCGGCAACCGGCGCTGCGGTTGGCATTGAAGCTGGAATCTTGAGTGTCTGCCCGGCGCGGATCTTGGTCGGATCCGTAATCTCGTTCGCCTGCTGGAGGGCATCGACACTCACGCCGTATTGGCTCGAAACGCGGGTGAGTGTTTCACCGGGAGCCAGCTCGTGGGTCTTGCCGCTCCACGCTTCGGCAGCAGGCGCGGCCGCCACCGTACGCTCGGGTGCAGCGGTCAGCGGCCGGGGTGCGGGAGCGTTGACTTCCTCGGCGACCGGAGCGGCGGCGGCCGTTTGTGCAGCGGCTGGCGCGACGGATTCGGCCGTGGGTTCGGCGAAGACGCCACCTTCCTGGCGGCTCTTGATCGAGCTGAATGCGAACACACCCGCCACGGCAATCACGTGGAGAACGAGAACGACTACGAACGCGTGCGAGAGCTTCATGTTGGGCTCGGGCTCGTCGTAATAATCGTCGTCCTCCTCGACGGCGCGGGGTGACCGTGCAATCGCGGCGCGCAGTTTGAGTTTGGGCGGTTTTTTCGGAGCGGGCGTCCGGGTGGGCGCCTTTCTCGCGGGTAGTGGCAGTCGGATTTTCATGGTGCTGGCTGGTTGTTTGGTTGGTGGCTGGCTGAGTGGGGGTTCGTCACAGTGCGTGGACGAGGGATTTGAAAATTTTGCCGCGCTCGCCGTAGTTTCGAAACATGTCGAACGACGACGTCCCGGGAGAGAAGAGGACGACGTCACCGGAGGCGGCGAGGGTCCGGGCCGCGGCGACGGCTTCGTCGAGGGAATCGGCGGGGCGGCAATCCGTGCCGGCCCAAGAGCGGGTGATGCGTTCTTTCATCTCGCCAATCAGGACGGCGGACTTGACGCGTTGATTCACCAACGGCGCGATGGGGTCGAATTCGAAGCCTTTATCCTTGCCGCCGGCAATGAGCACGATTGGCCGATCCTGCGAAAGGATCGCTTTTTCCATCGCGTCGAGATTGGTTGCCTTGGAATCATTGATCCAGCGAACGCCGTCGAATTCCCGAACGAATTCGCAGCGGTGTTCGGGAGCGGTGTAGTCGAGGACGGCGGCGGCCATGCGGTCGAATTCGACGTTGAGGGCGTGCCCGATGCCGAGAGCGGCCATGAGGTTCTCGGCGTTGTGAATGCCCGGAAGGCGGGTCTTCGCCTGGTCGAGCACGGGTTCACCGCGAAACAGGATTTGCGTACCTCGGAGCGTGAAGTCGGCTTCGGAAGTGGAGGCGCTGAACGTGATGCGACGGGCGGCGAGCGGGGGCAGGATGTCGCGGGCGTTCACGACGGCGAAATCCTCGGCGGTCTGTTCTTCGAAGATGCGAAGTTTGGCGGTGCGGTATTCCTCGACGTCGCGGTAACGATCGAGGTGGTTCGGGCTCAAGTTCAGCCAGCACGCAACGTGCGGACGAAAATTTCGAATCGTTTCGAGCTGGAAGGAACTGGTTTCAAGAACCATGACGTCGAGCTCGTGGCTTTGGCGGACGGCGTGAGCGAACGGCAGGCCAATGTTGCCGCTGGCCATGGTGCGCACGCCGCAGGATTGAAGCATGGCGGTCGTGAGTTCGGTGGTCGTTGTTTTTCCGTTCGTTCCGGTGATGGCGACGACGGGACAGCTGCATTCTTCGAATGCCAGCTCGAGCTCGCCGATGATCGGGATTTTTTTCCGAATCACGTTCTGAACGAGGGGCACGGCGGGATCGATGCCGGGACTCAGAATGCAAACGTCGTACGGTTGGTCGTCGCTCTCGGCAAAAACGCCCAGCAGCACCGTGATGCCCAGCTCTTCGAGCGCGGCAGCGCGTTTCCGCAAACCTTCGTTATCTCCGCTGTCAGCGACGGTCACGAGCGCTCCGTCCTCGTGCAGGAGCAGAGCGGCGGCTTCGCCACTGTGGCCGAGGCCGAGGACGAGGGTGGATTTGCCGGTGTAAATCAAGGGAAGTGTGGTTTAGCGAAGTTTGAGCGTGGCGAGAGCGAGCAGCGCAAAGATCACGGACATGATCCAGAATCGGACGATTACGGTGCTTTCTTTCCAGCCGCTGAGTTCGAAATGGTGGTGCAGCGGTGCCATGCGAATGATGCGCTTGCCGGTGAGCTTGAAGCTGCCGACCTGGAGGATGACCGAGAGAGCCTCAATCACAAAAACACCGCCCGCGATGGCGAGCAGAATCTCCTGTTTCACGCAAATCGCGACGGCTCCCAGCATGCCACCGATTGCGAGCGAGCCGGTGTCGCCCATGAAAACGCGGGCCGGGTGGCAGTTCCACCAGAGGAATCCGAGGCCCGCCCCGCCCAGTGCGGTGCAGAGAATGGCGAGCTCTCCGGCGGGCGCCACGAACGGGATCTGGAGGTAGGTTGCGGCGTTGACGTTGCCCGAAACGTAAGCCAGCGCAGCGAAGGTTGCCGCGACCGTGATCGTGCAGCCGGTGGCCAGTCCGTCGAGTCCGTCGGTGAGATTTACCGCGTTTGAAGTCCCGACAATGACAAAGAGGTAAAAAACGAACGCGAAAATTCCCATGCTCGGAATGATCGGATCTTTAAAAAACGGGAGATAAAGTTGCGACGCGGTGGCCCAAAGCGTGGGTGATCCGTCGAACGGATAGAGGAAAAAGAAAACCGTCACGCCGGCGGCGAGCACACACTGCAGCAAAAGTTTGAGGCGGCTGCTGATGCCGGCGGAACTTTTTTTGGTGACCTTCGCCCAATCGTCGAGAAAGCCGATGCCGCCGTGCGCAAGCATGACAATCAGGACGAGCCAGACGAACGGATTGGTGAGCCGGGCCCAGAGAAGGGCGGAAACCGTGACCGCGCCGAGGAGCAGAATGCCCCCCATGGTCGGTGTGCCTTTTTTCGCGCCGTGAAGTTCGAACAACTTGTTGACCTCCTCTTTGGTCCGAATGGGCTGGCCAAATTTGAGCGAGATCAACTTGCGAATCACGCGGTTGCCAAAGATGAGGCAGAGCAGAAATGCGGTGATGCCGGCGCAGATGGCGCGGAACGAGATGTACTGAAAAACGTTGAGCGCCTTGATCAGGTCGTTGTCGGTGCCGTCGCGGAGCAACGCTTCGCTCAGATCGTAAAGGTGGTAGAGCATTTAATCTTCGAAGCCTCCGATGACTTGCTCCATGCGGGCGGCGCGGCTGCCCTTGATCAGGACGAGGTCGCCGGAGCGGGTGATGCTGCGCAGGAGGCGGGCTGCCTCGAGCGTGTCGCGGGTTTCGTGAACGTCCTCCAGACCGTGGGTTCGCGCGGTACGGCAGAGCGTGGCGGCTTCCGGGCCAACGGTGATGAGGGTGTCGAGGCAGCTCGCCGCGGTCGCGCCGACGCGCTCGTAACCCATCTCGGCGTAGGACCCGAGTTCGCCCATCCGGCCAAGCACGGCGATGCGACGGGCTCCGGCGGAAACGGCGGCGACAGTGCGCAAGGCGGCTTCCATCGAATCCGGATTGGCGTTGTACGTGTCGTCGAGGAGGCGCACGCCGCGGATAACCTTTTGCTGCAGTCGGCCACCGGTGAGCCGGGCGGTCGCGATGCCCTGAATGCATTCTTCGAGCGCCATCCCGAACGAAAGCCCGGTGGCGATGGCGAGCAGGGCATTGCGGACCATGTGTTCGCCGGCCACGGGCAGGTGAGCCGGCAGGGATTCACCGTAAGCGTCGACCTGAAATCGCACGGTCGATTCGGTCGTTCCGAGAATTTTTCCGCGGATTTCACCATCGAGCAACCCGGTCCGGATCACACGACCGCGAGCGCGAGAGGCCAGGAAGTCGGCGTAATCGTCCTCGGCGGGAAGGATCACGGTGCCGGTCGGCGGCACGCTGGCCGCGAGGCAGGATTTTTCGGCGGCGATGCCGGCTCGGTCCGGAAAAAATTCGATGTGGGCGACTCCGATATTCGTGATGAGGGCGGTGCCGGGCCGGGCAATTGCGGCGAGAGGAGCGATCTCGCCGGGGTGATTCATGCCGATCTCCCAGACCGCAGCCTGGTCGGAGGTGGTTGCGTTGAGGATGGTGAGCGGCAGCCCAAAATGATTGTTGAGGTTGCCGAGAGTTTTGGTAACGCGGTAACGGGCCGAAAGCACCGCCGCGGTGAATTCCTTGGTGCTCGTTTTTCCACTGCTGCCGGTGATGGCGACGACGCGAAGATTCAGTCGGTCGCGCCACGCGCTGGCGAGTCGCTGGAGAGCGGCGAGGGCATCGTCGACGAGAATGAGCGGGACTGCCTGGGCCAGCTCCCGTGAGACATCGCGATCGACGAGCGCGGCGGCAGCGCCCCGGGCGACGGCCTGATCGACAAAATCGTTGCCGTCAAAATTTTCGCCGCGGAGGGCGAGGTACAGGTCGCCGGACTCGATGGTGCGGGTGTCCTTGGAAATTCGGCTGACGGTCAGACCGGGATCCCCGCCGGAGAGCACGCGGCCACCGGCCATCGCGGCGATTTCTTCGAGGCAAAGCGGATCCATGGCGGGTCAGTCCGTGACGGGTTTGGCCTGGATGGCATTGCGGGCGACGGAGACATCGTCGAACGGGATGCGTCCGTCGGCGAATTCCTGGTAATTTTCGTGGCCCTTTCCGGCAATGAGGACGATGTCGCCGGATTCGGCGAGGTCGATGGCGCGTTCGATGGCGGCACGGCGATCCGTGATCGCTTCGTATTGGCCGCCGCGCATTCCGGCGACGACGTCGGCGATGATGCGTTCGGGATCTTCCTTGCGCGGGTTGTCGGAGGTAACGATGGCCTGGTCCGCGAGCTGTTGCGCGGCCCGGCCCATAAGAGGACGCTTCGCGCGGTCCCGATCCCCGCCGCATCCGAAGACGACGGTGAGGCAACGGGGCCGGAGTTCGCGAAGCGTTTTCAGGACGTTGGTTAAGGCGTCGTCCGTATGAGCGTAGTCGACATAAACCTGAAACGCGCGTCGGGCTGGCACCCGCTCGAGGCGGCCGGGCACCTGCGGGGC
>JBGTDR010000156.1:0-5515 GCA_041748215.1 Chthoniobacterales bacterium
GCGGTGCGCCCCACCGCCCCGATTACGAACGGCTCGCGCCCGCGCTCACCTGGATGGCGCGTCACTACGCGGAACCCGCCGACATCGGGGTGATCGCCCGAAAATGCGGGTTGAGCGAACCCCATTTCCGAAGGTTGTTCCTTCGCACCCTGGGTCGCAGTCCGCTGCAATACTGGCACGATTTACGACTCAGCATGGCCGCATCGTTATTGAGGAACACAGCGCTGTCGGTTCTTGAAATCGGGCTGATGGTCGGGTTCGAAAGCCCCTCCAGTCTCAACCGTCTGTTCCGCGCCCGCTACGCCATGAGCCCCCGGCAATGGCGGGGCTGAAATCATACTTCCCCCTGCGGCGATTCCGTAAGTCCATCGCAACGACATCGTAAAGTGGCGCGATTAGAACCTTAGCGACGGCGGCGGGGTGGCGGTGCCCCAGGTAGCGGGGCGGGCGGCCATTTCGAATTCGAGCACGCCGCCTTTTACGAGGTCGGCGTGTTCGATCCAGGATTGATCGAAGGGCGCGCCATTCAGCTTGGCGGAGGCGATGTATTTGTTCTCCGCGGACAGACCGCGCGCGACGATGCGGAGCGTTTTGCCTTCGGCGAGGTGAAGGGTGCTTTCGGCGAGGAGCGGGCTGGAGATCAGGTAGTATGACTGGCCAGCGTTGGGATAAAGGCCGAGCATGCGAAACACCAGCCACGAGGACATGGCCCCGGAGTCATCATTGCCGGGAATGCCGCGCGGGGTGTCCTTGTAGGAACGCTCGACGATTTGCCGGATGCGATCCGAGCTGAGGTCGGGGCGGCCGATCCAGTGGTAAAGATTCGGCGTGATGAACGCGGGTTCGTTGCCGACGTAATAAATCCGTTTGTCGAAAAACGTATCCAGCCGCGCCTTGAACGCCTCCGGGCCGCCGGCTTTTTCGATCAAACCGGCGACGTCGTGCGGGATGGAGAGCGAGTAGTCCCAGGCTTTGCCTTCATAGAGGAACCCGGACCACCAGTCCTCCACCTTGCCGTTGTTTTCGTAGGTGGCGGTGTATGGCACCTTCTCCCCGAGGCGCTCGGGGACCGTGGCGGTGACAAAATTCTCCCACTCGCCGGCGGGAGTTTTCGGCCAGACGAAGCCGGTCGTGCCCTGATCGGTCACGTCGGCGCGCCAGAGGTTTTTCCAGTTGTCCGATTGTTTGGCGAAACGCTCGAAATCCTCCGTCCGGCCGAGTCCCTTCGCCACGAGGGCGATGCAAAAATCGTTGTAGGCGTAGTCCACGGTGCGGGACACGGAGCGCGGGTATCGGGTGGAGACGTATCCGAGTGTATTGTAATCGGGCAGACCGCCGCGGCCCTCCTGCTCCTCGTTGCCGCCCGGGGGCACGTCGGCATTTTTGAGCATCGATTCAAAGGCGAAGGCGTAGTCGATGCCTTTGAGCCCTTTGACGTAAGCGTCGGCGATGAGCACATCGCCATTCGAGCCGCCCTGGGTGCGGCCGTTGGCGTTGCCGCTGCGGGCGTCGGGCAGGTAACCCTCGTAACGGTAAACGTCGAGGAGGGCGTTCACGATGTCCACCTGGCGCGGCGGATCGATGAGGGTGATGAGCGGATGCGACGTACGGTAGGTGTCCCAGAGGCAATAAAAGTCGTCGTAATACGGCTGGTCGGATTTCCAGAGCGGGTTCTCGCCGGTGCGGTCCACGGGCATGAGCATGGTGTGGTAAAGCCCGGTGTAGAACATGCGTTTCTGGGCCTCGGTGGCATCCGCGGCGATTTCGATGCGGCTGAGCAGGGTTTCCCAGCGCTGGCGGTTTTCGGCGAGGACCCGGGGAAAATCCCAGTGCGGGATCTCGGTCTGGATGTTCTGACGGGCCTTGGCGGAGCTGAGGTAGGAGATGCCAAATTTCATCTGCACGGTGCGATCACCGCCGGGGGCAAAGGTGAGCGTGGCTCCATTTTTTTCGCCGTTGTCGACCTGCACGTTTTCGCCCGGGTAAAATCGCTGACCTCGCCAGGTGAGGAATTCGAACGGCTGATCGAAGACGGCGTGGAAATAAATCGTGTAAGGGCCACCGCTGTTCCAGCCGCCGCGGATGCGGTTGTAACCCCGCACCTCGTGGTCGGAGACGATCTCGATCTCCGAGCCGACGAAAAACTGCGATTCACGTTTGGGAAAGACGTCGGAGAGATTGAGTGCTTCGCCGGCCTCGATCTTGAGCGAACGATTGCCCTCGCCGTTGAACGTGAAACGGTAAAACGCGACCTTGGGCGACGCGGTGATCTCGGTCTTGATCTGCCACTTGGCCAGATCGACCGCGTAATACCCGAGGCTGACCTCCTCGTTTTCGCGGAGGGAACTTTGGTCGAGGACGTCGGTGGGACCGGAGAAGGGGAGGACGGAGATGTTGCCGTATTTCGCGCCGCCGCCGGTCCCGCTCACGTGAACCTGGCGAAATCCGATGAGCGGGCGGGCCGGGTCGGCGCTGTAACCGGTGTTGGACCATTTGGAGGTGGTCGGGCTGGGTTTGATCATGCCGTAGGGCACGCACGGGCCGATGACGACGTTGCCCGGACCGACGGTGCCGATGCGGGGATCGACGAATTTCCAATATTCGGTTTCGGCATGGACGATGCCGATGGCGAGCAGCGAAGTGGCCAGAGTGGAGCGGAGGAGGGAGGATTTCATGAGACGGATGGAGCGGCAAATACCGCCGCTCCGATACCCGTAGCAGCACGGCGGGCTGGAAGCTATGGCCCCAAGCGTGCCAACCATGTAGAAAAGCGCGCATGCCTTTGCCGGATTTTCGACCGACCGAAAACGAAGAGATGCTGCGCTGCACGCAGATCCGCCTGCTTTTGAGCGCCCGCATGGAGGTGAACGAAGCGAACTGGAATTATCTCCTGGGCTGCCCGTTTTGGCGCATCTATGTAAATCACCGCGCTGGCGCGTTCATCGAGCGGGGGAACAAGCGCTGGGAACTTCGACCGGGCCACGTCTATTGCATCCCGGCGTGGATGAAATACCGGAGCGGCTCGTCCACGACGGTGCGGCACGACTACGTGCATTTCGAGTGGTCCGGGCTTTCTCCAGCATGGCTGCTGCGTTGCATCCCGGATCCGGTGGAGTTGCCGCTGAGGGAAGGCCTCGAGGAGCTGTGCCATCGCTGGCAGGCGGGGCTCGCGCCCGGCGAATCGCCGACCCTGTCCCGGCACGTCTGGACGCAGGCGTGGGTTTACGCGGTGGTCGCCGCGCTGCTCGCCCAGCGCGGGCCATCTTTGGAAAATCAAATTCTCACGCGGCTCGAGGAAACCGGGCGGCTGCGGCCGGCGCTTGAATGCATCGAGCGGCAGCTCGCCCAACCGCCCAGCAACCGGGAAATGGCCCAACGGTGCAACTTGAGCGAGGACCACTTCATCAAACGGTTTCGACTCGAGATCGGGATGACGCCAGCCCGTTACGGCCTGGAATACCGCATCACCCAGGCCGCGCAGTGGCTGGCCAACTCGGATCGGAAAATCGAGGAGATTGCCGAGGCCACGGGCTTCACCGACCGATTTCACCTTTCGCGCGCGTTCCGCGCCCACCTGCGGGAATCTCCGGGTGCGTATCGGCGCAAGTTTCGGCCGGTGCAGGAAACGGGCACTTCGGTGATAAACAGAGGTCGCTAGCGGCGGCATTCGGAGACCACTCCGCGGAGTAGGCAGTAGCAGCGTCTTCGCCGCGTCCCTGGGAGCTCAAGATCGGCGTGTTATTCGAACCTAAATGTCCACCCAGACGGCTCCGTCGGTTTCCCGGGTGGGGTAGGTTTTGATGCGGCCCGTGCCGGCGCACCCCCCTTCGCCGGTCTCGAGGTCAAATTCCCAGTGGTGCCAGGGGCAACGCAGGATTTTTCGTTCCGCGTCGTAGCCGATTTGACCGGGTCCGGTGGAGGTGACGTAGCCTTGGATGTGTCCGGCGCAGACGGGTGCACCGGCGTGAGGGCAGTAGTTGAGCACGGCGTGGAGCGCGCCGCGCAGGCGGGTGACACCGATGGTGCGTTTGCCGAAGGTGACGAGGGTGAATTTCCCTTCGACGATGGCGTCGAGCGGACTGAAGAGTTGCCAGGCCATGGGGAGATTATCGAAGGCCGAAGAACTCGGCGGCGTTGTCGTGGAGGATTTTTCGACGGGCGGTGTCACTGAGTCCGCGGGGCAGGATTTCCGGCGGGTCGAAATCGAAGTGCGGGTAATCGCTGGCGTAGATGAGCAGGTTTTCCGCGTCGAGGATCTCGAAGAACGGCAGGATCTGGCTGGGGCGGGTGGGCTCCTCCATCGGCTGGGTGGCGAAACGAATGTGCTGACGCACGTATTCGCTGGGGAGGCGCTTGAGCCACGGGGCCTGGTGGCGGAGGCCTTTGAATTCCTTGTCCATGCGCCAGAGGACGTGGGGCACCCAGGCGAAACCGCCCTCGACGAAGGCGAACTTGAGGGTGGGAAATTTTTCGAAGACGCCTTCGAGTACGAGGGAGACGAGATGGCCCTGGTAGTTTTGCGAGACGCCGATGTGGGCTTCGAGGTAGGTCGATGCCGTGCCCGCGGCGCTGGTGGCGGGGTTGGCGCTGAGCGCGGTGGTTGCGGGATGCAGATGGATGGGCAGGCCGTGGCGGGCGCAGGCTTCGTAGATGGGCCAGTAGAAGCGCTGGCCAAACGGGATGGTGGTCGCGCCGTAGAAACACACGAACTTGACCTGCGGGTGTCCGGCGAGGCGCTCGATCTCCTGCACGGCGAGGGCGGGGTCGCCGAGACCGATGAAGATACCCATGAGGTAGCGCGGGTCGGCGCGCAGCCACACGTCGATGGTGTAGTCGTTGAAACCGCGGCACAGGGCGGCGGCGTAGTCGACGTCGGGAATGCCGGCGACAGATCCTTTGGTGCCGGTGAGCAGGGCGTAGCGCGTGCCGTAGGTGTCGAGCAGTTGCATCGTCATGAGGTCGGGGTGGATGTCGGGCGAACGGCCGGCCGGATCTTTCACGTCCCAGCGGTTGCCGCCGTCCTCGAAGCGGACGCCGTAGCCGAAGCGGCGTGGGCCGAAAGCGGCGACCTCGGATTTGTAGGGTTCGGCCAGATACTGCGGCCAGGCCTCGGCCGGGATGTTCTGGTGAACGTCGGTGTCGATGAGGGGGTGTTCCATGGATTCCAGAACACGAAGATAACCCGTCGGGCCCGGGGCCGGCTTATCCGGGCTTGATGCCTCGCTTGTCTAATTTTGACTATCGATGGAATCGATCGCGGGTAAACTTGGCGCGTGAAAAGCATTCTACTCGGGAAGGGATCTGAGCCGCCGGCGAATGAAAACCCGGTCGGAAATCCCGTGATGGAGGCGATGCTCAAGTCTTCGCTCATTTACGCGGAGCATCACCAACCGCTGCGCGGGACGCGCCTTCACGCCCAGCCAGGCGTCGAAATTCACCTGACGGTGACGGGAAGCGGTGTGATGCACGTGGGCGGGCGGGCGCACGCGCAACGGCCACGCAGCGGCGTGGTCCT
>JBGTDR010000157.1:0-18675 GCA_041748215.1 Chthoniobacterales bacterium
GGCCGGGCACCTGCGGGGCGCTGGCGAGCGCCTGGACCGCGCGGCGAATCTCGATCCCAAGAGCCGATGCGGCGGCCACGGCGGCGAGGGAGTTGTAAACATTGAACATGCCGATCAGCGGCAGGCGCACGAGGTACTGGCGGTCCTTTGCTTCGAGTTGATACTGGGTGCCATTGGCGTCGAATCGCACGTCCGACGCGCGGAATGCGGCACGCACGCCGAGGCCGTACGTCAAAGGTTTGGCCTCTTTGGGCAGCCGCTCGATCAAAAATCCTCCGTAGCGGTCGTCGAGATTGATGATCGATTTTCCCCGTTTGTCGGTCTGGCGAAACACGCTTTCGAACAACCCGGCCTTCGCGTCGAAGTAGGCGTCCATCGTCTTGTGGTAGTCGAGATGGTCCTGCGTGAGGTTCGTAAAAATCGCGGCGTCCCAGTCGACGCCGTGCACCCGTTTTTGCACCAGGGAGTGGCTGGACGTCTCCATGGCGACGGCGCGGTTCCCGGCATCAACCATGCGGGCGAGCAAATGTTGGACATCAACAGACTCCGGAGTTGTGCGGGCGGCGGGCAGGGTCTCGTCGCCGACGACGTAAGCGACGGTTCCGATCAGTCCGCAACGCAGAAGCACCGAGTCGCAGATGTGTTTGACGAGAAATGCTGTGGTGGTTTTGCCGTTCGTCCCGGTGACCGCGATCGTGCGAAGCCTGGCGGCGGGACGGCCGTAAAAAACGGACGCGGTCATGGCCATGGCGGCGCGGGCGTCGGGCACGCGGGCTACCGGCACGAGGCAGCCATCGATGGCGGATTCGGAAACGATGCCCGCCGCGCCGCGTGCGACGGCGTCGCGGGCGAACGCGGTGCCGTCGGCCTTTTCTCCGGGAAGCGCAAAAAAGAGCGCACCGTTTGCGGCCGTGCGTGAATCGTAGCAAAGGCTGGTGACGTTCACTCCCGCCGACTCAACGGGTGGATGAATGTCCGCCCTCGCAAGCAGCTCGTGCAGGTCGAAACGAGGTGCGCTCATCGGGCTTTGGTGCCGGCGGTGGCAATTTCGGTGACTGGGATGGCCCGCATGACAGGAGGCAGATCGAGGTAGCGCGCCGTGCGCTCGGCGATGCGGGCGAAGATCGGAGCGGCGACGAGGCCGCCGTAGTTCAGGTTCGACGGAATCTGGGCGTCGTCCACGAGTACGAGACAGACGAAAGCGGGATCTTCAACGGGCATGTAACCGAGAAACGAAACCACGTATTTGCCCGGGGTGTAGCCGCCATTGGGGTCGACGCGCTGGGCGGTGCCGGTTTTTCCCGCGACGCGGTAGCCGGGCACTGCGGCCAGTCGGGCGGTGCCACGGTCGCCGACGACATCGGCGAGCGCTTCGTTGATGAGGGAGGCCGTCTCGGGATTGATCACGCGCCGGACGACCGTCGGTGTGAATTCCCTGATCGGTTTTCCCTGGCTGTCCGTGATCGATTTGACGATGTGCGGTGCCATGAGATTGCCGCCATTGGCAATTACCGACATGGCCATGACCATTTGGATCGGAGTGACCGCGACCGAGTGACCCATGGGCATGCGCGTGATGGTTATATTATCCCAGCGGGCGGGCGGGTGAACGACGCCAGGAATTTCGCCAGGGAGTTCGATGCCGGTGCGTTCGCCAAAGCCGAAACGTTTCACGTATTCGTAGTAGGTCTGGCCGCCCATTTTGAGGGCGAGTTTGGCGCATCCTATGTTGGAAGATTTCATGACGATCTCGTGGATCGTCAAATGACCGTAGGCGTGGTGGTCGCGGAGAATTTTGCCGCCGTACGCGAAGCGACCGTTTTCGCAAAAGATCGTGTCCTGGGTGCCGTAAATCCCTTCCTCGAGAGCGGCTCCGGCGGCGACGATTTTGAAGGTGGACCCGGGCTCGACCATGTCGATGACCGCGCGATTTTTCATCTGCTCGGGCTGGGCGCTGGCAATGTCGTCAGGCTCGTACGCAGGCCGGGTTGCCATGGCGAGAATGTCCCCGGTTTTCGGATCGGCGAGGACAACGACGGCGCTTTGCGGATTGAGTTCCTTGATGGCGAGGTCGAGTTCCTCTTCGACGATCGACTGGATGCCCATGTCGATCGTGAGCTGCACGTGCATGCCATCGCGGGCGGCGCGTTCCTGACCGCGGTAAACGACGATTTCGCGGCCCGTGCGGTCGCGCTCGATGTAGCGAAATCCGTTTTGCCCGGCGAGGTGGTCTTGCAGCGAAAGTTCGACTCCCTGCACGCCAGCGCGCTCGTGATTGATGAACCCGAGGACGTGCGCAAGCATCGGGCCGTTCGGATGCACCCGTCGGGAATCGATGTCGTATCCGATGCCGCGAATTCCGGCGGCCCGGAGGTCGGCCTCGATCGCGAACGCGATGCGGGCAGGCACGTCATTCTTGATCACCACGTATTTGCGTTCGGGGTCGATCTTCGAGCGAACCTCGGAGGGCTCGATACCGAGGTGACCGGCGACGATGTCGGCGGTCTTCTTGGGGTCTTCGATGAGCGATCCGTCGGCGAAGACGGTGCGGGTCGGCGCGTTCTCCGCGAGGATCTCGCCGTTGCGGTCGAGGATCAGCCCACGGCGGGCGTAGATCGGCTGGCGGATGGCGTTTTTCCGCGCGGCCAGCGAGGCGTATTCCTCATGTTTGTCGACGCCAAGGTATACAAGGCGCGCGGAAAACGTCGTGAAGACGGTTCCGAGGAACACGCTCGCGATGACGATCCGGGTACGGGCATTCCACCTCACTGAGCGAGACTCTGGTTGGCTGCCGTGCGCAGCAGCCCGTCGTCGGTGGCGACTGCGGGCGGCGTGAGCCGGGCGATGGCGGTGTCCTGCACGGAAATCATGGCGATGAATCCGGCATCAAGCTGGCGTTTGAGTGCCGTGCGCGACGACTGGCTGGCGATCCGGCTTTGGAGATCCTGATTGCGTGCGCGGATTTCGTTGAGCCGCAGCTCGGTCTCGCGAACTTTGCCGCCGAGGGCGTGCTGGGTGTTTTTCAGCGAGACGTAACAAACGCCGGCCGAACCCACGACGAGCACGGTGAAAAGCAGGAGGGCGACTTTGGAGATCTGGATGTGATTGATCGGGCGGCGGGCGGTCGATTTCATGGCGTGGGGACGGGTGCGGGCGTGGACTTAGAGGCGTTCGACGATGCGGAGTTTGGCGCTGCGGGCGCGGGGATTGACTTCCACCTCTTCGGGGCAGGGATCGATCGGGTGGGGAGTGAGCAGGCGGTAAATGTAATCGGGATTGCGGCGCGGTTCGGGCCACTCGGGGCGGTCGAGCCACATCGAGCTGCGGTGTTTGAAAGCGCGTTTCACGATGCGGTCTTCGAGGGAATGGAAGGTGATCACGCCGAATCGGGCGCCTCGCGCGAGGCGGCTGCCGATGGCTTCGAGTCCGCGCTCGAGCGAGCCAAGTTCGTCGTTCACCGCGAGACGCAGCGCCTGGAAAACGCGGGTTGCGGGGTGGCGTTTGCCGGTGCGCGGCACGACCTGACTGACGGCGTCGGCCAGTTCGCCGGTCGTGGTGAGTGGGCGGATGGCCCGCAGCTGGACGAGATGGGTTGCGATGCGCCAGGCGGATTTTTCCTCGCCGTATTCGCGGAAGATGCGCGCCAGTTCATCGGCGGAAAAAGAATTGACCAATTCAGCCGCGGTGGTGCTTGCGTCGGATCCCATGCGCATGTCGAGCGGTCCGTCGTGCATCAGGGAAAAGCCCCGGGCTCCCGTGTCGAGCTGGTGGGACGACACGCCGATGTCGATGAGCGCACCGCCAACGGCGTCGATGCCATGCGCGTCGAGTACGGCCGGAGTGTCCGCGTAATTTGCCTTCACCGCCGTGAACCGTCGTGCGAATGGCGCCAGACGCTCGGAAGCATGCGTCAGGGCGTCGGTGTCGCGGTCCAACGCGATCACCCGCGCGCCCGCTTGTAGAAACCGCTCGGAATGCCCGCCGCCGCCGAGCGTGCCATCGAGAAAAATGATGCCGGGAGCCGGGCGCAGAAACGTGACGACCTCCTCGGCCAGGACGGGAACGTGGTAGTCCATGCAGCCGGGCGCGGGTTCAGAATTTTCCAATAGCAGGTCGAGGGGGTCTTCTAAGTCCAAGCAGTTCATAAGCGTTGCGTGGTTGGATTTGGATGGTCGCGGAGCCGGCTGGTTTGCCGTCGGGTTCTTTGGCGGACGAAAAGCCAATGAAGAACTTGCGGACGGCCTTCTTCATTCAGCGGTTCTTTTCATGCGGTGGTGGATTCCATGGTGGGTGATTACAGGCCGATCATGTCGGCGAGTTTTTGGTAAACCGGAGCCTCAGCCTGAGTGGCCTCGGTCCAGCGGGCGGCGCTCCAGATTTCAAAGCGACTGCGCGATCCGACCATCACGACGTCGCCGCTCAGTCCCGTGCGTTTGCAATGCTCTTCGGGCAACAAAATGCGGCCTTGTTTGTCGGTCGTGACCGCTCGCGCGGAACCGTAGAACTGTCGGATCGCCTGGCGTTTTTCCATCGCCGGGGCGTCGCTGGCCTGAATGCGGGCTTCAATCTGGTCGAACTCCGCCGGTGGCATCACCACCAGAAATTCGTCGTGCGCACTCGGGATCGTATGGAACCCAAATCCCTCCTCCCGGAGCCATTCGGAGGGAATCGTGACGCGGTTCTTGGCGTCCATCGAGCGCTCGAACGCGCCCGCGTAGATCGGTCCGCTGGTTGATTCCCTCTGCATCTGGGTTTAGGTTCTATGCACCACTTGGCTCCACAACGTCCCACTTTCCACCACTTTTCCCTCGGGTGGTCAAGAAATTTGCCCAACTAACTGACGATTCTGTGCCATAACGGGGGCGATGAAACGGGATGGCTGGCTGGCGCTGCTTCTGCTTGGGGTCGGTGTGCTCTCCGCAGCGGAACGGGATAATCCGTTGGTGGACCTCGTGTTGGGCCAGGCAGACTTCACAACCAGCGAGGTGCCGTCACCGCCGACCGCGGAATCGCTGCTCGCTCCGGGTGCGGTGTGCGTGGATCCAGCGAGCGGCAAGGTCTTTGTGGCGGATACGGGCAATCACCGCGTGCTGCGTTACCCGGATCTGGCAACTCTGGCGGACGGCGGGGAAGCGGAGGCGGTTTTCGGCCAGGCGTCGTTTGCCGGAGACGCTGCCAACGCGGGCCGGGTGCCTGGACCGCGCACGCTGAACGTGCCGGCGGGAGTATTTGTCGATGAGGCCGGGCGGCTCTGGGTCGCGGACACCGGGAATCACCGGGTCGTCTGTTTCCCGCAGGCGGCGGTCACCGATTCCCAGCCATCGGCGGTCCTGGTTTTAGGCCAACCGGATTTTTTAACCGCGCAGTCGGGCGTTGGCGCATCGCGGTTGAACAGTCCGCTCCGAATTTGGGCGGACCGGAATGACCGTCTGTGGGTGGCCGATACGGGGAATCACCGGATCCTGCGGTTCGATCATCTGGCTCTGCAATTTAACGGCGGAGAGGCGTCGGCGGTGCTCGGGCAGGGGGATTTCGAAACGAATGCGCCCGCCTCCGGCCCAGGTGGACTCAATCGCCCGGGAGCGGTGGCGCTGGACGACGAAGGGCGGCTGTGGGTCGCCGATACGCTTAACAATCGTGTGCTCCGGTTCGACGCGGCGGCGACTCTGGAGGACGGCACGATCGCAAACGGCGTGATCGGTCAGCCGGATTTTGAATCAACAAAAGCGGGAAATGACGCCGTAAGCCTGAATCAACCGCTCGGTGTTTCGGTGGACGGTGGGCGGTTGTGGGTGGCCGATGCGTTCAATAATCGGGTCCTGCGGTTCGATGAGGCCGCGGAGAAAACCAACGGGCCAACGGCTGACGGCGTGCTGGGCCAGCCGGACTTTGAAACCACGTCGTCCGCGGTCACGGCGCGGAAGCTCTCGACGCCGGTGCACGTTTTTACAGATTTCGAAGAATCGTTGTGGGTCAGCGATCAGACGGCGAATCGCGTGCTGCGATTTGGCCCGACCGCTGCGGCGACCGCCCCGGACACCATCCCACCCGTGGTGAGGGTTGCCGGGAGTTCGACCGTGG
This sequence comes from Chthoniobacterales bacterium, assembly GCA_041748215.1. Taxonomy (GTDB): domain Bacteria; phylum Verrucomicrobiota; class Verrucomicrobiia; order Chthoniobacterales; family JAATET01; genus JBGTDR01. The sequence continues at coordinate 6,082 of JBGTDR010000157.1, forward strand.
TGTCGGCGTCATCGCAGGTGAGCATTCGTGGCACGGCGAGTGACGAGACGCTGCTCGAGGAGGTGCGTTACCAAATGGGGAGCGGACCTTTTCGCCCGACAAAGGGGCGGCCGGAGCGATGGCGGGCCACCGTCACACTCGATCCGGACAAGCCCGTCACAATCCTGACGTTCCGCGCCACCGACGTCGCGGGGAATCATTCCAGAATCGTGAAAGTGCGTGTCATCCGTGAATGAACCGCTGCGCCGGGTAGTTTGACGGGAGTCGAACAAGTGCTTAGATTTCGCCCGTGAAATTTCGGTTGGGAAGCGGGGACAAACGAATATGCGGCTGGCAGTTTATGGGAGCAATGCTCGTTCTGGCGGCGCTTGCGGGGTGTCGGCAGCCGACGGCAGCGCCGGAGCCCGCTGCGCCGGTCGTTTTTACCACGGTCGCGGTGGGCAAAAATGTCGTCGAATGGGATGAATACACGGGTCGACTCGCGGCAACTGATCGCGTCGAGGTGCGGGCAAGGGTGAGCGGTTACCTTCAAGAATCCGCCTTCACCGACGGCCAGATCGTCAAGGAAGGCGACCTTCTTTTTGTGATCGATCCCCGCCCGTATCAGGCCGAATACGACCGGGCGGCCGCTGATTTGAAACAAAGCGAGGCGGCTCTTGGGCTGGCGGCGTTGAACGACAAACGCACTACGCAATTGGCGAACGACCGCGTGATCGCGCAGGAAGAAATCGACGCCCGCCGCAATGAACTTCTGCAAGCGCAGGCTTCCTACGACTCGGCGCGAGCGCAATTCAACGTCGCGAAGCTCAATCTCGATTTTACCCGGGTGACCGCGCCGATCTCCGGCCGGATCGACCGCGATCTCGTTACGGTTGGAAACCTGGTCAGTGGCGGCACCGGCGGTGAAGCGACTCTGCTCACGACAATTGTCTCGTTGGATCCGATCTATTGTTATTTCGAAGCGGATGAACGGGCTTATTTGAAATACGCGCGGCTCGACCGCGAGGGAAAACGCCCCAGTTCGCGCAACGCGGCCAACCCGGTCGAGGTGCAACTCGCGAACGAGACGGATTTTCCTCACAAAGGCAAAATGGATTTCGTCGAGAACGAGATCGATACCGAGACCGCGACGATCCAGGGCCGGGCCGTACTGCCAAATCCCGATGGTCTGCTCACGCCGGGGCTTTTTGCGCGGTTGCGTTTACCGGGCAGCGGTGAATACGAAGCAGTCCTCATCCCGGACCAGGCCGTCGTCGCCGATCAGTCCCAGAAATTTGTCAACGTCGTGAAACCCGACGGCACGGTCGAATACCGCAAGGTCACGCTTGGCCCGCTGATCGATGGTTTGCGCGTTGTGCGCGAGGGCGTGGCGGCGGGTGACCGCGTCGTCACCCGCGGCCTCCAGCGATTGCGGCCGGGCACACGGGTGGATGCAAAGGACGATGTGGCGGTGTCCGCCGAACCCGCGGCGTAAGACCGGCTCCCAATTGCCGCCATGAGATTTTCCCATTTCTTCATCGACCGCCCGATCTTCGCGGCGGTCGTTTCGATATTCATTTTGATCGTGGGCGGCATCGCGTTCACCGCTCTGCCCATCGCACAATATCCCGAGGTCGTGCCACCGACCATCGTCGTGCGCGCCTCGTATCCCGGTGCCAATCCGGAAGTGATCGCCGACACGGTCGCAACGCCCATCGAGCAGGAAATCAACGGCGTCGAAAACATGCTCTACATGTCGTCGCAGTGCACGGCCGACGGCGCGATGAATATCACCGTCACGTTCAAACTCGGCACCAACCTCGACGACGCGCAGGTCCTCGTGCAAAACCGCGTGTCGCTCGCTGAACCCCGGCTGCCCGAAGAGGTCCGCCGCATCGGCGTGAACGTGGACAAAAGTTCGCCCGACCTCCTCATGGTCGCGCATCTGATTTCACCCGACAGCCGCTACGACCAGCTCTACATCAGCAATTACGCCTATCTGCAGGTCCGCGACGTGCTACGCCGGGTCGACGGAGTCGGGCAGGTCAACGTTTTTGGCGGTCGCGAATACAGCATGCGCATCTGGCTCGACCCGGAAAAGCTCAGCTCACTCGAGCTCACGGCCACCGACGTCGTTGACGCGCTCCGCGAACAAAATGTCCAGGTCGCCGCCGGGGTGATTGGCCAGCCGCCCGTCTCCGCCAGCAACGCATTCCAATACACCGTCAGCACGCTCGGCCGGCTTGACGATGCCGAACAATTTGCCGAAATCGTCGTCAAAACCAGCGCCGACGGGCGCGTCGTGCGCGTCAAGAACGTCGCTCGCGTCGAACTCGCCGCCGTCGATTATTCCGTCAATAGCTACCTCGGCGGCAAACCTGCCGTCGCCCTCGCGATCCAGCAACGGCCGGGGTCGAACGCCCTCGCCACCGCCGAGGCTGTTCGCGCCACCATCACTGAGCTGAGCCGGGATTTTCCGCCCGGATTGGAATACCGCATCATCTACGATCCCACGATTTTTGTGCAGGAATCGGTCAACGCCGTGCTCCACACGGTCATCGAGGCGATCATCCTCGTCGTCATCGTGATCATGGTTTTCCTCCAATCGTGGCGCGCGTCGTTGATTCCTTTGATCGCGATTCCGGTGTCGCTCATTGGCACCTTCGCCGTGATGGCGCTCATGGGATTTTCGCTGAACAACCTGTCACTCTTCGGTCTCGTTCTGGCGATTGGCATCGTGGTGGATGACGCCATCGTCGTGGTCGAAAATATCGAGCGCAACATCGCGGACGGCCTCAACCCTCGCGACGCGGCCTTCCGCGCGATGGATGAGGTGGGCGGACCGGTGATTTCCATGTCGCTGGTGCTGGCAGCCGTCTTCATCCCAACCGCGTTCATGAGCGGAATCTCGGGACAATTTTACCGTCAGTTTGCGCTCACCATCGCGGTCTCGACGGCGATCTCTGCCCTCGTTTCGCTCACGCTCAGTCCTGCACTAGGGGCCATCCTGCTCCAGCCGCACGGCGCGAAAAAAGACTGGTTCACGAAGATCTGGGATTTTGTGTTCGGCTGGTTTTTCCGCTGGTTCAACAAAGCCTTCGGCTGGACGACTCGCCTTTACACCGGTGGTGTCGGTCGCATCATTCGGGCGAGCGGAATTGCGCTGCTCGTTTATTGCGGTCTGCTCGCGCTGACCTTTTTCGGTTTCCGCGCGGTGCCCATCGGTTTTATTCCGGCGCAGGACCAGGGGTATTCCATCGTGGCCATTCAGCTTCCCGACGGTGCTTCACTCGAGCGCACCGATCAGGTCGTGCGGGAAGTCACCCGCTTGACGCTCGAAACCGAAGGCGTGCTCGACGCGGTCGCGTTCGCGGGATTTTCCGGAGCCACCCGGGCCAACGCGTCCAACGCTGGTGCCGTTTTCACGCCGTTCAAACCCTACGGCGAACGCGAAAAAGCCGGCCGTTCCGCGAACGTGATCATGGCCGAACTCCGGGAAAAATTCGCCGCGATTCCGGACGCTGTCATTGTCGTGATCCCACCCCCGCCGGTGCGGGGACTCGGCACCGGCGGTGGATTTAAGATGCAGGTCCAGGACCGCTCCGGAGCCGGTCTGCTCGCGCTGCAGGACGCCACAAATCAGCTCGCCGACGCGGCTCGCGCGGAGCCCGGACTCACGCAAATCTTCGCGCCATTTCGCGCCACCACGCCGCAGCTCTACGCCGAGATTGATCGTGTGAAGGCCAAGATGCTCGACGTCCCGCTCGCCAGCGTGTTCGCCACGCTCCAGGTTTATCTCGGATCCGTTTTCGTCAACGAATTCAACCTCTTCGGTCGCACTTACCGCGTCACGGCCCAAGCCGAGTCGAGTTACCGTGACGAACCCGAGGACATCGCCCGGCTCAAAACCCGCAACCGCGCGGGCGGAGTTGTCCCGCTGGGCTCGCTCGTTGATATCCAGGAAAAAACCGGTCCCGACCGCGTCGTGCGTTACAACCTTTACCCAGCTGCCGAGATCAACGGCGACACCCTGCCCGGCATCAGTTCCGGCCAGTCGATCGACGCCATGGAACGCCTCGCGGCCGAAACTTTGCCGGCCGGGTTTTCGTACGAATGGACCGACATCGCGTATCAGCAAAAGCTCGCGGGCAACGCCGCGCTTTTCATTTTTCCGCTCTGCGTGCTTTTCGCTTTTCTGACCCTCGCCGCGCAGTACGAAAGCTGGTCGCTGCCGCTCGCCGTGATTTTGATCGTCCCGATGTGCCTGCTCGCGGCCATCGCCGGCGTGTGGTTCCGCGGCATGGACAACAACATTTTGACGCAGATCGGTTTTGTCGTGCTCGTCGGTCTGGCGTGCAAAAACGCCATCCTCATCGTCGAATTCGCCAAACAGATTCAGGAAAAAGAAGGCAAAAACCGGTTCGACGCCGCGGTCGAAGCCTGCCGCCTGCGGCTCCGCCCGATTCTCATGACGTCATTTGCTTTCATCCTCGGTGTGCTCCCACTCGTGCTCGCCAGCGGTGCCGGTGCCGAGATGCGGCAGGCGCTTGGAACCGCCGTTTTTTCCGGCATGCTGGGCGTCACCTTCTTTGGCCTGATCTTCACCCCGGTATTCTACGTCGTGATCATGGGCATCGCCGAACGACGGCGGGCGAGGGTCAAGGCGGCGTGACGGTAGCCATCAGGTCCAGTCAGCCTCTCCCTCACGGAGGTATCCATCGGTGAGAATTCGGGCGCGTAATCCGCCTCGACCTTTCATTGCTGACTCCGCTCCCGGACCGATCGCAACGTTCATCCAATGGCACGGACGACATTCTTCGGTTCCAAAGAAATGGATGCCCTGGCATTGGAATTCTCGACCGATCCAAGCGTTGAGGTCTACTTGTGCTGTGATCACGTTTCTGCGGACCATCGACGGCAGCAAACGCTGGCCAGGGAATCTTGAAGCGATGTCTTCAAGAACCTCATTCGCGAAGAACGAGATTTGTCCTTTGAAATCCGGGCGCCAGTCAAAGAAGCGATCTCCTGGAATGCCACGACCGGCACGGACAGGTAACCTTTGGACTTGAAGCATTGGGCTGGTGCCCGGTTCCCGTCCGAAGTGGCCGACGTAGTTGTGGGACTCTGCAAGATAGAGGTAACGAAGAAATTCGCTCATAGCGTCAGGGCAGCGTTGCGAGCCACTCCGAGAAAAATTTGCGTGCCGTTGCGTTCAAGGAGTCGGCGTGAACAGCTGAGGCCCGGCGCAGCCCGGTCACAGAGAGCTGCGCAACGGAAGCGATCTCTGTGCGATGCCCCACAAACCAGCGCTCAAGGCCGATGCGCGTGACTTCGGGATGGAATTGAACGGCAAGAGTCCGCTGGCCCCACGCAAATGCCTGGTTGACGCACGTGGTAGTCGAAGCCAGCAGCGTTGCCCCTGCCGGGAGCTCGAAGGTATCTCCGTGCCAGTGGATTACCGGGGTGTCCGGAGCGGTAAAGTGGCGCAGCGAACTCTTTTTTCCCGATTCCGTGAGTGAAAGCGATGACCAGCCGATTTCCGGTGTGCCGTTCGAATAGACATTTCCTCCGAGCGCTTTCGCAATGAGCTGACTGCCGAGGCAGATCCCCAGTGTTGGCCGGTCCAGCTCCAAACGGTTCCGAAGGAGGGTGATTTCGTCAGTGAGGAAGGGGTAGAGATCCTGCTCGTAAACAGCGATGGGACCACCGAGCACGATCAACAAGCCGGCCGCCGCCAAACTCGGATCACAGAGATCCTCAGTGACGGCATCGACGTATCGGACGCTGTAACCCACGTCGGCGAGGAGTTTTTCCAAAATCCCGAGATCCTCAAAATGAACGTGCCGCAAAGCGATGGCGTTGGGTGCAGCGTTCATACGCGTGTCGATGTTGGAGCGGGCAGTGGGATGCAGTCGGCTTCGATCGAATGAACTGCGCAACTCTCCGCGATGTCGGATTTTTCGCCGGGATTCAGGACATTGACGTTGGCGTGATCCGCTGCCAGCCGGGTCCAGCGGCTTTTGTAAACCACGCAGACGCCCGGCGGAACGGCGTCAGATGAGCGGGCGATCACCTGGAGCTGCCCGGAATCATTGGAAAGCAAGATCGGCTTACCGTCGACGAGGCCGCGGGCAGCGAGTTCATTGGGATGCAGCAGCGCGTCCGCGGCTCCGAGTTTTCGCCGGATCGGTGCCGCATTTCCATAACTGCTATTCATGAGCCATGGCGTAGCGGGTGAGAGAATGCGCAGGCGCCCATTTTGGGTCGGAGCTTGCACGAAGGGTTGGGGCGCGGCCGGGAGACCGGCTTCGAGAAAGGCCGATGCGTCGATCTCGATGCGGCCACTCTCAGTCGGAAACATTCCACCGGCGAACGGGATGACAGGATCGGGCGCAACGTCAACCGTGCCGCGGGCCGCGAGTTCGGCAAACGTCATCGGCACTCGGCAATTGGCAAGCAGTCGCGCAATGATCTCGGCGTCGGAGTCTTGAAATTCCCGTTCCGAAAATTTCAATTTCTTGGCGAGGCGTCTGAAGATTTCCTGATTCGGCAGCGATTCGCCGAACGGCTCGGTGGTCCTGACCTGTGCGCTGAGGGTGTAGTGGAAGTAAGACGCAATGAGGTCGTCGAATTCCAGAAAGCTCGCCGCGGGCAGAACGTAGTCGGCGTAATCGACGGTGTCGGTGTGAAACAAATCGCAGCAGATCGTCAAAAGATTCTCTCGTTGGAGAGCCACTCGCAGCCGATTCTGCGCGGGGCTGGAGGCGACGATGTTGTTATTCCAGCAGAAAAGCACCTGGCTGCGCGCGGGATCCTCGAGTGCCGCGGCAAGGTCCATGTGACTGAGGCTGGGTGCGGGCTCCCGCCGAAGATGCTCGGCCGTTAAATAATCGAGGTCGAGTCCACGGCTGGCGAAGCCATTCATGAACATCCAACCCGTTCCGGGTTTGCCGATTTGTCCCGTGGCCACGGGCAGCAGCGCGACGCTGCGCATGACATTGCCGCCGAGTCGCTGACGTTGCAGTCCCTGCCCCATCCAGAGCAGCGACGGCCCCTTGCCGTAAAGTCGCGCCGCTTGTTCGAGTTGAGCCGCGGGAACGCCGGTTATTTCTTCGGTCCAGTGCGGCGTGCAGGCATCAAGCTGATCTTCCACGTCAACCCAACCACGCACGTGCGCGGCGATAAAATCACGATCCAAAGCCCCCTGATTGCGTAGGAGGTGCAACAGCCCAAACGCAAGAGCCGCGTCCGTGCCGGGTCGCACCTGCAAGTGAAGCGTGGCGATTTCCGCTGTGCCGTGGCGGATGGGATCCACGACGATCAGCGCGCCGGGAAACTCGCGGAGCCAGTGTTTGTGAATGTGCGGGGCGCAGGTCGAAGGATTTGCCCCCCAGACCACCAGGCAGCTTGCGTCGCGCGACGTGCGGGCGTCGAACCCGTCAAGCGACGATCCGAACATCGCACCAAGCGCAACGTGACCCGCTTTGTTGCAGACCGAATCCGGGTCGACCTCGGTCGCGCCGAGGCGGTGGAAAAAGCGTTGCGGGTAGTTGCCGGCCAGCAGGGAGCAAGTTCCCGTGTAATGAGTGTGGAGCACGGTCTTCGCGCCGCTCGTGTCGACGAGCGGTTGAAGCCTGGCCGTGATCTCCCCGAGCGCTGTCTCCCACGAGACGCGCTCGAATAGACCAGTCCCCTTGGCCCCCGTGCGGCGCAATGGCGTCAGCAATCGCTGCGAGGGATCGATCCACGCGCTGTTGTAAGCCAGGGCGCACTTGGTGCAGAGCGCCCCTTGGGCAACCGCGTGATCCGGGTCGCCGAGGACTTTGCTGATGCGTCCGTTTCGGGTTTCCACCACAATCCCGCACGCGTCGTAACAATCCCGCGGACACGTGGTTTTGATCCGTTCGAAATTTTTGGCGGCGATGCTCATTGGTAACGAATACGCCGACTTCTCCCGGCGAATAAGGTTCAGATTCGACGATTATTCGCGTGAGCAGATTTCGGTCCGGATTGTGCCGCGCGTCCCGGGAGTTAATCTCCGCCATGCCGCTGTTTCAGGTCATTGCCGCGAAGCTACGTTCGCAGATTGCCGCGGGCACCTACCGGCCTGGCACGCGTTTACCGTCGACACGTCGACTCTCCGCTCAACTCGCTGTCAGCCTCACGACGATCAATCGTGCGCTGCGGGAACTCGAAAGTGAGCGTCTCATCGTGGCGCGCGAGCGTTCTGCGTGGACGGTCGAGGTGAGCCGGCCACTTGCACGCGTTGGCCGACCCGTGCCGCCCGAGGCTCCGGCACTCGTAGGGACCACCGGGCTGATTCACGACCATCTTCGCACCGTGCTCGATCCCTCGCTCGTTCCGCTCGGTCGGGCTGAACCGAGTGCCGACATGTTGCCGACGACGGAGCTTTCTTTTTGTTTGCGTGAAATCCTGCGACGCGAAGGTGAGAAGTCTCTCCGCTACGAACACCCGGTTGGCAGCCGGTTGCTTCGAGAGGAATTGGCGCGACTTTCCATCTCCTGGGGTTGCGTTCTTGAGCCAGACGATTTCATCATAACCAACGGCTGTTCCGAAGCGATTCACCTTGCGCTTCAGGTAACGACCCGGCCAGGCGATGTCGTTGCGGTGGAAAGCCCGACGTTTTACGGAATTCTGCAAGCTGTCGCCGGGTTGGGACTTCGCGTGATTGAAATTCCAAGCCGCCCCGTTTCGGGACTCGACCTTGCGATTCTTCGCCGAGCGCTCCAACGCCACCCGATCCGTGCCGTGCTCACGGTTCCCAGCTACAATAATCCGGTGGGCGGATGCCTTTCCACGCAGGGTAGGCGTGAACTCGCCGCTCTGCTTGCCGAATGCGACGTGCCGTTGATCGAAGACGATCTTTACGGCGACCTCTTCCACGATGGCATGCGCCTGCCCTGCGTGAAGTCACACGACGTCGGCGGACGAATCCTTCTGTGCGGGTCGATTTCGAAGACGCTTGCGCCTGGCTATCGTATCGGGTGGCTTGTCGCGGGGCGTTATCGTGACGCCGCCCAGGCTCTGAAACTCCGTCTCAGCTACAGCACCGCGACGCCTCTTCAGCATGCCGTCGGACTTTTTCTAAAAAATGGCGATTACGACCGGCATCTTCGCAAAGTCCGTCCCCAATACTCCCGACGGATGGCGCAGTTTACCGAATTGGTGACGGAAGTGTTTCCTCCGGGCATCCGGATCCATCCGTCGCGCGGTGGGTATTTGATCTGGGTCGAGTGGTCCGAAGGATCGAGTGCGATGGAATGTTACGAGCGGGCATTGGCCCTGCGAGTGAGTGTCGCACCCGGAGAAATTTTCACGGTGCACGGCCGCCCGACGACGGCTTTCCGACTTCACGCTGGTTTCCCAATCAATCCGGAAATCATCCGTGCATTGAAGGTGCTCGGGGAGTGCCTCCGTTGAGACCGGGATTTTCGTTCACCGTCTCTTCCGTCCAATCGCGCGGAAGGGAAATTGGTAAAGGTCGCCGTTGTCGACGATTTCGAAGAAAACAAGCAGGCGCTTCCGGTTTCCTTTGGGGCGCAATTTCACGAAGCCGCGTGTTGTGGTCGTCGGCTGCGGGGGCGCCACGCTGAATCGAACCGTGTTGCCGGTCTGGCGATACCTTCCGGCGGCTGCACCGGTGGGGTCGTTGATAAAAAAGACCGGGTCCGCGACGATCACCTTTCGTCGTCGGGTGAACGTAAACGTGTTGCTGATCGGGAAGGATTGCCCGCCGATAATCAACGAACCGCTGAAAAAGAAGACCGCCGACCGTCCGTTTCGAGGCACTTTCACGCGAATATTCGAGGAGGCCGGCAACACAAAATTGGCAAACGTGATCAGTCCCAATTGCCCCCGATACCGGCCCGCAAACTCCGAAAAATCCGGCGTTTTTTTCTGGGCGCTGGCGGTTGCAATCAACCACGCCGCCGTCACGAGTCCCGCCACCATCCGCACACGATTGGCCGTCTTCATCGTCGTGCAACAAACCGCAACCGACCATTCGCGGCAAATGCATTGTCTTTACCCATTCCCGTGCGGTCGGGTTTTCGCCCGGCGATGAGATGCGGATTGGAGCGACTCGCGGTTAGTTTCCGTCGAACTGCCGAGGCTTTTCCGATGAAACTCTCCCCACGCGGCAATCTGGTCGAGGAGAGCATTGAGGGTTTCGCCGTGGGCCGTGAACCCGTATTCGACCCGTGGCGGCACCTGGGCGTACACCTTCCGCCAGATGATGCCATCCCGCTCTAGCTCCCGGAGTTGCTGGGTGAGCATTTTGCGGGAGCAATCGGGAAGGGCGCGCTGGAGCTTGCCAAATCGGGTGAGACCGCGGCGAATCTCCCACAAAATCGCGGGTTTCCATTTGCCGCCGATCACCTGCAACGCCCACACCACGGGGCAACGATCTGCCGGCGAATCGCAATTTTCTTCCGTCTCAAGCTCCTGAAAATCAACTAAAGTCTCCATTCAGTAACTATGTAGGAAAAAAGTGCGTAGTTTTCAATATTTGGCGTTTGGAAAATAATCGCTGCCTGATGAATATTTCAAATTCCATAATTCCTTCCGTGCTTGTGACCGGCTCGACGGGAACGATTGGCCAGGCGGTCGTCAATGCGCTTCGTGAACTTGGGGTGCCCGCAGTGGCGGGTGCCCGCGATCTGGAAAACGCCACGCGACTGCTCGGTGAAGGAGTGACCTTGCGGCATCTCGATTGGTCGGATCCCACCACTTTTTCCGGAGCTCTCGAGAGCATTGATCGAGTTTTCCTGCTTGGCCCGCCCCTCGATCCGGAGGTTGAACATTTGCTCGCGCCGTTCATCGACGAATTGAATCGTCGGGACCTTGGCGGCGTCACCTACCTTTCGGCTTACGGTATGGAAAACCTGGACGACCTCATGGGATTTCACGCCCGGATCGAGGCCCGCATTCGAAATTTGCCGAACTGGACGATCCTGCGACCCGGGTTTTTCGCCAGCAACTTTGTGAATTATTACGGCCCGGCTCTCGAAAGCGGGGTGCTCGCCCTGCCGTGCGGAAGCGGGGGAACTGCATTCATTGATCCGCTGGATATCGGGGCCTGCGCAGCGCGCGTGCTCGCGGACTGTGCGAATCACTCGGGGAAAATCTACACCCTCACCGGACCGCACAGCCAAACCTTCGCCGAGATCACCGCATTTTTGAGCGACCTGCTGGGCCGCGCGATTTGTTACGAGCCCGTGACGCCCGAGGCATTCGAACAAACCCTGCAATCGTTTGGAATGCCACCCGTGCTCTGCCGCTACATGAACGAAGTTTACGGCCTCATCCGCAACGGCCACGTCACCAACGTGCAATCCGGAGTGCAGGAACTCTTGCACCGCGAGCCGCGCTCACTGGAAGATTACCTCGGACGCACCTTGCGCCGAGGCCGAAAGGTAAGTTCTCAATAGGGAATTAAGAGCAAACGTGATTATCCATGATGCGGGAGGTTGACGGCTGCCTGGAGAGCAAGGGAGCTTCCAGAGATTCCGACTCCGGGATGGGCATGTGTAATCGAGGTGCGGAATGCCCGCGGGCTTCGATTCGGTTCAGGGGGTGGTGACCTTGACGCGGAGAAATCGTTTGGTCGCGCCGATGGGCGGGGAGTCGGTCACGGTGACGGGCTGGCCAAGGGTGCCGGGGTTGACGGCGAGGTTGGACCAGGCGACGAAGTCGGAACTGCCCTGAACCGTATACGTGACGTCGGATCGGGAACGGGTGAAGGTGAGAGCGAGTTTGCCCGCAACCAACGAGTTGACCGGCAGGTTGCCAGAGCCCCCTTGCAACGGATTTCCGACGAAGGCGTATTCGAGGAGGTTGGCGGCTCCGTCGGCGTCGGGGTCGGCCAGATGGCCCCAAAGCGAGGACTCAAAGGCGGAGTTGGCAAGCTGCTCGGCGGCGAAATAGGTGGCGCGCCATAGTTCGAGGGGGGAGGGCACGACGAGGGCGTCGAGTTCGATCGAGTCGACCGAGAAGGCGAGGTTATCAGTCGCGAGATTTTGTTCCGCGGCAAAGGCGAGGTAGCCGCCGGCGGTGAGTGCGGTGGAGCGGAAACGCGATCCTGCGAGCGTGACGGACTGGGTGCCGTCGCTGATCGTGACATCGTAGGTGCCATGGGTCTTCCCGTCGGTGGCGCCGGAGGCGGGGGCGGAATAAACGTCTACCGTGAACTTATAGGTCGTGCCCGGGACCGCGACGAGGCTCGTGCCGCGAAACCGGGTGACATCGTAGGCGCTGGAGACCGAAGGGTTGCCGTTGTAGACCGCCCATTCGCGGGCTTGCAGGGTGCTGCCGTCCGGGACGGCACCAAAGGCCCGGATGTAAACGGTGGAGTTGGCCCCGGGGGAGGCACCAGCCACGCTGTTCAGAGAAATGCTGAAAACGTCGTTGGTGCCGTTGAAGGTGGCATCGGAATCAATGCGGTAGAAGAAGGTCAGGCGGGTAAACTTGTCGGTCGGCCGCGTGGCGGTGGACCATTGACGCGACACGCCCTCCTGGGTGGTGGTGCCGCCGGTGCGGGTGACGCGCAGGAAATTGCCGCCGCCGGTGGGAATCGGTGGGGCGGTAAGGATGGCG
>JBGTDR010000158.1:0-24731 GCA_041748215.1 Chthoniobacterales bacterium
GCCGTGCCGCCGGTGGCCAGAAGATCATCGACGAGCGCCACCCGCTCTCCCGGCTCCATGGCGTCGGTGTGCATCTCGATTTCCGCCTCTCCGTATTCGAGCGCGTAGCTGTGCGAAATCGTTTCGTAGGGAAGTTTTCCCTTTTTCCGAATGGGCACAAATCCAACGCCCAACTCGTGGGCAACCGTGGCGCCGAAAAGAAATCCGCGTGCGTCGATTCCCGCGATGCGCGTGATCCGTTTGCCCGCGCACTGTTGAACAAAATGCTGAATCACGATCCGGAACAGATCCGGATCCGACAGGATCGGCGTGATGTCTTTGAAGACGATTCCGGGCTTTGGAAAATCGGGAACGTCGCGGATCGCCCCGCGGAGCATGTCGAGTGAATCCATGGACAAAATCTCAGTCACCGAACGTGATCTCGACCGCACGCGCGGCGTCGATGAGCTGGCACTGCGGAGAGATCCGCCGCAACCGATGCACCGCGTGCGAGATTGGCACGGCCTCGGTCTGGTCGTTGCGGTAGCTCACCATTGAGCCAAACATGCCGTCAACCACGAGCTGAACGGCTTTCACTCCGAAACGAGTGCCGAGAATCCGGTCCAACGCAGTCGGCGCTCCTCCGCGCTGAAGATGCCCAAGCACGCAGACACGCGTCTCCTTGCCCGTTCGGCGGCCGATCTCGCGGGAAACCATTTCGCCAACACCGCCGAGGCGATATTCACCCGACGACGTCGAATGGCGCAGCTGCCGGCCGTCGACCGGCGTCGCCCCTTCGGCCACAACCACCATCGTGCTTTTGCAGCCGAGCTCCTCACGACGCATCACCTCCGAGGCAACTTTTTCCAAATCGAAAGGAATTTCCGGAATCAGAATGATGTCCGCACCGCCCGCCAGCCCACCGTAGAGAGCGATCCAACCGGTATGACGCCCCATCACTTCGAGCACCATCACGCGCTTGTGGCTGGTCGCCGTCGTGTGCAATCGGTCCAGCGCATCGGCAACGCAGGCCACCGCCGAGTCGAATCCAAATGTCGTGGCCGTCGCTTCGAGGTCGTTATCGATCGTCTTGGGCACTCCAATGACCGGCAGGCCGGCCTCCAGCAATTGCAGCGCCGTCGTCAATGATCCGTCGCCGCCAATCACGATTAAGGCGTGCAAGTCGAGATCGCGAAAAGTCTGACGCGCCAGCTCGATGACTTCCTCCGGCACCGCCGAGCGTTCTCCCGCTCCGACCTTCGCGACAAAATGTCCGCGGTTCGTTGTGCCGAGCATCGTACCGCCGAGATGCATGATGCCCGAGGTATTGTGCCGGTCGAGCTTCACAAAATTCCCGGGTGGCAACAGCCCCTCGAAGCCGTCGTTAAACCCGATGACATCGAGATCGAGCTTCTCCGCAGCGCGCGCCACTCCGCGCAGGACGGCGTTCAGTCCCGGACAATCCCCTCCGCTCGTCAGAACTCCGATGCGTTTTTTGCCCATTCCGATATTCCCCGTCGCTAGTCGAGAGTGTTCTTTTTGGTGACGAGTCGACCTTGTTCGGACCAGGCGTCGTGAAGCGCCCAGCCTCGACGCACCGCCGCAAGTCCCTCGGCCGACCGGTCCGACGTTGCGAGGAGCACAACGATGATTCGGCGAGGGATGATACCTGTTCGCTCACCATCCTGAACGGTCGCGGGCTGTTTGTCCGACGAAAGTACGATGCAATCGCCAGCCTTCGCGGTCCGTCCCGTCTTCACCCCATCGATACCATCCTGGTCCAGCAACGGATTGGTGTTGCGCAACCAAACGGTCAGCGGCTGACCAGTCCGGTTGATCTGAATCTCCCGCGTTTTCTGCGAGACGTAGAAAGGAAACGACGACTTCGAATAGGCGTAGCGCGTCAGCCGGGCCATGTCAGCTGCCGAGGATGTCGGCGCTGATCGTTCCAGATTATCGAGCCCGCTGGGATTCATGAACCGCGTGCGTTTCATGTTCAGATTCCGGGCCAGCGCGTTCATGTGCGCGACAAAATTGGCTTCAGCAGCCAGATTCTGCGGGTTCGCGAGCCGCCGCCCGATGTGATACGCCAGCGTGTGAGCCGCTACGTTATCCGACGCCATCAAGGCCGAATACAGCAGGTCCCGCAACGAAACGAGATCGCCCGTCTGGAACCCCGCCGGATTCACTCCACCGACACGCATTCCCGCTTCCGTGACCGGAACAAGCTCGCCGAGATCAGCGCTCGTCAGCCGGGCCCAATCGAGCACGACCATCGCCGTTGCGACCTTCGTCAGGCTCGCGATCTGGCGTTTATCATCGACGTCTTTGGAAGCGAGGATGAACCCGGTTTGGTTGTCCACGATGATAAAACTCTCCGCCGCGCGCGCCTGCGCCCCCGTCAGAATCGTCGCCATTATCATCACCGCACCCGCCCGGGCGCCCGCCATCAATAAATCACGCATAACCGTACTCACCGGCGAAAATAGGGGCCTCATCTGCAATATCAATGCCCAATCGGGAACGTCTCCGTCTTGTCACGTCTCTCCTCCCCGTGTCCGCGCGAAAGGATCCGGCAAACGACGACAATCACCGTTCCAACTCGGCGTCCGGAAAATTTGCCTGGCGGGCGAGCCGGATCACCCGCTGCTGACGCTGAAGCAGGCGGGGCGTCGGGCGGCGCGGATGCCATTCCTTCGGGTTTGGCAGGATGGCGGCCAGCATCGCCATCTGACTGCGCGTCAATTTCGCTGGCGGCACGTCGTAGAGCGTTTCCGCCGCCGCGTTGATTCCGTAAACGCCGTCTCCAAACTCGATCACGTTCAGATACAGCTCGAGAATGCGGGTTTTCGGCAGGAGCGCCTCGAGCAAAATTGTGTAATACGCCTCGAGTCCTTTTCGAATCCACGAGCGGCCCTGCCACAAAAACAACGACCGCGCACATTGCATCGAGATCGTCGAAGCTCCGCGCGGCTTTTCACCCGACTCCTCCGCTTCTTCCAACGCGAGCTCGATCTCGTCCCAGTCGATTCCGGAATGTTTGAAAAACCGCTGATCCTCCGACGCCCAGATGTAACGAATCTGGTCTTTGGGAATGTCAGCCAGCGGAATCCACGCGTAGCGCAGGCCGCGTTCACGCGCCTCGTCCCCGCCCGCCCAGCGGAACCGAATCATTTCCGGCGTCACCGGCGGATTCACAAATCGCACGCATCCGACTTGAAATACCGGCAGCAGGACCACTGCCAGCGCGAGTAAAAATACGATCCGAACCCAGCGGAATCGGGACCCGGCGCGTTTCGCCGATGTTTTTCGGGCGACCATCTTCCGGATTAATGAATTTCCACCGGACATTTCGGCAACGCGGCGAGAAATTTTTTTCCGTAACCCTTGGACACGATGCGGCTGTCGAGAATGACGACGATGCCCCGATCCCGACCCGAGCGGATCAGGCGACCCACGCCCTGGCGCAACTTTAGAACCGCCTCGGGCAGGGAATATTCCTGAAACGGATCACCACCCGCCGCTTCGATCGCTTCGAGTTTCGCTTCAATCAGCGGGTGGTCCGGCATCGCAAACGGCAGTCGCGTGATGATCACGTTCGACAACGCTTCTCCGGGCACGTCGACGCCGCCCCAAAAACTGTCCGTGCCGAACAGGACCGCGCTGCCCGATTGTTTAAATTCCACGATCATGCGGGTCCGCGACATGCCCTCGCCCTGCACCAGCAACGGCCAATCCCGATCCTCGAAAAAATCCCGCATCGTCTCCGCGACCCGGTGCATCAACTGGTAGCTCGTAAAAAGCACGAACGCGCGGCCGCGGGATTCGACCGTGAAATGTTCGATCCACTTGACCAGTGCCTCTTCGTATCCAGCGTCCCGCGGGTCCGGCATGCGCCGTACGACGTGCAAAGTCATCTGTTTCTCAAAATCGAATGGACTTCCGATCTGGAGGGCCGCCACCGCCTCCGCTCCCACCCGTTCCCGGAAATAACGCAAATCAGGCTGCCCGATCGACAAAGTCGCACTCGTCATCACCGAGCAACTTCCATCGCGGAAGAGCAGTCGTCGCAGGCAACCCGCAAGGTCGACCGGAGCCGCATGCAGATTGTGCAGCGATTCGCGGCGGCCGGATTGCTCGACCCAATACACGTGATCCCGCGCTTCCTGTTCGAGAAACTCAATCAGGTTCGCCCGCGTCTCTCGCAACCGTCCGGCGAGGTCCATCAGCTCAGCCTTCGTGATCTCATCGTCCGTTTTGTTTCGCGCGAGTGCCGCCAGCTCGATCAGCCGAACGATCGAGTCGCACAACTCCGACGCATCCGCGACTCCGGGCTGACGCAAGCGGAATTCCCGTCCTTTGCCAAACCGGCAGGCCCGCCCCACCCTGTCAAAAAATTCGTCCGCCATCGGCAGCAAACGCGTCACTTCCTGAATGCTGTCGATCTCGCGCAACGCCTGAAAAAGCCCCTTCTTCGTGCGGGGATTGTAGAGCCGCTGCAACCCCGCCCGCAGGCCGTATTGCGACACTGAAAATCCGATGTGCCGCGACGCGACGCCCTCGATCGTGTGCGCCTCGTCGAAGATCGCGAAATCGTTGGGAAACAGATATCCCCCATCCGGTCGCGGCTCGAGTTCCGCCTCCGATCCCAGGAGCGTAAAAAACAAGGTGTGATTCACGACGATCACGTCCGCCGTAAGCAGTCGCCGCCGCACTGCCTGATAAAAACACCGCGGATTTCCCCCGCACGTTTTTGCGGTGCAAATGTTGCGTTCACTGCAGACCTGCGCCCATAAATTTGGATCGGGCTCTTCGATGAAATCGCTCAGTGATCCGTCTTTCGTTTGGTGACTCCACTCCCGGATGCGCTCAAGTTCCGTTTGCTCGGTGGATGTGAAAAGCGATTCGCGCTGGCGGATGGCCCGTTCGAGCCGCGAGCCACAACAATAATTCTGCCGACCCTTGAGCAGGGCCGCCTCGAAATCCACGGGCAGCAACCCCTGGAGCGCCGGGATGTCTTTGAAAACGAGTTGCTCCTGGAGGTTGATGGTGTGCGTCGAGATCACGGCCTTGCGTTTTTTCCGCACCGCAAAAAGGATCGCCGGAATCAAATAAGCGAAGGATTTGCCGACGCCGGTGCCGGCTTCGATCACCACGTGACCGCTTCCCTCGAGCGTCCGCGCCACCTCACACGCCATCCGTTGCTGCTCACCGCGCCACTCGAATCCCTCGCGCGTCGAAAGTAATCCCGATCGCGAAAAGATCGCTTCGATCTCCCGCTCGAACTCACTGCCCGCGGTCCCGGCACTCGGTTCGACCAGCGAGATCACGACGGCGCCGCCACCACGCTTTGAGGTTGAACGCCCCGGATTTGCCGTGAGAATACCTCTCGTCCGCCCGGTTGCACCGCCCCGAGGGACGCCACCACTTTTCTGATCTTAATGACCATTCTCGACCGCTACGTCCTGAAGAAATTCATCGTCCCGTTCATCTACTGCTTTCTCGGCTTCATCGCAATCTGGCTTGTCTTCGACCTGAGCGACAATGGGCCGGACTTCATCGAGGGCCGCGCGCCGTTCAGCAAGATCCTCGAGTTTTACCTGAGCCAGATTCCCGAGATCATCGTGATCAGTCTGCCAATCGGCATGCTGCTCGCGCTGCTCTACTCACTCACGCAAATGTCGCGTTCAAACGAGATTATCTCGATGCTTGGCTCGGGTCGCAGCGTTGTGCGTGTCCTGCTGCCGCTATTTGGTGTCGGTCTCATTCTTACCGGAATTACCGCCGTATTTAATTATTCCGGCGCACCAAAAGCCCAGGAGAACCGCAAGGAATTGCTGCGGGAAATCAAACGCGGCGAAAAACGCGAAACGTATCTCCTCGCCCACCTCTTCCGCAACCGGGAGGACTCGCGCACCTGGTTCATGCGACGTCTCTACACCGACCGGAATTCCATCCACGATTTCCAGATCATCCAGCAGGATCCCCAGGGAATCATTCTCCATCAATGGTACGGGCGCACCGGATACTTCGATCCGGTCACGAACGTCTGGAACTTTGAAGATGTGAAATACGTCGAGGTCGATCCCGAAGGTGAGATCACCAAAACCGAATACATGGAAGAGCTCTCGATGTCAGGCTGGAGCGAAACCCCCCAGCGCATCGCCAGCTCAAAAATGAACGCGGACTGGCTCTCTGTGCCGGAGCTCGAAGCGTATCTTCAATACAATTCCGACTTTCCCGACGCGCGGCTCGCACCGTTTCGCACCCAGCTCCACTACCGTTGGGCACTGCCGTGGGTGTGCATTCTTGTAGTCTTTATCGCTGCACCAATGGGCATCGTTTATTCGCGCCGTGGAATTCTTGGGGGCGTTGCAACCGCGATCACTCTCTTCTTTTTGCTGGTTTTCGTCAGCAGCCTGGCCATCGCTCTCGGCAAGGGCCACAAGATCCCCGCCGCCCTCGCCGCCTGGGGGCCGATGGTTCTTTTCCTCGGCATCGGCTTCATCCTGCTCTGGATGCGTTCGACGAATCGCGACGTCCCGATTCCCAAACTTTTCGGCTGACCCCATGCAAACCGACTGGGAAATCAAAAGCCGATCCCACAGCTGTTCGCAGACGGGTCGCGACTTCGAGGAAGGCGAATTTTTTTACACGCTGCTCTTCCGCGACGACACGGGCTACCGCCGCGAAGACGTTTCCGAACAGGCCTGGCGGGACCGCAACGACAACCTTCAACCTTTCTCGTTTTGGCGCACCCGCTACGAACCTCCACCTCCGGCACCACCCGAGGCACTCAAAAAAAACGACGCCGAGAGCCTGCTCCGCAGCTTGATCGCCGCCGGGGATTCGCGTTACGAAAACGCGATCTACATTCTCGCCATCATGCTCGAGCGCAAACGCACGCTGCGCGCCATTGAGGCCCCCGACGCGGACACTCTCGTTTACGAACATCCGGGCAGCGGCGAAACTTTTCTGCTCAAGAATCCCCACTTGAGCATCGAGCAAATTCCCGACGTGCAACGCGAAGTTTCCGCACTGCTCGACGAATCCCTCGGGTCAAAAACCTGATTCCCGAAACGTTCTCCTGAAACCTGCCTTCCCGCTTTTCCTCGCGCCGATGGCCGGGGTCACGAATACGATTTTCCGGCGCATTTGCCGGGAGCGTGGCGCGGACGTACTCACGTCGGAATTTGTCTCCGCAGAAGGCATCTTTCGGCGCAACGAACGCACGCGCGAATACCTCGATTTCGCTCCCGATGAACGTCCGGTCGGTGTCCAGCTTTTCGGAGGAAATCCCGACCACCTCGCCGAAGCCGCCCGTCACGTGATCGACTGGGTTCAGCCTGATTTCATCGACCTGAACTTCGGCTGCCCCGTCAATAAAGTCGTCTGCAAGCAGGGAGGCTCCGCACTTCTGAAAGATTGTCCGCTGCTCGAACGCGTGGCCACCGCCGTCGTGCGGGCCGCTGCCCCCCTCCCCGTCACCGCCAAAATCCGGATCGGCTGGAGCAGCACTACGATCAACGCCACGGCCACCGCCCGCATCCTGGAGCAAGCCGGCATTCAGCGCCTCGCCGTCCACGGCCGCACCAAGGAACAAGGCTACTCGGGCACTGCAGACTGGGATGTCATCGGCGCAGTCGCCGAAGAAGTGATGATTCCGGTGATTGGCAACGGTGACATCACGTGCGCCGCGGACGCCCTGCGGCACCAACGTGAAACCCGGGTCGCCGGCCTCATGATCGGGCGTGCCGCCATGACCAACCCGTGGATTTTTGCCGAGATCCGGGCCGCGCTCGCCAACGATCCGGGATTCACCCCGCCTACGCTGACCGAACGCTGGACACTCGTCGTCGATCACTGCCGCCAGGAAGCCGGTCGCCGCGGAGACGAACGCCGCGCTCTCCACAGCATGCGATCCCGCCTCATGGCCTACACGCGGGGCATGCCGGGCGGACGCCACCTCCGCGAAAAATTCGCCCATGTCGAGTCGGTGGCGGAAGTCGAAGACATCGCCGCAGGCCACCTAACATCGCAGCCAACGTCCCTTCCCTGACGCACACGCGGCCGACGGGTTGCTTAATGCTTACGCAATTCGTCGATCACCGCGGCGATTTCCGCAACGGTCACGTCAGCCGAAACGAACGCGCTGCCGAGCTGCCGGGTGAGGACAAAACGCACTGCGCCGGTCACGAATTTTTTGTCACGACCCATCGCAATGATGAGATCATCGGTTTTGAGATCTGTCGGGATGGTCACTGGCAGCTGGAAATCGCGCAATCGCGCAACGACGCGTTCGCACTCCGACACTGGAAGCCCGGCCCGCCGCACCGAGAGGCGCAACGCGGCGTGGAGGCCGATGCTGATTGCCTCGCCGTGTAGAAACCGCCCGTAACCTCCCGTTTGCTCGATGGCGTGGCCAATCGTGTGCCCAAAATTGAGCAAGGCACGCTCGCCCGTCGTCTCGCGCTCGTCCGCCGCCACGATGGCCGCTTTGATTCTGACGTTCCGGGCGATGAGAGCGGTGAGTCCGCTGCGATCAACGGGATCAAGCACGGCGAGCATCTCCGCGTCGCGGATCACGGCATGTTTGACCACCTCGGCGAATCCTTCGTGGTATTCGCGCGCGGGCAGCGTTAGCAGCGTCGTAGGATCCGCAATCACGAGACTCGGCTGATGAAATGATCCGATTAAATTTTTACCGCCCGGAGCATTCACCCCCGTCTTGCCGCCCACCGAACTATCGACCTGTGCAACGACGGTCGTCGGAATTTGCACGAACGGAATACCACGAAAATAGACGGCCGCCGCGAATCCCGCCAGGTCGCCCACCACACCGCCACCCAGGGCGACAAGCAGCGCGTTGCGGTCGAGATTGGCGGCTATCATCGCGTCACAAATCGTTCCGACACACTCCAGCCGCTTGGAGGTTTCGCCCGCTTCGACCGCGATGACCACGGGATCCAATCCCGCGTTCTCGAGCGACACGATGACGGCGGGCAGGTGAATCTGCGCGACGTTGGTATCCGTCACCACCGCCACCCGTCCCGGGCGGTGCAGCGCGCGGATCATTTCGCCACAATCCGACAGGATGCCGTCTCCGATCCGCACTTCGTACGAGGAATTGGCGACTTCGACGGGCACAGTAAGCATTTCGACGGCGGTCATCGACCGAATTTCGCGACCCTCCTGCCGCTTGTCCATGCGCATTCCCGCGGCTGTTCAGTCTGCGCTGGATACACCATACTTTCGCTGATGTTTTGGGAATTGTTTCTCGCTGGCACGACCATAGCTTTCCACATCGCAGGCGTGCTGTTCGCGCTCCAGGCAATCCTGATTTCCCGCACGCCCCAGGCTGCGATCGCGTGGATGATGGCGCTGGCGCTGTTTCCCTACGGCGCGATTCCACTTTTCCTGGTCTTTGGCCAATCCCGGTTTTCCGGTTACGTGCTCGCGGGCACCGGTGTATCCCCCGCACTCGACGAGGCGCTCAAGCATGCTCAAACCGCCCTCGAGCCCCACCGCTCCGGCTTCGAGGAAAAATACGAAGACTCCGTCGGACTCACCGAGCGACTGGTCCGGCTTCCGGTGACGACCGGAAATGATGCCCGTCTCTTGATCGACGGGGCCGGGACGTTTGAGGCAATCAGCGAGGCAATCGACTCCGCCGAATCATTCATTCTTATCCAGTTTTTCATCGTGCACGACGACGAGCTCGGGCGGGAAATCAAAGCCCACCTGCTTGCGGCCCGCAGCCGCGGCGTCGAGATCCACATGCTCATCGATCAGGTCGGCTCCCGCCGTCTGCCCGCGGCTTACCGGGAGGAACTCCGTGCCGCCGGCGTCCACCTCCGCACGTTTGTCACGAATCGCGACCGCGGGAAACGGTTCCGAATCAATTTTCGCAATCACCGCAAACTCGTCGTCACCGATGGCCGACACGGATTTGTCGGCGGACTCAACGTCGGTGACGAATACATGGGCCGTGACCCCAAGTTCGGGCCGTGGCGCGACACGTTTCTTCAACTCGAAGGTCCCGTCGTGCAGGCCCTCCAGATTCCCTTCCTCGAGGACTGGCTCTTTACCACCGGAGAAGTGCTCGACCTCCCGTGGCAGGTCCATCCCGCCCCGCGCAACTTCGCCGCCTGCACGATTCCGGGCGGCCCCACGACCGCTTGGAATACGTGCCCCGCCTCCCTGCTCGAAGTCATCCGCTCGGCGCGAACCCGGCTCTGGCTCGCCAGCCCGTATTTTGTTCCCGACTCCGCCCTGCTCACCGCCATCGCTCACGCATCCCTCCGTGGCGTCGAAGTTCGGCTTCTCCTGCCCCAGCACCCCGATCACATTTTGCCCTGGCTCTCGTCCTTCACGTTTTATCCCAAACTTCGCGCCGCCAACGTCCAGGTCTGGCGTTACCAGGATGGTTTCATGCACCAAAAGGTCATCCTCGCCGATGACGACCTCGCCGTCGTGGGTTCGATCAATCTCGATTACCGGTCGTTCATGCTGAACTTCGAACTGTCCGTGGCCGTCGCCAGCGCGGAATTTACCCGGGAGGTCGAAGCCATGTTCGAACGTGATTTTGCCGCGTCGAAACCCGACGACATGCTCGCATACGAAAATGGCGGTCTCCTTTTCCGCCTCCGCTGCCGCCTCGCCGCCCTCGTGAGCCCCCAGCAATAGTCCGCGTAACTGCTACGACGCTACAAATCGTCGTCGTCCGTCGTGCCTTTTTTGTAGGTCAGGCCGCGCAGTTTGCCTTCGATGAATTCAGCGATTTCGCCGTCCATGACGCCCTGGATATCGCTGGTTTGCACGCCCGTGCGCAGGTCTTTCACCATTTGGTACGGCTGAAACACGTAGGAACGAATCTGGCTGCCCCAGCCGATTTCCCCTTTTTCGCCGTACTGCCGTTCGACTTCGGCGCGCTTTTTATCCTCCTCGATCTGGAGGAGTTTCGCCTTGAGCATGTTCATCGCGGTGTTGCGATTTTTCAGCTGACTCCGCTCGTTTTGACAGGCCGCAACAACCCCGGTCGGCAGGTGGGTGATCCGAACGGCGGTTTCCACTTTGTTGACATTCTGCCCTCCCTTGCCACCGCTGCGGTACGTGTCGATTTTCAAATCCTTTTCGTCGATCTCGATCGGGACGTCTTCGATCTCGGGAACCACGTCCACACTCGCGAAGGAAGTGTGGCGCCGCTTGTTGGAATCGAACGGGGAAATCCGCACCAGACGATGCACCCCGCGCTCGCAGTTCAGATAACCGTAAGCTGACTCGCCCGTCACCCGCAGCGTGGCGCTTTTGATTCCCGCTTCGTCACCGACTTGAATGTCCATGACTTCACTCGCCACGCCATTACGCTCCATCCAGCGTTGATACATCCGCAGCAACATGTCGGCCCAATCGCACGACTCGGTGCCGCCCGCGCCGGCGTGAATGATCAGGAAAGCCGGGTTGTTATCGAACGGCCCGCTCAGAAATTGTTTCAACTCGAATTTTGCGAGGTCGGCCAGCAGCGCGTCGTGTTCGGTCTGCAGGTCGCGGTAGGCGGCAGCTTGCGAATCGGCATTGGGCTCTTCCGCCGCCAATTCCTGCATGATTTCGAGATCCGCCGCGCGGCTTTCCAGCGCTTTGAAAGGATCGATCAATCCCCGCAGGCGGGAGACCTCTTCCATGTCCTTTTGCGCGACTTCCTTGCGATCCCAGAAGCCGGGATCGGCCATCCGGGATTCGATCTCGTCGAGCCGCCGGATTAGGGCGGGGAAGTCAAAGATACCTCCGCAACTCCCCGACGCGTCGGGTGAGTTCGGAGGTGTCAATCGTCTGAAGTTCTTCGGCCATACAACAAAAAATTTTACTGGAGCTGACCCGCTGGCGGTTCGCCAAGTCCGTGCCGACTGTCGAGTCGGAAGATGGTCTCGCCTTCCTTCATCAATCCGAGCCGGTCTCTTGCGAGTGTCTCGACGTATTCCGGATCGCTTTTCAACCAACCGTCCGCACGTTCCTGCTGGCGGTAGCGCAATTCCTCCGCCGCGAGTTCCTGTTTCAACGCGTCCCAATTCTGCTGCATCTCGTCGATGCGGCGAAGTTCGGGATAAAAAGCCATCACGATCAAACCCACCGATCCCAGACCGATCAGGATGACCATGGCCCGATTGACGGCCCGCCAAAAATCCGTTTCCCGGCGTTTCCGGAAATCAGGGCGGGCGGCGGTTCTCATCGAGTCAACGTGGCACGGTCAGCGCATCTTGCCACCGTAGATCGCATTGGCACCGAGTTCTTCTTCGATGCGCAGGAGCTGATTGTATTTCGCGACTCGGTCGGAACGGCAAAGCGAACCCGTCTTGATCTGGCCGGCATTGGTGGCCACTGCGATGTCGGCAATCGTCGCATCCTCGGTCTCACCGGAGCGGTGGCTGATGACGGACGTGTAGCCATTTTCCTTGGCCAGCTCGATGGCATCGAACGTTTCCGTGAGCGATCCGATCTGGTTCACCTTGACGAGAATCGAGTTCGCGACGCCCTGGTCGATGCCCTTTTTCAAAAAGTCGACGTTCGTCACGAAAAGATCGTCGCCGACGATTTGCACGGTGTCACCGATGGCGTCGGTGAGTTTTTTCCAACCCACCCAATCGTTTTCGTTGCAGCCGTCCTCGATCGAAATAATCGGGTACTTTTTGCAGAGGTCCGCGAGATACGCGACGAGCTCATCGTCGGTGCGTTTGGATCCATCGGACTTCTTGAAAACGTAGGCTTTTTTCGAGGAGTCGTAAAATTCGGAGGCGGCACAATCGAGAGCGACGAAGACTTCCTTGCCGAATTTGTAGCCCGCGGCTTTCACAGCTTTCGCAATGGAATCCAACGCGTCCTCGACCGAGTCAAACGCCGGCGCAAATCCGCCCTCGTCACCCACGGCGGTGGAAAGTCCGCGGCCCTTGAGCACCGATTTGAGCGCGTGAAACACTTCAGCTCCGCAACGCAGTGCTTCCGAGAAGGTCGGCAGCCCCTTGGGCATGATCATGAATTCCTGAAAATCGATCGGAGCGTCCGAATGCGCACCGCCGTTGACGATATTCATCATGGGAACCGGCAGCACTTTGGCGTTGGGTCCACCGAGGTATTTGTAAAGTGGCTGGCCAAGCTGGGCGGCCGACGCTTTGGCGGCGGCGAGCGAAACGCCGAGAATGGCATTCGCGCCAAGTTTCTTTTTGGTCGGAGTGCCGTCGAGCGCCAGCATCATGCGATCCAGCGAAACCTGGTCGAGGGCGTCCATGCCGACAGCTTCCGGCGCGATCAATTTGTGGACATTGGCGACTGCCTTTGTGACGCCTTTTCCGAGGTAGCGGGTTTTGACGCCGTCGCGAAGTTCGACCGCTTCGTGCTCACCCGTGCTGGCGCCGCTGGGAACCGCCGCGCGGCCGATGGCTCCGCCGAGCAACTCGACATCGACTTCGACGGTGGGGTTTCCCCGGGAATCCAGGATTTCGCGGGCGCGGACGGAGATGATCGTGGTGTCTGACATGAAAAAATTCAGTGGATTTTATCAACCGGGCGGACTGCCCGGCGGCTAGGCGGAAGCCTCTGCGGTCTCGCCCAGCAACTCAAGATTATTAAAGCGTTCGATGGCCTCGATCCGCACGGATCGGCTGCCCGTCTCGGTCGGCAGGTCGATGGTGTCACCGGGCGGCTTGCCGAGCAGCACTTGTCCGATGGCGGCCTGGTAGGAAACCACGCCCTCCTCGGGGATGCTGTCCCACGCGCCCAGGATGGAATAAGTTTCCGTCGCACCCGAGGCGGGATCGGAAAGTGTGACGATGCTGCCGATCGAAACTTTTGAAGTATCGACCTCCTCGAAATTTGTCCCGCGCGCGAGGCTCAGCTCGGTTTCCATTTCCGATTTGCGGCGGAGCAAAACACGCTGCTGTTCCTTGGCGCTCTTGAATTCGAAATTTTCGCGCAAGTCGCCGTAGGACCGCGCGATGCTGATGTCGCGGGTGTTTTGGGGGATCTGACGATTGACCAGATCTTCGTATTCTTTGCGGCGTTTCTCGAGGCTCGCCCAGGAAACGACGAGGCTCTGGTCCCGGCCCTCCTCCTGCTCACCGGTCACCATGCTCTGAATCTCCGGATGCAGCTTGATGATGCGGGCAAGCAGCGACCGTTTGTTGAGATCGTCGAATACGGTCGTGAGCTTGAGTTTGCGAACCACGTCCCGCACCTGGTCCATGTTCGCAACGCTGAGGAGTTCGCCCAGCAACGTTTTGTCGTCCATCACGAGGTCATGAAGTTTTGTGCCGCGCGTGATGTCGCTCAACATGTCCTGTTCGAGCGATGAGAGGATTGCGGTGAAGATCTCGACCGTGAAAAGCTCCGGGTAGGAGCCGCCCCGTTCCTTGCAGAACCAAAAGAGAACTTCCGGCGACATCGCCCGCTCGCGAATCCACTTATCGAGCGCGTCGCGGAATGCCTCCTGCTGGCCTTCGACTTCAAAGAGTCGTCCAATTTCCTGCACCAGGCGCGGGCTGCTGTTCAGGGCAAGCGCCAATGCTTTGTCCTGCCAGCGATCGGCGAACGCCTCTTTAAAATGCGAAAGCATGCGACGGTGTTTCGCTGCCGGCACGCTCGCGAACAACTCGGGAAGGCGGGACTGTTCGCTGCGCAGGATATCAGCGACGACCGGAGCGTTTTCACCGGGCTGAAGCGCTTCGTGTCGTTCACAAATTTCGTCGCGCGCCAGCAACATCTCGATCGCCTGCGTCGCGTGCAATCGCTGGCCTTTGCGGGCGGCGTCCTCGACCTGCGTGGCGAGAATTTTCATCTCCTCTACTTCCTTCACGAGATCGTCGAATCCCTTGACGATCGACTCGACTGCCAGGACCTGGTCCTTCGGATGGCGCGCGTCGCGGAACTGCGAAATGAGCTTAGCGCCTTGATTCACCGGGGCTTCGTGCAGCTCGATGGGCTCCCCCTTTTTGTTGGGGACGTGAACGTGCGGATCGCCCTTGAGCTTCTTCTTCGCTGCATCCCAAAACTTTTTGAATGCGGGCACATCCATTCCGTGCGGCACAAAAATGGACATCACCTGATCCGGCGTGGCCCGGCCCCCGAAGTCCGCCAGAACGGATTTCGCCAGTCCCGCGGGATCCTCCTTGGCACGAATCAGGACCGCCTCGGGTTCCGTCGCGATCAGTGCCCGCACGGAAGTCGCCGGAACCGGGGTGAGAGTCTCCGCCGCGTACTCGAGCTGCATCGCGTGGGATTTCTTGATCAGAAAATCGATGAACACCTGTCCGGTTAGCAGGTTCCACTCGACAACTTTTCCAAACCCCCAGCTCTTGTGCTGGCAAAATGCGCCGGGTTGCAGTTGATCCAGTTTGGCAGCGGCGGCGGCAGTTAATTTTCCGGACTCCACCACTCTTTGCAGCTCTTCGTTCATGAAAAAGCTACGAAGTTAAGGACACCGTTCGGCATGGCGAGGAAATATTCGTTGCGCCTCCGCACGGAAACGAGACGCGCCCGGCAAATTTGCCGGGCGCGCGCATCATCAGACCCCGTGAATGTCCGGGGTCGAGATGATTGAAAAATACTCAGCCCGCGGGCGGCGGGGTGGTTTCCATCGGAGTCGCGGTTGGCGCTGGTGCGGTCGGCTCTGTCATGCCAGGAGTTCCGGGCGTGGTCGGAGTGACCGGTGTTGTGGGCGTCGTCGTTTCAGGAACCGTGGTTCCGGGCATCGGCGCAGCAGGGGTGCCGCCTGGGGTCGTACCATCCGGTCGGTCCGTTGTTTCGGGAGCGTCACAGGCCGTCGTCAAGGCAGTGCCCGCAGCAAAGAGCGCGATTGCCGCAATGCGCGGCAACCGGGCGGAAAGAGATTTCGGGGATGTCGAGGAAGTTTTCATCGAAGGGAATCGTGCGCGATCATCCCCTTGCGCGCATCAAAGACTCAGGGGGCTTCCGCCTCGCCGGGAACCAGATTCGAAGCAAATCGCCGCGGTTTGCAAAGCACCTTCGATCCGTGGGCGACCCGGGCACAACGGCGGCAGAAATACCGCGGATCCCGAACCAATTCGGCCAGCTTCGCTGCGTCCCGCTCGATGCGTTTTTCCGACCAGTCGCACAATGTTTTCGCCATGAATCTCCAGCGAACCGCACAGCGAAACGTTGCGCAAGGGCCATCCGACCGCTACCGTCGTGCAAACTCCTAATTTATGAGCACCCAGACTGCTACCACCCAAAAATCCTCCGCCGTCACGGAAGGCCTGCAAACCCTGCTCGCGGATTCCTACGCGCTGATGGCCCAGACCCATCTCGCGCACTGGAACGTTCAGGGTCCGTCGTTCTTCCAGCTCCACATCGCTTTTCAGGCTCAATACGAAGAGCTTTTCACGGCCATCGACGAAGTTGCCGAGCGCCTCCGTGCGCTTGACGTCCTCGCCCCCGGTGGACTCAAGACACTCGGTAAACTTTCCGGCATTCACGAGCAGAGTGTGACCGCGACGCCCGCCAAGGATTTTGTCGCCCACCTCATCGAATCCCACGAACTCCTCGTCGGCAACGCTTTCGCCCTCCGCAAAGTCTGCGAAGAGGCCGGTGATCTCGAAACTCAGGACATCGTGATCAAACGCATCCAGACCCACGAAAAAACGCTTTGGATGCTCAAGAGCTTCCTGAAAAATCTCTGATTCTTCAGATCCTCCTCACTCAACCCGCTTCGGTTTCGACCGGAGCGGGTTTTTTTTGCAAAATTCGCGATCTTCAATTGCGATCAAGTCTCAATCCCGTATGATGGAAGTCACATCAATGAGTCTGACCACTATCATCAATCCGCCGACCATCACGGGCTGGCGTTTGGACGCGGCCCAAATCGTCGAAGGCCTTTTTCCGGTCACTGATCCTGCCGGTTGGAATCTGTTGATCGACCTGCGGCAGGCGCTCCTCCACGGGAAAAATTGGAGTCAGACGCTTGACCAGTTTCTCACGTGCCGGTGCCGGTTCGAGAGTGATCATTACCTGCCATTTTACCGACTGCGCCGCTTGCTGAGCGCCAGTTTGAAGCTGGAAGCGGAGCTTGATGCGCCGGTTGAGGTTGCCGCATTGGCTGATCTATTGCGCACGCCCCACGTGTCGCTGGATTCGATCAAAAAGGCTGTCCGTCGCGAGCTTTTTGAGCACCGTCTGCACCTCGACCCGGCGTCGAAAGTGCCCCTCCGCGTGGTCGAGCGGATCTGACGCTGCCTGGGCTCTTCCAGACAACCGGTAAATCCAAGATTCCCGAAAATCCGATAACGGGGACTCGTCCGCGTTAATCGCCCTTGCTGAGCCGCTCGACGGGTTTATCGAAAAGCAGATCATGCGCCTCGCGGAGCGCTGCGGGAATCCGTTCGCGAAATGGGCTGGCTGCCACGGCATTCAGCACTCCCGCCTCGTCGAAAGTCGCCGCATTTTTTCCGGGAAACCAATGGTCCGCCTGCCCGAGCAGGTTATAGCGCATTTTCGCGAAATCCACGAGATCGAGACCCTTGGCGTAGTTTGCCAGGCGCAGGATTTCCCAGACATTCACGTCGCCGGGCACCTGATCCCAATCAGGAATGCCTTCCGACCAGCGCGCGACCCATTCGCCGCCAAGCTGACGTTCCAGCTCCGCCACGAGGCGTGCTTCGATTTCGGGAACAAGCTCCGCTGCCCGGTCGAGGTGGGTGAGCGCTTCGATGTGGGCATCAAAATCCGTTGGCCGGGCCGCGCCGACACTCAGCGTGTGAACCTCCGGCCGCAGCAGGCAGAACAGATCATTAAAAGCCATCGGCGTGAGCGGTGCGCACAATTCGAGGAGCTTTTGCGACGGCTCGTAAAGTTTTCCGCCCTTGTCGTTGGGGCTGATGATGAAAACTCCCATGTCGTGCCGGATGGCCGCCTCGACTGCGGGCCAGTTGCTTTGGTTCACCCAATACCAATGCAGGTTGACGTAGTCGAATTCTCCCGTTTCGATCGCGGCGACAATCGTCCGGCACAGCCCGTGCGTGGAAAACCCGATGTGGCGCACCCGTCCCTCGGATTGCAGCTGGCGGGCCACCTCGAGACAGCCTCCTTTGCGGAAAAATCCACCTTTCCGAACAGTCCACTCGAGCAGTTCGTCGGTATTGATTCCGTGAATCGACAGAAGATCGACGTGGTCGAGTTGAAGCAACTCCATCGACCGTTCGAACGTCCGTCGGAATTGTTTCGGATCGTCGAACGGATTGACCTTTGTCTGAACGATGATTTCGTTGCGCGGAAATGTCGGCAGGACGTGCCCGAGCTGCCGCTCGGACGTCCCGTAGCCACGCGCCGTTTCGATGTGGGTGATTCCAAGCTCCACCGCGCGGCGCACCGTGGCTTCCAGATTCGCCTGATTCGCCGCGGTGATTTTTTCCTGCCCCAGATCATCCCACGATTCCTGGTAGCGCATTCCTCCACAGGTGAAGACTGGCATTGCCAGCTCGGTGCGGCCAAATCGTCTCGTCAGCATCATAAATTCTCCGATCGTGTGAGGACGGCGAGCACCTCGACTTCGGCGGTTTGCGGGAACATGTCAAACGGCCGGACATGCTCCAGCCGGTAACATCCGGCCAGCCGCTTCAAATCGCGCGCGAGCGTCGCGGGATTGCACGAAACGTAGAGTAGGCGGGCCACTGGTCGGTCCAGCAGCCAGGCCAACACGCGGTCGTCCGCCCCCTGCGACGGCGGATCGAGAATCACGGTGGCGTCGGAGCGCCCGTCCATTTCGAGCGCAACCGCGAGCCGCTCGGCCACGTCTCCTTCCAGATACGTCTCGTTGGCAGCCGCGTTTTTCCGCGCGAGCTCCACGCTGCGCACGTTCCATTCAATCCCGACCACGCGTTCGAATATTCCGACGAGCCGCTTGGCAAAAAATCCTGAACCGCAATACGCATCAATCAGCAACGGCCCGCCCGCCGTGCATTCGGCCGTCACTGCATCCGCCAGCAACGCCGCGACCGCATCGTTCGTTTGGTGAAAACCAAACCGGTCCGTGTGCTCGCGAAGAGTCCGCGCCCCTTCCCTCACGGCGCGCTGCGCCCGCAAGTCTGCCAGCAGTGCATTCACCGGTTCCGAAGCGAGCAGACACCGCGTGATGTCCACCAACCCACGGCCGTCGCGATGGTGAAATCCAATCCGGTTTCCGCGGCAATGCACCGTGATCCGGTTCCGGTATCCGAAAGGCAACGGACACGCAACTGTGTCGTCCACCGTCACTTCTCCAAAACCTCCGAGCCGCCGCAGGACTTGCGCGACCTGGTCACGCT
Organism: Chthoniobacterales bacterium; assembly: GCA_041748215.1. GTDB lineage: Bacteria > Verrucomicrobiota > Verrucomicrobiia > Chthoniobacterales > JAATET01 > JBGTDR01. Next base: position 19,284 of record JBGTDR010000158.1, read on the forward strand.
TCACGGTGAGCTGCATCTCGTAAGGCATGTGCTGGTACGCACAGCCGCCGCAGGCTCCAAAATACGGGCATGGCGGTTTGACCCGCCTTGCGGACACTTCCGCAACGCGCACAAGCTTTGCCTCCGCGAATCGCGTGGTGTTTTTGGTCAACTCCACGGCAACCCGCTCACCGACGATCACGTCCGGCACAAAACACGCCTTGCCATCCGTCAGCCGCCCCACGCCTTTGCCACCAAAGGCGATGTCGTCGATCTCGATGAGTGCGGGCGTCCGGTCGGTCACGCCGGACATTCTGTTCGCCGCCTCTCATCCGCAAAGCACAAAAGAAATCCCATCGACCGGCCGCTCATGAATCCGGTGTCGTCATTTACATCGCTTTCCCGGGTGAAAATGATGATCCTAACTTTCTCCCCCGGCACTCCGCCGTTTCACCCGCCCGATTTTCCACCATATGTCTTTTCCAACCCGCCACCTTGTCACTCTCGCTGGCTGCATCGCCCTACCCTTCTCCGGTTTTGCGGCGACGTTCACGGTCACGTCGCTCGACGACACTTCGACTCCCGGCACACTGCGCTGGGCGATCAATCAGGCCAACTCGGAAGCCGGAAGCACGATCAATTTCGCCACGAGCGGGATCATCACGATCGGATCCCCCCTACCCGCCATCGGCGTTCGCGTCGCCATCGACGGGACGACCGCCCCCGGATTCCGGCAGGCCCCGATCGTCGAAGTCGATTTTGCGGGTCAACCCGGACTGACAATTCAGAAGACTGCCAAACGCACCGAAGTGCGGGCGCTCTCGCTCGTCCGGGCACAAGATGCAGCGCTCACGTTGCGGGCGAACGAAGTCACGATTGCGGGCAATTACATCGGGCTTTCGGCCAACGGAGCGTCGAAACCGAACGGTGGGGACGGCGTGAAAATTCTGTCTCCGTCGAAACGCAACGTCATCGGCAGTTCCGTGAACTCATCCAACTCAGGAGGAAAATCGAGCTTCCAGCTTTCCAACGTGATCAGCGGAAACCGGGGCAATGGGATCGGCCTCTACGGATCAACCGGCAACGTAATTTCGCAAAATTTCATCGGCACAAATCCCGCCGGCACGCGCGCAATCGGCAACCGCAAGAATGGAATCCTCCTCGCGAACGGTGCTTCGGGAAATCTCATCGGCGGACCGGATGGTGCGGGCAATAATCCGACCGGCAGCGAAGGCAAGGTGACGCCCGTGTTTGTCGTTCCGCCCGAGGGCAACCTCATTTCCGGAAACAAACTCCGCGGCGTCTACATCCTGCACACGTCGTCCAACAATACACTCAGCGGCAATTTCATCGGCACAGATCGCACCGGCAATCGCGCCGTCGGCAACGGGAGTGACGGCGTCGGCATTCGGGGCACCAATGGCAATTCCCTCATCGGCTGCACGGTCAACGACAACCCGTTCGTCTATTACAATGTCATCTCTGGAAATGGCCGCGACGGCATTCGTCTGCGCAACGCTGACAATGTCACCGTTCAGGCAAATTTTGTTGGCATCGGCGCCCGCAACAATCGCCTCGTCCCCAATCGCGGCAACGGACTCAACGTGATCGGATCCTCGCGCGATACGCAGGTTGGCGGCGTGATTCCGCTCGGCAACGTGATGTCCGGAAACACCAAAAATGGCATCGCCGTGCAGGATTCCGCGTCGGGATTTATTTCGTTCAATACATTCGGCGGCGGTTTTGCGTTCGGCGGTGCGGCGCCCAACGGTGAGAACGGGATTCTCGTCACGTCCACCGGGGGCAACAACGTCATCCGCACCTGCATTCTTTCCGGCAATCTCGGCAACGGCGTGGAAATCGGTGGCGACGCATCCGGCGTCCAGATCACTGATACGGCCTGCGGCACCAACACCGATCTGAGCGCTCCGCTGGCCAATCAGGGCCACGGCGTTTTGCTCAGCGGGACAGCCCACGGAAATGCCATCGGCGGATTCCAGCCATCGGTCGAAACCCGCACCCATCTCTCTGGCAACGTTGGTTACGGCATCGCCATCACCGGCGAGGCTTACGACAACGTCGTTTTTAACTCGAACGTCGGCCTCGGATTCGCCGTCACCGACGGACTCGAACCCACGATTCCGAATCAAACCGGTGGCATCTACCTCGGCCCCGGCACGTCCGGCACCACCATTGGCGGAAACGACCTCATCTTTCGCAACAAACTCAGCACAAATTCCGGCGGCGGACTCACGATCGACACGTCCCGCGAAAATCTCGTTCTCGGAAACGAAATCAACGACAACACCGCGTTCGGATTATTTGCCACCGGTCCCTGCAACGGCACGATCATTTCGGGAAACACAATCACCGGAAATGGCACCATGCCCTCCGACAACGTCGACGTCTCGACTGCGACCGGCCTCGTTTTTGTTCCGTAAATTTTCAGCACCCGGACCAATCCGTCCGGCACCGCGCAACATCGTCACGCATCAAAAAAAAATCGCCCCGGATCCTTTACGGACGCCGGGGCGAGATTTCTGAGCGACCGCGAGATTACGCGAGGTCGAAGCGATCCAAGTTCATTACCTTGGTCCACGCCGCCACGAAATCGTGGACAAACTTTTCCCCGGCGTCGGCGCAGGCGTAAACTTCGGACAGCGCCCGGAGCTGCGCGTGGGATCCGAAAACGAGGTCGACGCGGGTGCCGGTCCACCGGAGTTCGCCGGTCTTGCGGTCACGGCCTTCAAAGACCGATTCGTCCGGTGAGAGCGGCGCCCACGCGGTGCCCATGTCGAGCAGGTTCAAGAAAAAGTCGGTCGTGAGCGCTTCGGGGCGTTTGGTGAAGACGCCGGACTGGGCGTTGCCGACGTTGGTTTTGAGCACGCGCAGACCGCCCACGAGCACGGTCATCTCCGGCGCGGTGAGCGTGAGCAACTGCGCTTTGTCGACCAGCAATTCCTCGGCCGAGAGCGTAAACCGCGTTTTCAGGTAGTTGCGGAATCCGTCCGCAACCGGCTCGAGGAAACCGAACGATTCCACGTCAGTCTCTTCCGCCGAGGCGTCCATGCGTCCCGGGGTGAACGGGACTGTCACCTCGTGCCCGGCGTTCCGCGCCGCCTGTTCGACGCCGGCGTTGCCCGCCAGCACGATGAGGTCGGCGAGGGAAACCTTTTTCCCGCCGGACTGCGCTTCGTTGAACGCCTTCTGGATGCCTTCGAGGATGCCCAGCACCCGGGTCAGTTGCGCGGGCTGGTTGACCTCCCAATCCCGCTGCGGAGCCAGTCGGATGCGGGCGCCGTTTGCGCCGCCGCGTTTGTCGGAGCCGCGGAACGTGGACGCCGACGCCCACGCCGTGGACACGAGTTCGGAAACGGTGAGGCCCGACTCCAGCACGCGGCCCTTGAGCGCGGCGACGTCCTGCGCATCGATCAGCGGGTGATCCACCGCGGGGATCGGGTCCTGCCAGATCAGGACTTCCGCCGGGACTTCCGGCCCAAGGTAACGGTCGCGCGGACCCATGTCGCGGTGCGTAAGTTTGAACCAGGCACGAGCAAACGCGTCGGCAAACTGATCCGGATTTTCGAGAAACCGCCGCGAGATTTTTTCGTATGCCGGATCGATCCGCAGTGCGAGGTCGGTGGTGAGCATCGCGGGGGCGTGGCGTTTGGCGGGATCGTACGCGTCGGGCACGCTGTCCGCTCCGGTGCCATTTTTCGGCGTCCACTGGTGCGCGCCAGCGGGGCTTTTGGTGAGTTCCCACTCGTAGCCAAAGAGGTTTTCGAAATAATTGTTGCTCCACTGCGTAGGTGTGGTGGTCCACGTCACTTCGAGGCCGCTCGTGATCGTATCGCCGCCCTTGCCGGTGCCGTAACTGCTCTTCCAGCCGAATCCCTGCTCCGCGAGGCCGGCCGCTTCGGGTTCCGGTCCCACGTGGCTGGCGTCGCCCGCCCCGTGCGTTTTGCCAAACGTGTGGCCGCCTGCGATGAGGGCAACGGTCTCTTCATCGTTCATCGCCATTCGGGCGAACGTTTCGCGGATGTCCCGCGCCGAAGCGAGCGGGTCGGGGTTGCCATCCGGACCCTCGGGGTTCACGTAAATCAGGCCCATCTGGACCGCGGCCAGCGGTTTTGCGAGGTTGCGCCCGTGCATGTCGCCGTCGGCGTCGTCATCGGAAACGAGCACGCCCCCCGACTTGTCCACTCCCTCGGATCCCCCGGCGTAACGAACGTCCCCGCCAAGCCACGTCGTCTCGCGGCCCCAATAAACATCCTGGTCCGGCTCCCACGTGTCCTCACGGCCGCCGGCAAACCCGAACGTTTTGAACCCCATCGTCTCGAGCGCAACGTTGCCCGTGAGAATGTAGAGGTCGGCCCAGGAAATCTGGCGGCCATACTTTTGTTTGATCGGCCAAAGCAGGCGGCGCGCCTTGTCCAGGCTGACGTTGTCCGGCCAGCTATTGAGCGGCGCAAACCGCTGCTGACCCCGGCCGCCGCCACCGCGTCCGTCACCGGTGCGATACGTGCCGGCGCTGTGCCAGGCCATGCGAATAAAAAGCCCGCCGTAGTGACCAAAGTCCGCGGGCCACCAGTCCTGCGAATCGGTCATGAGCGCTGCGAGGTCACGCTTCACCGCCGAGAGATCGAGGTTTTGAAACGCCTCCGCGTAATTGAAGTCGCCGCCCATCGGATCGGACTTCGCGGAATGCTGATGCAGAAGGTCAAGTCGCAACTGATTCGGCCACCAGTCGCGGTTGGTCGGACCACGGCTCGCGGCGTGGTTGAAGGGGCATTTGCCCTCCGCGGCGGCGGGGGCGGGAGACACGGGGCATTCGTCGGGCATGATGAGGAGAGGTTGCGCACCGCTGACGCGGGACAGGTTCTTCCGTGATCTAGCCAGATTGCGCGCGATAGTTGAAATATTTCCTCCCTACCAGCATGATAGGTCCTCCCTATGGAGATGCATCAGCTTCGTTACACGGTCGCCGTTGCCCGCACCGGTAATTTTTCCCGGGCCGCCGAGCAGTGCCGGGTGGCCCAACCGTCGCTGAGCCAGCAGATCCAAAAACTCGAGACCGAATTGGGTGAACGTCTTTTCGATCGACTCAAAAGCGGCGTGAAGCTCACGCCAGCCGGCGAACTGTTCCTCCTGAGGGCATCCCGCATTCTCGATGAAGCCGAAGCCGCGCACCGCGAGATGCAGGACGCCCGGGCGCTCGTCCACGGCGCGTTAAACATTGGCGTTCTCCCAACCATCGCGCCCTACTTTTTGCCAAAAATTATCGCGCGTTTCAGCGAAGCGTTTCCGGGTATCGAAGTCGTTGTTCACGAAGACACCACCACGCAACTGCTGAAACTCGCCGTCGCCTGCGAAGTGGATATCGCCATCCTCAGCCTGCCCGTCGACGAAGGATCCTTCGGCAAACAACTGCTTTTTACCGAGGATCTGCTGGTGGCGCTGCCGCCGGGG
>JBGTDR010000159.1:0-35799 GCA_041748215.1 Chthoniobacterales bacterium
GTGATAATCGACTACGCCGTCGCCCTCGAACGCGATGATGCCGGTGCAGATGCGGTTGAGGAAATAGCGGTCGTGGCTGACGACGAGAACGACACCCTGAAACGCAAGCAGGGCCTCCTCGAGCACGCGCAACGTGCCGAGATCGAGGTCGTTCGTGGGTTCGTCGAGCACGATGACGTTGCCGCCGTTCTTCAGAATCTTGGCCAGAGTCACGCGGCTGCGTTCTCCGCCGGACAGATGGCGCACAAGGGTGTTGACCCGGTCGTCGGTGAAGAGAAATCGGCTGAGATATGAACGGACGTGGATGCGATCCTCACCCATCTGCACGAAGTCGCCGCCTTCGCCGATTTCGGCGAGGACGGTTTTGTCGTCGTCGAGCAGGAGGCGGCCCTGATCGATAAAGTTGATGCGGGTGAGCGTACCGATTTCGACGCGACCACTGTCGGGCGGGAGCTGACCGAGCAGGACTTTGAGCAGGGTGGTTTTGCCGAGCCCGTTGCGGCCGACGATACCGAGGCGCTGGCCGGATTGCAGGGCAAGATCGAAATTTTCAAACAACGGGCGGCCGCCAAAACTTTTCGATGCACCCTCGAGTTCGATGATCCGGTTGGCGAGGCGGGGGGCGGGTGGAATGATGAGGTCCATGTCGAGCAGGCGCTCGGGCGGGGCCTCGTCGGAAACGGCGTCAAAACGATCCAGTCGGTCCTTTGCCTTGGTGGTGCGGGCTTTTGGGCCGCGACGAACCCACTCGAGTTCGCGTCGGAGAAAACTCTGGCGTTTGGATTCCGCGTTACCGGCGATCACCTGGCGCAGGGCGCGGGCTTCGAGGTAATCCTGATACGTGCCGGCGTGGGAAAAGAAATGACCCTGGTCGAGCTCGACGACGCGGGTGGCAACAGTATCGAGGAAGGCGCGGTCGTGGGTGACAAAAACCACGGAACCGGCGTAACGCAGAAGAAAGGTCTCCAGCCATTCAATGGTCTCGGTGTCGAGGTGGTTGGTCGGTTCGTCGAGCAGAAGAAGATCGGGCTGGGCGGCGAGAGCGCGGGCAAACGCGACGCGACGTTTTTCTCCGCCGGACAGTGGGCCGACGAGGGCGTCGAGTGGCGGGGTTTTCAGATGGTCGGCCAGTGAACGGATGCGGGCATCGAGATTCCATCCGTCGAGGTGATCGATCTCATGGAGCAGGAACGCCCCGCGGGCATCGGTGGTGGCGGGATCTTCGTATTCGGCGATGTGGTCGAGTACGATTTGCGCGCCGGCGAGAATGTTGGCCTCGACGGTGGCGTGGCCATCAAGTTCGAACGTCTGCGGCAGGTAACCAACCACCAGATTGTTACTGCGGCTCACGGTGCCGGTGTCGGGTTCTCCCGCGCCGGCGGCGATCTTGAGAAACGTGGATTTTCCGCAGCCGTTGCGTCCAAGCAAACCAATGCGATCGCCCTCGTGAATCGCGAGATTGGCATGGTCGAGGATGACCTGCGTGCCGATGTGCATGGACACGTCGGTGACGCTGAGGATGGGTGTGGTGACTTCGGGCGCTGCTGCCATCGGGGCAATGTGGCGCGTTACGTGGAAGTGGGAAGTTTAAGTTGAGCGGAAAGCGTGTCAGACGGCGCAACCAGCCGATAGCCAATCGGGCAGGGGAGTCGTGACGCGGGCGCGCAGGCGGGCGAGCAGACTGTAGAGACCGAAATAAGCGCGGTTCACGTAAATGCTGTCGGGTGAACCGCGGCTGCCCCGCAGCGAACGCAGCACGCCGCTGTTCCGATTTTCCAAACCCAGGTTGTAAATGGTTTCCATGAATTCGGGGTCACCGAAATCAAATGAACCCTCGCGAAAAGGCCGGGCGACGAGGGTGAGCGACGTGAGGCAGAGATCGATCAATTGCTCGCGTATGGCGGGTGAATCGTCGGGGAGCAGGATCTCGAGATCGGTGAGCGCGGCGATGAGCCGTTTGCGGTCGTCGAGCAACCCGGGATCGAGGAAGGCGAATTGTTTCCGGTAAAACGCAGCGTCGATCGATTTCGTGCAGCCAAAATCGAGGACGGCCAACTCGCCTTCGGTGATGAGGAAGTTCCCCGGGTGCGGGTCGGCGTGGAAAAGGTGCAATTCGTGGATCTGATACGCGTAGAAATCCCAGAGTGCCTGACCGATTGCGTCGCGTTCCGCCTGGGAGGAGGATCCGTCAGCAAACTTGTCGAGAGGTTGCCCGTCGATCCAGTCCATCGCCAGCACGCGGCGAGAGCTGAGTTCGGGGTAATAGCCGGGAAACCGGATGCCCGGCAGATGAACACAGGCAGCGGAGAGATCGGTGGATCGCTGCAGCTCGAGCGCGTAATCGGTTTCCTCCAGCAGGCGGGCTTCGACTTCGCGAAAATATTCGGCCACGTCGCGCTCGCGCAGACCGAGGATTTGCAGGGCGATGGGTTTTACGACGGCGAGGTCACTGCGCAGGCTGTCGGCCACGCCCGGATACTGGACCTTTACCGCGTATTCGTGCCCGTCGCGCGATGCCCGGTGGACCTGGCCGATCGAAGCGCCGTGCGCGGCCGAGGGGCAAAACGTATCGAAGATTTCCGTCGGGTCCCGGCCAAACTCCCGGCGGAACGTGCGCACGACGAGCGGATAAGAAAGCGGCGGGGCGGAATATTGCGCTTGCGCAAACACATCGGCGTAGGCGGCTGGCAGCAGGTGTCGGTCGATGCTCAGCATCTGCGCGAGTTTGAGCGGACCGCCTTTGAGGCGGCTGAATGTCTCGTAAACGTCGCTGGCGTTGGCGGCGTCGAGCGACGCACGGTCATCGCTGCCGCCGACGGCGCGGCGGGCGTAATGTTTCAGATAATTGACGCCGACTTTTGCTCCGGTGCCGGCGAGTGCCGCGATGCGGCCCGCGCGGCCGCTTTGGATCGAATCCTGTTCCTTCATCCGGCTGGCGTCGGGCGCGGAGCCAGGAAACGGAGGAGATCGAACGCGGTGTCGAATGCCTGGGTGCGGACGACGTCGAACGCAAAATTCACCGTTTTTTCCACGTATGCGTCGGTGCGTTCGAAACGCGGGCTGTCGTCCTTAAGCGTAAACGCGAGCACGCTGCGCAGATGAACAGCGAGTGCGTCCGGATAAAGCCGCCCAACGTGGCCCCGGTCGGCAATTTCACCGGTGCTGATGCCATGGTCGAGAATCGTGCGGGCAAAGATTTTGTAGCGCTCCGTCATGCCGCGGAGATGTAGTGGCTGATCGAGCAGGCGAAGCGGTGCGACACGATTCAGCAGCAACGAGCGGTGTTGGAGCGACTCTTCGAGGTAAGCAAAAAGGAACGTGAGCAGGCGCTGGCGTGCGGTGAAGCCGGACCACGTCTCGCTGGACGTCACCGCATGGACAACGCGGTCCACCGTGCCGCCCCAGAACGCGCTTTCAACGGCGTTGAACGACGGGAATTGGCCGAAAAATGCCCTCTCATCGATTTCCAGATCGCGGCAAAAGCGAAAAACCGATGCGGGCAGCGTGCCGTGCTCGCGAAGGTGATGAATTGTGGCTTCGATGATGCGGTCGCGGAGTTCCATAGCGGTGTGGGTATGATGGCTGGCTAACGAGTTACGTTTGGCGCGGAAAAAACGATGCGTGGAGGCGGGGAAATGGTGAACAGCGCCTGTCCGATCTTCGCCCAGTCGCGGGCGGTCCGCATTGTGAGATTGGAAAAAATGCGGGCTGCTGGCATCGGGTGGGGTATGTGGAAAGTTTACGGTTACGCAAAGTGTGATTCCTGTCGGCGGGCGCGGCGGTTTTTGACGGAGCGCGGGGTCATTTTCGAGGAATTGGCGATCAGAGAGACGCCGCCCACGCCGGGGGAATTGAGCGGCGCGCTGGCGACATTCGACGGGAACGTGAGGAGGCTCTTCAACACGGCAGGCGGTGACTACAAAACGCTCGGGCTGTCCGCGAAGTTGCCGACGATGAGTGTGGATGACGCCATCGCACTCCTCGCGGGCAACGGTAACCTCGTAAAGCGCCCGTTCGTTGTTGTGGAAAATGGGCGGTTCTTCGCGGGTTTCGACGAAGCCTCGTGGGCGGCCGCATTGTCGCCGTCGGTCGTGGCGCAGTGAACCCGGCTGGCAATCAAGAGACGTCGAGACAGGAAATTTCCGGGCGGCAATGGAATCGAAAATGAACGCGTACTGTGCCGATGCCGCGGTTGACGTAGAGGTGGCGATTCGCGGCGGTGAAATGCCCGGCGTCGAATTGTCGTCCCCAACTTGGCAGGCGCAGAGCACCAAGGAACGGCATTCGAATCTGTCCGCCGTGCGTGTGGCCGGAAACCTGGAGCCGGATGCGCGGGTGGTCGAGCAATTGGAACGGATCCGGTTCGTGAATGATGGTGATATATTGCGCGGCGGCTGGTGACCGGTCGAAAAACGACGGATCCGGCCGGCCCGCCCAGTAGCTTTCGAGACCGGCGATGAACCAGCGCGAACTCCCGGGCAGCGGCACGGATTCGTTGCGGAGAATCACGATCCCATTCTTCTCGAACGCGCGGATGACGGGGACTTCGCCCGACCAGAATTCGTGATTTCCGAGCACCGCGTAGATTCCCAGAGGCGGTGCGGCAGCGGCGAGCAAGGTGGCAAGGACGTCGATTTGGTCCGTGACTTTGGAAACGTAGTCGCCAGTGAGAAACAAGATGTCGGGCTGCGCGGCGCGGACGCAATTTACGACGTCTTCGATGTACCAATGCTCGAACAACGGATCAAAATGCAGGTCGCCGATGGCAGCGATCCGGAGCGGTGTGTCGAGGCCGAGGTGGATCGGCGTAACTGTCGTCTCGACGTGGTGCCGCTCAAAGCCCCCTGCATAAATGGTCGAGCCGCCCGCCGCCAGCGCCAGGCTGGCGAAGGCGCGTTTGATGAATATCCTCCGCTGCATGGTCCGCACCATTACCGCCGCTTGCTATCGGTGGGACGCGACCGAAGTGCAAGTGATTGCTGGGTGAACCGGTCAGGCTTTGACGCGCTCGATGTGGGCACCGAGCCCATTGAGCTTGTCGTCGATGCACTCGTATCCGCGGTCGATGTGGTAAACGCGGTTGATTTCGGTAATGCCATCGGCTTTGAGGCCCGCAAGAACGAGTGCAGCGGACGCGCGGAGATCGCTGGCCATGACGGGAGCACCGCTGAGTTGTTCGACCCCCTTGATAACCGCGGTGGCGTTTTGCAATTCGATGCTGGCTCCCATGCGTTTAAGTTCGGAAATGTGCATGAAGCGGCCGGGGAATACGTTGTCCGTGATCACGCTGATGCCGTCGCAGGTGGTGAGTAGGGCGCACATTTGGGCCTGCATGTCGGTGGGGAACCCCGGGTAGGGGGACGTGTCGAGTTTGAGCGATCGGGCTCCGCCGTTGGGCCGGAGGGTCACCTGGTGGTCGCCAATGTCGATTTGGTAGCCCGCCGTACGCAGCGGTTCGATGACGGCCATGAGGTGAGCCGGCTCGATTTTTTGCAGAGTCACTTCTTCGCCGCAAATCGCCGCGGCAACGAGAAACGTGCCTGCCTCGATACGGTCGGGAATGACGGTGTGCTCGACGCCGTGGAGTTCCTTCACGCCCTCGATGATGATGCGGCGGCTGCCCGCACCTTCGATCCGCGCTCCCATGGCATTGAGATAATTTGCGAGGTCGACAACTTCGGGCTCCTCAGCGGCGCCATCGATCACAGTGGTGCCTTCTGCGAGCACGGCGGCCATCATCACATTGTCGGTGCCGAGCACGGTTGATCCGTATTTGCCGCGCAGGGAAATCGTCGCGCCTTTGAGTTCGGGTGCGAGCACTTTGACGTTGCCGGACTGGACGCGGACGGCGGCTCCGAGCGCTTCGAATCCCATCAGGTGGAGGTCGATCGGACGATCGCCGATGATGCAGCCACCAGGCAGGGAAACCGTGGCTTCCTTCTCACGGCCAAGCAGCGGGCCGAGGATGCAGACGGACGCCCGCATCTTGCGCACAATGTCATAGGGTGCGTCGGTCGTGACGGTTTCGGCTTTGATCGTGACGGTGCCGCTGGCGCGTTCCACTTCGCAGCCGAGCTCGCTCAAAATCGTGAGCATGTAATGGATGTCGCTGAGATCGGGCACGCGGTGAATGACGCACGGCTCGCGGGTCAGCAGGGAGGCGGCAAGAATCGGCAACGCGGAGTTTTTCGAGCCGCTAATGCGGACGTTGCCTTTGAGCGGGTGACCGCCGTGAACGAGAATTTTATCCATAAGAAGCGAGTGGGAACCGGAGAAAACTCTCTGATAAACGCCCGCGATTTTGATGTCCCGATAATTGTGCCCACCGACTGCTCGGCGATGGCTTTCGGCGGGAGATGTGAGCAATCAGGTCGCGGAAAAGCGCGCGTGGATAAATCGCCCGTGGCCCGCGTAGTCCGGATGCGAGGTCACCTCGCAAAAGCCTTCGGCGGTGAGCAAACTTTGCACCGCTGCGGCCTGGTCATGACCGATCTCGAGGAACACGTGCCCGCCTGGTTGCAGGCGGGACGGGGCTGCGGCGACCAGACGGCGAATAAGGTCGAGACCATCAGGTCCGCCGTCGAGCGCATTGGCCGGGTCGCGCCGGACTTCGCGCGAAAGAGCTGCGATATCGGCGGTCGGAATGTAAGGCAGATTCGCGACGATCGCATCGAAGCGCTGGTCGCCGGGAGGCAAGAGGTCGGCTTCGTGAAACGTGACCGCGGCTCCAAGACTTGCCGCATTTTCGCAGGCAAGCGCAAGGGCTGCTGGCGAGACGTCGGTCGCGTGAACTTCCGATCCCGGTCGTTCGAGGGCGAGCGTTATGGCGAGAACGCCGCTGCCCGTGCCGACGTCGAGAAGCACGAGTGGCGCGGGGCACGCGGTAAGAATCAGCTCGGCAAGTTGTTCGGTCTCCGGACGCGGAATCAACGCGCGCGCGTCGCTGCGGAAATCCCGTCCGAAAAAGGGGGCGCTGCCCAGCAGGTGCTGGAGTGGCGTTCCTTCCCCGCGACCGCGGACGAGCTCGCGCAGTGGAGCGCGTTCGGATTCGTCGAGTGGCCGGTCAAACTCGAGGTATAGGTCGAGACGTTTTTTTCCGAGGACGTGGGCGAGCAGGTGTTCGGCATTGAGCCGGGGATCTTCCACGGCATGCTTCTCGAGGTAACCCGTGGCGGACGTGATGACGTCGAGAATGGTCATTCGACCGCGTAATTCATCGTGCGAACGGATTTTGTCGAGCTTGCTTGCGCTTTTTCCCGCAGGAGACGCTGGGTGAGCAGGACGTGGAGAAACACCATGAGCGGGACAAAAAACAGCGGGACGATCACCAGTGGCACGGTTCGGATTGCCACCAGGGAATCCGGAGCGAGGTGGATGATCGCGACGGCCGAGAGCGGAGCCGCGACGATATCGATGAGACCAAACACGTTCCATGCCCAGATCGCCCGTGTGCCTCGCCGGGAGATTCCTGCCGAACGGGCTGCGATTGCGGCGATCGGCAAACAGGAAACAGCGGTGGCAATATCGCCCCAACCAGCCCAGAAAGCCCACGAAGCGTTCAGTCCCCGGCCTGCTTCGAGGAAAAAGAGAGCGCCGAAAAGACGGGCAACGTGCGGCAGGATCAGTCCCCATGTCGGTGTTGCCTCCACCGCGGCGCGGAGAGCCGGTTGCCACCGGACCATCACCAGTGCCAGCGCAATCCAGACGGGAATAAAAAGTCCGGCGGTGAGCGCGCCGTGAGCGAACCAGCTCGTGGACGCCAGGGCGGTGGCAACGCACAACCAGGCAGCGAGAAAGAGAAAAAAAGGCGCGGGTGTCATTTTGGATTTAACGGTTCGTCTGGACATGTGCATGAAGACTTGTGATTTAAAAGTAATATGAGAAAGATTGCATATGGCAAGTAAAAGTCTCGGTCGGATTTCGACCCGGGCGAAATCTACGAAACGCCGTTCGGATTGCCCGGTGGCCTGCACGCTTGATCTGGTGGGGGATCGGTGGACCCTGCTGGTGGTCCGGGATTTAGTGTTGGGGAAAACGACGTTTGACGAGTTCCTCGCGTCACCGGAGGGGATTGCGACAAACATTCTGGCGGATCGCCTCGCGCTGTTGCAACGCCTCGGGTTTCTGGAGCGTAAGGCCGATCCGGAAGACGGACGGAGACGGCGCTACGTGCTGACGTCCAAGGGAGCCGTTCTTCCCCCGCTGGTGCGGGCGCTCGCCCGATGGGGCGAAAAAAACCTGCCCGGGACACGGACGTTCGGGCCGATCGATTAGAGCCCGCTGACCTCAGTCCTGCGCTTCGGCTTCGGCGAGGCGGGTCTCGACGTCGCTGGCGTAAAGCGCGTCGATCATTTCACCAATGTCGCCCTCGATAAATTGATCGAGGTTGTACAGCGTAAGGTTGATCCGGTGGTCGGTGACCCGATTCTGCGGAAAGTTGTAAGTCCGGATTTTTTCCTCGCGGCCACCGCCGCCGAGCAGGCTTTTGCGGTGGGCGGAATATTTTTCCTCCTCTTCGCGGCGTTTGTCTTCGAGCAGACGGGAGCGCATGATTTTGAGGGCAGCTTCCTTGTTCTTCTGCTGGCTGCGCCCATCCTGACAGCGGACGATGCGCCCGGTCGGGATGTGCATGACCTGCACAGCGGAGTCGGTCGTGTTCACCCCCTGGCCACCCGGTCCACCGGCGCGGCAAACCTCGATGCGGAGATCCTGCATCGGAATCACGAGATCGACTTCCTCGGCCTCGGGCAACACAGCCACGGTGGCAACGGAAGTGTGAATGCGCCCCTGCGCCTCGGTGGCCGGGACGCGTTGAACGCGGTGCGGGCCGCTTTCGTACCGCATCTTGCGAAAAACCGATTCGCCCGAGAGACGAAAGACAATTTCCTTGAGACCGCCGAGGTCAGCACCGCTACTGTCGAGCACCTCGACCTTGAGGCCACTGGTCTCGGCGAAGCGGGTGTACATCCGGTAAAGATCCGCCGCGAAAAGCGCGGCCTCGGTGCCACCGGTTCCGGCGCGAATCTCGACAATGGCGTCCTTGTCCTCGTCCGGTTCGGGAGGAAGAAGGGCGATGCTCAGGGAAAATTCCAGTTTCGGGAGTTGCTCCTGGAGTGCCGGGATTTCCGCCCGGGCGAGTTCGGCCATTTCCGGATCGTCGCTGGCGGCGAACGCGCTGTTTTCTTCGAGTTCGCGAGTCACCTTCTGGAACGTGTCCCAGCGTCCAAGCAGCGTTTTCAGCCTGGCGTGGTCGCGCAGCACCTCCTGCGCACGCTTGGGGTCATCAAAAAGTTGGGGCGAGCCGACGGCCTGCTCGAGCTCGTCGAATGCCTCGCGTTTCCGCGCGATGAGTGGTGCGAAGTCCATAAAAACAAGAAACGGTGAATCCGCGCTGGAGCGGAATCACCGTTTCGAAAGAGGTCGGCTGGAAAGCTACGCTTTTTTGCGGGTCGCGCGGGTCGCGTGCACGCTGCCGTAACGGCGGGCAAATTTTTCGACGCGGCCGGCGGTATCGACGAATTTTTGTTCGCCGGTAAAAAACGGGTGGCAGGACGCGCAGATACCGATTTTGATGTCATCGCGCGTCGAGCGGGTGCGATAGGTCGCTCCGCAGGCGCAGATGATGACGGTCTCGACGTAGTTTGGATGGATGTCTGCCTTCATGGGTAAATTGAGAACCGCGAAAGATGCGTAGTCCGGTGCGTTCGCGCAAGTCGAATCTCGGATCCGCGGCGGAAATTCTGGCTCGATGGGACGTCGTTCGGGCGGAAAAGCTCGCTGCTCCCGCCGTGTGGGGCCCGGATGGATCGGTTCAGACCACGTTTGGTGGGCTCGATTCGGCATCCTGGCGGCTGGCCGATGAACTTGGCGACCTGCTGCCCGGAACGGTCGTTGGATTAAAATGTGTGAATTCCGCCCGGTGGATCGCCGCGCTGCTGGCGGTCTGGCGGGCTGGCGGCTGCGTGTTGCTGGAAGATGCCGGCACGGTGGCCGCCGGGCGTGATGCAGCGGAACGGGTGTGCGGGGCGGCGGTGCGCATCGAGGACGCGGAAGCGGGGCCTCGCGTCGTGCGATTAAATCATCCGCCGGTCGATTTTGGCGGTTGTCGGCCGGATCTAATTAAACTGACATCCGGAACGTCCGGAGAACCTCGGGCGGTATTGTTTTCCGCGGCGCAGTTGCTGGCGGACTGCGATCAGGTCTGCGAGAGCATGGGCATCACGGATCACGACCTGAATTACGGCGTCATCGCGTTTTCGCATTCTTATGGATTCAGCAATTTGGTGACGCCGCTGATTGCCCGCGGGGTTCCGGTGGTGGCCGCTCAGGATGGGCTGCCCCGCGCCGTGCTTGCCGGGGTCGCCGCGAGTGGTGCCACGGTGTTGCCCGCCGTCCCGGCCATTTTGCGTGCAATGAAAGAACTCGAGGGGGTCTTGCCGACGCTGCGGTTGGTGATTTCCGCGGGTGCGCCCCTCACGACGGTTGTGGCCGCGGCGTTCCGGCAGCGATTTGGGCTCAAGGTGCATTCGTTTTACGGTGCGTCGGAATGCGGAGGCATTTGTTACGACGCGTCCGAGAACGAGATTGCCGTCGATGGTTTTGTCGGATCGCCGCTGCGTGGGGTGGAGCTGGAGTCAGTCGGTGGAAATGAGGATGCCGGGAAGGTCCGCGTGCGCAGCGCGGCGGTAGGGATCGGATATTTTCCGAACGACACGTCGGACGCGCTGGCGGACGGCGTATTCGAACCAGCCGATTTGCTCGCGTCGGAAGGGACTGGTTTCTGCATCCGGGGACGGGCAACCGATTGGATCAACGTCGGTGGACGCAAGGTGAATCCGGCCGAAATCGAGCGGGTGCTGGGGAGCCATCCGCAGGTGAAAGACGTGGTGGCGTTTGGCGTGGCGGACGTGGCGCGAACCGAGGCCGTCGTCGCGTGCGTGGTGGCGGAAGGATTCATTTCGCGCGAGGCCCTACGGGAGTTTTGTGGTGATCAACTCGCGGCCTGGCAGATTCCGCGCGAAGTGCATCTGCTCGAACAAATTCCGCTCACCGCGAGAGGAAAGATCAACCGCCGCGAACTGGCCGCCCGTTTCGGCGCGGGTGGGTAACAACGTGACGCAGACGGAATCGTCGCTTTACGCGAGGGCGGTGCCGTGGGTGGCGTGCCAGTCGCGGTAGATCAGCGGGGAGATTTCGGAGGGTTTGATTTCGCTGCGGCCACCCCAGAAAACGTTGGTGTATCTCACGGGGATGCCGACTTCGACGAGGTGGCGGTCGATGGCGGATTTGTGTTCGAGCAGGCGGTCTTTATCGGTGCCGTGAGCGACGGCCATGATGTTGACGTGGTTAAATTCCGGGCCCCCTTCGCGCCAGTAGCAGTGGGTGAGAATTTCGTGGCGGCCGATTTCCGAACCCGCTTCGATTTCGCGACCAGCGGGCACTGCCCAGTGGAAAAGCCCGTTGAACCTCGTCACGCGCACACCCGACTGCGAGGGTTTTACGTGCTCGAGGAACGTGGAAAACCGGCCGATCACTTTGCGGGCGTTGAGCGATTCAGCGATCCGGCAGAACGTATCCAGTGAGACGCCGGCAGCATCGGCACGGCTGGACCAGGGGTTTTCGGCGATTTCGTTCGGGGTGAATTCCCGTTTGAGTTCGAGCAGAATTTGCCATTCCTCAGGGGTCAGGGTCACCGTGGCGACCGGCAACATGCGGGCGGGGCCGTCGGACTTGTCGCCGGGAGAAATTGTTTTGCGGCGCACGTGACCAACGCCGAGGGCAAAAATCCCGCGGGCGGGCATGAGGCGGTAGGATTGAGCGCCGGTGAGGCCGAGCAGCGTGTCGCAATGGGCGGTGAGCGATTCGCCGGCCGGAACTTTTACGGTCGTCCAGAGTTTGTACGCTTCGCCGGGGATTTTCGCGTCGGTCGAGCGAATGACGACATGGCCGGAAAATGGATCTTCGCGGAACATGAATTCGAACGCGGCATCGAGGCGGTCGGCGGGAACTTTCCAGGCGACAAGCGCACCCTCGGCAAGATTGGTCGCGACGAGGGTCTGGCGGACGCGGCGAATGGTGCCAGCGGCGAGCATGGCTTGGATCCGCGCCAGCACGACGGGCAGTTCGACGCCGGAGCGGTGCGATATTTCGTGAAACGGCTCACGAACAAACCCTTGAATCTGATCCTCGGAGACGGCGAGGATGCGGGCATTGACGGGGTCGGTGTGCTCGGTCGGAATCATGGCGGGCCGCGAATTTGCGGGCAATTGCGAGGGCTGGCAAGGGGCTTTGGCCTTTTCGCGGTGCCGGGCGCGGCGTTACACCACGCGCGATGGTGATCGGCAAACTCGAAACGATTCTCGTCCTGCTGGGCATCGTAGCGGTCCTGTCTGTGCTTGCCGCGCGGATCCGTTTTCCGTTTCCAATCATGATGGTGCTTGGCGGAGTCGGGATCGCGCTGGTCCCGGGTCTGCCCGTCGTGACGATGGATCCCGAGCTGGTGCTGCTCGTGTTTCTGCCGCCGATTTTGTACTCCGCGGCGTTCAATTTTCCTTGGGACGAACTTCGCCGAAATCTGCGGCCGATCCTGCTGATGGCGACCGGGCTGGTGTTCGCGACTTTGGTGAGTGTGGCGCTGGCGGCCCATTGGTTGATCCCGGGTATGGGGCTGGCGGCTGCGTTTGTGCTGGGAGCGATCGTGTCGCCACCGGATGCCGCCGCGGCGACGGCGATTTTCAAACGATTGCGCGTCCCGCAGCGCATGCTCACCGTGTTGGAGGGCGAGAGTCTGGTGAACGACGCGAGTGGGCTGGTGGCGTATTCCTTCGCGGTGGCAGCGGTGGTGACCGGGACATTTTCGCTCGGTGAGGCAGCACTCGACTTCGTGTGGATTTCCCTTGGCGGGGTCGGCTTCGGGTTGCTCGTGGCGTGGGTGGTGGGAAAAATTCACCGCCGTCTCGACGATCCGTCCACCGGAATCACGCTGGAGATTTTGACTCCGTACATCGCGTATCTGCCGGCGGACCAGATCGGCGTGTCGGGTGTCCTGGCTGCAGTCGCCGCAGGATTGTCCGTGGGAAATCGGGCCGCGCAACTCATGAATCCGGTCACCCGCATCCAGGGGGCGGCAATCTGGAGTTTTCTGAATTTTTTCCTCAACGGGACGATCTTCATCCTCATCGGACTCGAGTTTCCATTGATCATGCACGAATTGCGGCACACACCGGTCTGGCATCTGGCGGGGTATGCGGCCGCCATTTCGTTGGTTGTGATCGCGGTTCGATTTGTGTGGATCTTCGTGGCGGCGTGGCTGGGCGACCGGGTGCTGCCGCCGCTCGAGAATCAAATCGAACGTCCGCGGGGAGCTCTCGTCGTGATGAGCTGGGCCGGCATGCGGGGTGCAGTTTCACTCGCGGCGGCGTTGGCCATTCCCCTCGTCGTGGCGGACGGATCGGCGTTTCCGCAACGGGATTTGATCGTTTTCCTCACGTACTGCGTGATTTTTGTGACGCTCGTTTTTCAGGGTTTCACGCTGCCGTGGGTCGTGCGGCGATCCGGGCTCGAAGAAACGGTCTCCGAAGCGGCGATCGAGCACGAGGCACGGCTAATTCTTTTGGGTGAAGCGGTGGAGCGTATTGACGCCGAATTGAAGCGGCCGAATTCACCGGTTCAGGAAGCCACGCTGCGTGTGTTGCGGGAACATTTTCAGACGCGACAGGATCACCTGGAATGGCGGGGCACCGTCCGGGATCTCGAGCCCGCGGACATCCAGGGAGATCTGCGATTTCTCGTCGGAATCAGCGACGCCATGCGTCGGCGGCTGGCGTTGCTGCGCAATGACGGAGTGATCACCGATACTGTTCGGAGGTTGATCGAATACGACATCGATACGGACGAGCAGCGGTTGCGCCGGTTGTTTTTCGGCCGGGCAAAATGAACGGCCGTCGCGGTCGTCGACCGGAGATCCGGTCAACTGTCGAGAGCGGCGATCACGCGATCCATTTCTTCCCGCGTATTGTAAAAGTGCGGGCTGAAGCGGAGCCACGCGTCGCCATCGCGGCTGTTGCGCAGCGAGGCGGTGACACCCGCCGATTCGAGTTTGCGGAATAACGTGAGTGCGGGTGTGGCCGGGTGGCGGGCGGTGAGGATGCCGCACCGCAGCGGTTCATCGAGGCCCGGCGACAGGCTTTCGTATCCGCGCTCGACGAGCGCCGCGTGCAGGTAATCACGCACGTCGAGGATGCGCGCCGATACGGTCTCGATGCCTGTTTCCATCAGCATTTCGAGCGATGCCATCATTCCGTAGAGGCCGGTGACATTCAGCACCCCGGGCTCATAACGCCGAGCGGTGTCGGGATACGTGATGGTGTCCTGCGTCAGAAAATTCGGCGACTGCACGTTCCATGCTCCCAGCAGGGTGGGGCGGCAGATTTCGAAATTGCGTTTCGCGACAAAAACGATGCCGATGGCGAGCGGGCCGAGCATCCATTTATGAGCATCGGCGCTGAGAAAATCCACGTGCCGCACCGACGTCGGAAAGGCACCAATCGTCTGAATCGCATCGAGCGAAAACAGGACGCCTCGCTCGTGGAGGAGCTGTCCAATGGCATCAACGTCGATGCGCCAGCCGGTGAGGAAATGGCAGGACGCCAGGGCGGCCATTCGCGTGCGGGGCGTGATGGCGGCGGCAACCAGATCCGGCGTGATGCGCCCGGGTACGTCGGGTTCCAGGAAACGAACCTTCACACCGAGCCGGGCGAGATTTGTCCATGGATAAACGTTGGCCGGATAATCGTCCTTGTAGCAGATCAATTCGTCGCCTTCGCGCCAATCGAGGCCATTGGCGAAGAGGCTCAAGCCCAGCGAAGTCGGACCGAGCAACGCGATCTCGTCGGCGTGGGCGTCGACGATGCGGGCGGCCACCTCACGGCCACGGCTGATGTCGCGCAGGACTTCACCGAATTCCTGGTGGTTTTCGCAGCTCAAGTTGACGTGTTTCCGCATTGCGTCGGCCGCGCAGCGGGGCAGTGCCGTGACGCCGGCATGGCCAAGAAAAATCTGCTTCCGCGCGACTGGAAACGCTTCCAGCCGCTCCGCTTCGGTCGCAAACGGGATCACCGTTTCGTCTCCGCTTCCCGAATCAGCTCCCAAAATTCGCCGGCATCACCCAGAGCTTCGTCCTCTTCGATCATCGGAAGATTCGAACGGAACAGGAAATCGCGGATGGTGTTTTTGTGCAGCACGCGGTGGACAACGATGTCACCACCCTTCGGTTCGAAATAGATCCGGTAATCCGTCGAGCGGTAGCGAAGAAGTGTGCGTCCGTCCCGCTGGACCCGGCCAAAATGTTCCTCGCTCAGACTGTCGAGATTGGTTGGCAGGACCTGAAATTCGCACAGGAGCTCGAGTTGGAGGTCCTTGGGCAGCGCCGCCATCTCGCCGGCGCTGATTTCGTTAAAGATCACCTGAAACACTGCCATGAGCTTAGGCGCGCCCCCAGCCCGGGCGCAATAGGGAAGAAATCCACCCGCATCAGTCGGGCTCGCCGCCACGGAAAGCTTGTTCAATCAATCGCAGACATCCAGCTTGGACTCAGACGAAATCATCATGGCAACTCATCCGAATCTGCCGACGTTACGATTTTCCTCTCGATGGAATCGGAGACTTGCCGGCAAGTGCCTGCGGGCCATCCCGTATCTGTCGGCCATAATCATCACGCTGCTGATTTCGTCGTCCATGGCGGCGGACGTGCCCGAGTTCGCGATTGGGTCGGCGGACATCGAGTCCATCGTGCTCGAGGCCGAGCCGGTGGGACCCTGGATTTTCATCCTCAGGCTCACGGAAGAAAAATTGAAGGCGTATCACGCGTTCACGACGGACCATCGGGACAGCGAAATCTCCCTGGTTGTGCTCGGGACCGAAATTTACCGCCCAATGATTGCCGCCCCGGTGAATGAAAATCCCCTCACTTTCCGAATGATGGAGAAAGAGCGATTCCTGGCGATCCTCACGGCATTCACGAAAGAACCGGAGTAGCCGAAACCTGCCCGTATCGGTGGATCAGCGGCGGATCACCACCGATCGGCTGACGATGGACGTGCGACCGTCGGCGTCCACTGCTCGGACGAGAAGCACATTGCGTCCCGGGCGGAGCCGCGCGCGATAAGTCCAGGAGTCGGTGCCACGAATGGACCGAAAATCCGCACGGGCGCGGGTATTGCGGGCTTCGATGCGCACGGTGCCCGCGCTGGCGATCCCACGAAGGGCAACGCGGGGACGTGTGGTGGTCTGGCGTTTTGGCCCGTCGACTCGGACGGTTGGAGGATCGGTCGGAACGCTCGGAGGTTCGACGGGAGGATCGGTTGGATTCTCGGCCGAGCCAACTACACGGATGACGCCGTCCTGTTTATTGAGGAGAAAAATTCGGCCGAGGTTGTCGGTTCCAAAACGCAGGTCGGTGCGCGTGGCGTCCGGATTGATGGTGTTTACGATGGCCTGGAATGAACGTTCTTCGCCCTGGTAGCGGAGTCGCAATTCGGTGATGCCACTGGGTCCGCCGGTTGGCAGCGTGTCAGCATCGAGGTAAAACAAACGGCCACGCGGGAAATCGGAGAAGAGAAGTTTGCCCTGGAGCTGCGGGATGCGGCCCGAACGTTCGACGGGACCGACGGCCACCGCGTTGCCTTCGCTGTGGTCGTATTCCGCGATGGGGTAAGTGAATCCGGTTGTGGCGGTGTCGGATCGAAGGTTCGTGCCGACTCCGCCGCCGAGAAACTCGAAGCTGCCTTCGCGGTCGTTCCAACCGTAATTTGCGCCGGGCAGACCGACGTTCACTTCTTCGATGGCACCCTGGCCGATGTCGGCGATGAACATGCGGCTATTGCTGGAATCCCACGAGAAACGCTGCGGATTGCGCAGGCCATAAGCGAACACCTCGCCGAGCGCGCCGGAGTTGCCACCGACGAAAGGATTGTCAGCCGGAATTCCGTAGCGGCCACGCGAGCCGTTGGTGCCGAGCGGGTCAATGCGCAGGATGGCCCCGTACGGATTGGCAGGATTGCCTGCGAGGTCGAACGGATCGCCGCCGCTGCCACCGTCGCCCATGGCCACGTAGAGTTTTCCGTATTCGGGGCTTCCCGGGAGGGCGGTGGAATTAAATGCGATCAGGCCCATCGTGTGATTGCCGAACGGCCCGGAAATTCGCAGGACTTCGCGGAACGGGGCGGCGGGGTCGGCCGCAACGAACGTCGAGGCCGCTGGATCGGACGTGGTCCATTCCAGCACAACATGATCACCCGCGTCGCCCCCCTGGCCCGCAGCGTAATCAGGCGCGGGAACCAGATTGGAACTCGTGTGGGCGGTGTAAAATTTGCCGAAGCCGGGCGTGCCGACGGTGAGGAATTGCGGATGAAACGCAAAACTCTGGAATCCCTGTTCGGAGTTGGCCTGAAGCGCAACCCCCTGCACGCTGCGGAGGTCGAGATACAACGTCACCGCCGATCCGTCCGCGCTGATGAGGTAAAGCGGGCCTTTCTGATCGTTGGCAAAAATGCGGCCGTCCGGCGCGACGGTAAGGACGCTGATTCGCGGCGTTCCGGCGACGTTGGTGGGTATCGTGGCAAAATCGACGACGTCCACGACAAACGTACTTCGCGCGATGGGGTCGGGGAACGGATTGTTCGTCTGCGCGGGAAGCGGCGCGGTGAGCGCCAGTGCGAGCGCTGCCACGAATCGAACGGGGAGAATCATGAAGCAGCCATCGCGTGCGTTCGGAGGAAACGCAAGGGGTCAGGGCGCGCCGGGACCGCCAAGCAGTCGGATGACGCCGTCCTGTTTGTTGTAAAGAAAGATGCGGCCTTGTGGGTTGGTGCCGAAACGGAGATCGGCGCGGCCTGCTCCGCGATTCACCGTGCGAATGATGTCCAAAAACGACCGCTCGCGGCCGCGGTGGCGCAAACGGATCTGCGTGACACCGTCCTGACCGCCGTCCGGCGGCTTGTCCGCATCGATGAAATAAATGTGACCGCGCGCGAGATCACCGAAGATGAATTTTCCGGCGAGCTCAGGGATGCGGCCTGAGCGCTCGACAAATCCCGCGGTGACCGCGAGGCCATGCTGGTGGCCATATTCCGCGGTCGGATAGGTGAGCCCGCTGGCGGCTGCGTCGCCACGCACATTCGGTCCGACCTGCCCTCCTTCGTATCGGAAGCTGCCCTCCCGCGAGTTCCATCCGTAGTTGGCTCCGGGTGAGCCGACGTTGATTTCTTCGACAAAGTTTTGCCCGATGTCGCTGATGAACATCCGATGCTCGCCACCGCGGTCCCAACTGAACCGTTGCGGGTTGCGCAATCCATACGCGTAAATTTCCGGAAGCGCGCCGTCGGGGCGCGATTTCCCGCCCGCGAACGGGTTGTCTGCGGGGATGCCGTAACGACCATTTTTGCCATCGGTCGCGAGGGGATCGATGCGCAGGATGGAGCCGAACGGATTTGCCGGATTGGCTGCAAGATGGAATGGATCGCCGCCCGCGCCACCGTCACCGATGGCGATGTAAAGTTTTCCGAAATCGGCCGAGCCGGAGGTTGCGTTGGGATTAAAGGCCACGAGGCCGATGCTGTGGTTTCCGAACGGAGCTTCGATGCGGAGGACTTCGCGAAACGGAGCTTCGCGCCGGGCCGGTGAAAATGTCGTGGCGTTGACGGGGTCGGCGGCCGTCCATTCCAGCACGACATAATCACAGGCGTCCGATCCCTGGCCGGGAACAAAATCCGCCGGAGGGCCGGTGTCGGCCGAAGTGTGCGCGGTGTAAAATTTTCCAAATCCCGGCGCGCCTGGCTGGACAAATTCCGGGTGGAACGCGAGCGATTGAAATCCCTGCTCCGCTGATCGCACCAGCGCGATGCCCGGGACCCGGCTGAGGTCGAGATACGGACTCACCCGCGAACCATCTGCGGTGAGCATCCACGCCGGACCGAGTTGATCGACGACCAGAATCCGCCCGTCCGGGGTGGCCGTGAGATGGTGCAGGCGCGGCGGTCCGCCCCAGCCCGGAATGCTCGCGAAATCACTGACCTCGACCACGAAATCGCTCTGCGCGATCGGGTCAGGATACGGGTTGGTCGTCTGAGCGCTGACTGTTGATGTGGTCTGCGCGAGGGCCGTGGTGAGTGCCACGAGCGAAGCGGCGGCACGCAGAGACGATGGGATCGACATTCGCGCGACTGAATCGCCCGAATCGTCTCCGGAGGCAAGCGGCGGGTGAGGGGGGCTTGCGGGCCGGGACTGTCGCCGCTAAACTCTCCCTCCCATGAAAAGTCCAGTCAGCCTCTACGACACGACTCTGCGTGACGGCACGCAGGGCACCGGAATCTCGTTCTCGGTGCAAGACAAGATTCGTGTCGCCGAGAAACTCGACGCATTTGGGATCGATTACATCGAGGGCGGCTGGCCCGGATCCAATCCCCGTGACGTTGCATTTTTCGAAGAAGCAGCCAAACGTTCGTGGCGCCACGCGAAGATCGCCGCGTTTGGAAGTACTCGCCGCGCAAACGTCGCCGTCGAAGACGATAGCCAGGTGCGCCTGCTGCTGGACGCCCGCACTCCAGTCGTCACCATCGTTGGCAAGACCTGGCCGCTGCACGTCACTGAAGTGCTCGGGATCACCCGGGAAGAAAATCTCACGATGATCGCGGACACGGTGCGATACCTCAAAAAAAATGGCCGCGAGGTTTTTTACGACGCCGAACATTTTTTCGACAGCTACCGTGAGGACCCGGAATATTCGCTGGCGACGGTGCGCGCTGCTCATGAGGCCGGCGCCGATCTGGTCGTTCTTTGTGAGACGAACGGGGGAGCTCTGCCGGAAACCGTGGGTGACGTCACCGCGGCCGTCATCGCGCACCTCGGCGTTCCCGTGGGAATTCACACTCACAACGACGGCGGCGTTGGCGTCGCCAATGCACTTGCCGCGATCCGGGTTGGCGCGACGCAGGTCCAGGGGACGATCAACGGCTATGGCGAGCGCGTCGGAAATTGCAACCTCACGACCGTGATCCCCAACCTGCAATTGAAGATGGGCCTGCCCGTGGTGGCTGATCTTGCCCGCCTGCGTGAGCTTTCCGCCTTCGTGGATGAAATGGCGAACGTGCCGCACGACATCCGCGCGCCTTACGTCGGGTCGGCCGCTTTCACGCACAAGGGCGGACTGCACGTTCACGCCGTGCAAAAACTTGCGCGCAGTTACGAACACGTCGATCCGTCCCTCGTTGGCAATCGCCAGACGATCGTGATCTCCGATCTTTCCGGGCAGAGCAACGTTCTGGTGAAAGCACGGGAGCTTGGCTTCCGCCTGGAAAAAGGCGCGCCCGAGGTGGCTCGCACGCTCGCCGAGATCAAACGCCTCGAGAACGAAGGATATGAATTCGAGGCGGCCGATGCGTCGTTCGATTTGATTGTGCGCCGGGCGCTTGGTCTCTGGCAGCCGCTTTTTGAACTCAAGGAATACCACAGCACCTTCCGCCGGTCCGTCGCCGGTTCGGTGCAGACGTGCGAAGCCACCGTCAAGATCCTCGTCAATGACCGGCCCGAATACACGGTCGCCGAAGGTGATGGACCGGTGAACGCTCTCGACGCCGCTCTGCGCAAAGCCCTCCGCCCGTTCTACAGCTGGATCGATGAGATCAAGCTGACGGACTATAAAGTTCGCATCGTCGATGGGACCAAGGGAACGGCCGCCCGCACGCGGGTCCTGATCGAGTCCGAAGCAGCCGGCGTGTCGTGGGGCACGGTCGGCGTTTCCGATAACATCATCGAAGCCAGCTGGCTCGCCATCGTGGACAGCTTCGAATTTTACCGCCTGAAGCACGACGCCGCCATTCCGGTCCAGCCGGCGGCTGCGGCCTGACGGTCATTCGTAACGAAGCGGGATTTGGCAGCGCCACGGTGTGCTGTGTAATCTCGGCGGCATGGCTGGAAAATCGCTCACCGTCGAGACGCTGCCTCATCCGAGGGAAGCGACGTATTTCGTCATCGTTCTGGTGGGTTCGATTCTGCTGTGGATCGCGCTCTCGTGCGTGCTGATTTTCTGGCTGCCGTTCGCGGCGCTGTTTGGCTGGCTGGCCAATGGACTGTTCATCGCGCGATTGCGATCCGAGGCGGTCGAGGTCACCGAATTCCAGATGCCCGCCCTGCATCGTGTCTTTGTGGAAACGTGCGAACGGCTTGGGCAGACGACCGTTCCGCGTTTGTACGTGCTCGAGTCCGGGGGATTGCTGAACGCTTTTGCGACGCGTTTCTGCGCGCGTGATTTCGTTGCGGTGTATTCCGACATGCTGGAGGCATGCGGACCGGATTCATGCGAGATGCGATTTATCCTCGGCCACGAGATCGGGCACATTCGGCAAAGTCATCTGCTGAAACAAATCGTGCTTTTGCCTGGCCTGTTTCTGCCGCTGATCGGCAACGCGTACCGCCGGAGCCGCGAATCGACGTGCGACCGGTTTGGCATGTTTGCCGCCAACGATTCCCGCGGCGCGATCCACGCAATGATGATGCTCGTGGGCGGGCGCGAAGCAGGTCGAAAATTCGATGCCGAAATGTTTGCTGCGCAGTATCAGCGCGAACGCGGATTTTTTGTGTCGTGGCACGAGCTGCTGTCGAGCTACCCGACGCTTTCGCGACGGGTGGCGGATTTGCTGGCGCTCGAGCGCGGTGAACCCGAGGTGGAAGTGCGCCGGCATCCGCTGGCGTATCTTTTGGGATTGATCACACTCAGCACGCCCGGCGGCGGCATCACGAGCGTTGTGATCACGTTTATCCTGATCTTTTATTTCGCCCTGATAGCCATCCCGATGGCAGCCGGTTTTGCCGCTTCGCGACTTCCGGACATTTCGGAGACTTTGGATGAACCGGGTGGGGAATCGGAGATCAGCGAGGCCGAGATCCTTGCGAAAGGCGTCATTGATGAACGTCTGATCGGACTTTGGCGCGGAACGAACGAGGGCAATGACTGGACGACGGAGCGGCGGCCCGACGGCACGGTGGAAACAAAAATCTTTGACGAAGACGGGGAGGCCGAGGTCCTGAACGGTCAGTGGCGGCTCGTCGGCGATCTTTATTACGAGCTGTTCGAAGGCGGGACCGTGGACCGCTACCGGGTTGAAAGTTTTGGCGCGGACCGAATGGTCTTCCGGGATCCGGACGAAGCCGGCGGAACCCTCCTCATCGAGCTCCGTCAATGATCGGGCGAACTCCGCGTTATTGCGGCTCGTAAAGAATGCGGCCGCAGTTGGGACAATGCACGAGTTGCTTGTCGCCTTTGACTGCCAGGGAGGTTTGCGTAGTGACCTTCATGTGGCAGCCGGTGCAGACTTCGTGTTCGAGCTCGACCAGGGCGCTTCCCCCCTTGCTCTTGAAGAGACGTTCGTACTGGTCAACCAGGTCGGGATCGAGGCCTTCACCGAGGGCCTCGCGACTGGCGGCAAGTTCGGCCACCCGGCTCTCGATCGTGGCGGTTTTTCCCGTGAGGTCAGCAATCTGCGATTCGAGCAGCCGGCGTTCCTCGCTGTGAGCACGATCGGCTTCCGCGACGACCGGCTTGAGTGCTTCGGCCTCTTCCATCAAATCGAGTTCCCGATCTTCGATGGATGAAATGGCTTTTTCCGCGTTGGCAATTTCGTGACCGAGGGCGGCAAATTCCTCGTTCTTCCGCGTCTGAAATTGCTGGGTTTTGTAGCGATTGATGGTGTCGCGTTTGGCCTGGGCCTCGAGTTCCAGCGTCTTGCGTTCCACTTCGATCGCTTTCATCCGACTCTTGGATGCCTCGAGTCGCGCGGCGGAATCGGCAATCTGTTTTTCTTTGAGTTTTTTTTCCTTCGGAATGGTATCCAGCTCCTGCCGGTAAGTGCGCAGGCGTTGATCGCGTTCCTGGAGAGTGAGCAGTTGGGCGACCTCGGGTAACATCTGGGGCGGAATCATTGCCGAATCGTTTCCACGCGGGCCAGCATCAATTTCTGCTTTGTCGGAAAGTTGCTTGCACCGTGCACGGTGAATAAAACGGTGCGTTCAACGTTAACGATCCGATGCCCATTTCCCAATCAACGGCCTTTTCGCCCACCGTTCGGCCTCCCGGGAAATCCGCGTATCTGCCGCAACTCGACGGCCTGCGCGGCATCGCGATTTTGTCCGTGTTGATCCACCACTTCGAGGTGCATCTGCCCGTGTGGATTGATTGGGGACCGATTGGCGTGCGCACGTTTTTCCTGCTGAGCGGCTATTTGATCACGCTCTCATTGTGGAAAATGATGGCGCGCGCCGAGGGGAACGGAGGTTATTGGCGGGGCATCGGAGCGTATCACATCCGGCGGTTTCTGCGTCTCGCGCCTGCGCTTTACCTCATGATCGCGATCGGCTGCGTGATGGGGTTGGATTATTTTTGGGACGGCCTCGGCTGGCACCTCGCATTTTTGACTAACTTCTACACCCTGATCCACAACGAGTGGCCGGGTGCGGTATCCCACCTTTGGTCGCTGTCTCTGCAGGAACAATTTTACGTTGTCTGGCCGCTGGTGATCCTGCTCGTCCCCCGCCGCTATCTCCCATGGGCGCTGCTCGGGATCATGGCCAGTGCATTTGCGTTCCGCTTCTGGGCCTTCTCGGTGGACGCGTCACCCTTTGTGCGCTGGCTCATGCTTCCAGCGGTGATGGATAGTTTTGCGCTCGGGGCGCTCATCGCTTGCTGGAAAACATCCGACCGCCCAATTCCTTTGGCCACCGGATGGACGGGTCTCGCCGTCGGGTTGGCGGCGATTGGCTGTTACGTGATCGCGCGATTTATGCGCTACGCAACCGAGATCACACCGTGGTTTGGCATGATGGACACGTTTGAAAACGTGTTTCTTGGCTGGATCCTGCTGCGGACAATCCAGGGATGGGGCGGGGTGGTCGGACGAATCTTCGAAAATCGGGTTTTGGTTTACCTCGGAAAGATCAGCTACGGGCTTTTTGTGTTCCACTCCCTGGTTCACGTCGTACTCACGCCGTGGCTTGATCGGATCGGACTCACGCTCCCAGGGCACGGATGGGAGCGCAGCGCGATTCTGATCCCGGTTTGCATCGGCATCGCCGCAATCTCGTGGCGATGGATCGAGCAACCGCTCGGCCAGTGGGCTCATCGGCGCGTCAGCCGGGCCGGAAAGGCCCCGGCTTCCACGCCGGCCTGATGCGTTGTCGGTCAGCGCGGCACTTATTCCAACTCAGCGTCCTCGAGTTCGTCCGCTTTACGGGATAGCCGATTTGAAAGGATGAAAAAACTCGGGACCCAAAGGCCGATGAAAATGCCGAAGCGTTCCCCGTAGGCGCGATTTTCGCGAGACGCGGTGAACCAGGTGGCCACGGAAGCAAGGATCGAGATGAATCCGAGATACAAACAGATGTCCGAAACGAGGCGCAGATTTTCGGAATTCACGCTTTCGCAGGCGGTGGAGAGATAATTTTTTGACTCGTTGTTTTCCATAGGAGGCCAGCCTAGAGCAGGCCGCTTCCGCCCACAAACGCTTTGTTTCTGGACATCCCCAGGCACGGGCCGGACAGTTCGCGGACCCATGAAAAAGGCCCCTCTCGTCCTTGCTCTCCTCGTCGTCCTCATCGGAGGCGGTGTATTTTTGTTTCTCAAACAAGAGGGCCGCTCTGACGGTGCGGCGCTCGTCCCGGCGGATACCGTTGCATTCATGTCCCTTCCGGATGTTTTGCGGACGTCAAACCGGTGGCCGAAAACGTCCCTGGCCCAGATCGGGGCCGATCCCCAGGTTGCGGCGTTTCTCGAGAAACCGCTTCAGGTGTTTCAAAATGGTGGAGCGAGGGAGGCCACCGAGTTGCTGCAACGACTCAAGCCGGGTCGCTTTTTTCTCGCGGTTCCCGTTGCCACCCGGGAGGCGGCGACTGTCCTGCTGGGATTTCAATTTTTCGGCACCCGTGAAGATCTGGCGGCCGCGATGGATCGCTTTCACGCCGAACTCGCGAAGCTCGACCCCGATGGTCAGAAAACGGTGAGCGATTTTCAGGGCGACGCGGTCACGGCATTCGGCGACGATTCCGGGTCGATCTACAGCGCCGCACACGGGAATTGGGCGCTGATCACCAACGAACGCAGCACGCTCGAGGCCGCGCTGGATCGCGCCGCCGGACGCACCAAGGATGGCTCACTGCTCGACAGTGCGCTCTACAAGGAGTCAGTCGCCCGCGTCGCGGAGAATCCGGACTTCCAATGGTTCGTGCAGCCGCAATCGTTTGTCGATCTGCTGACCCAGGTCGGAGACGAAGCTGGAGCGCAGGTCAGCGAGGCCCAGCTCGCCCAATTGCGCAAGGTCCAGTCCATCACTGGCTCACTCCTGCTCGACGGTGCCAACCAGCGGGAAACCGTCTTTGTTCGGTATGATGATCCTCCTGATCCCGGCACGCTGGATCATTCTTTCATGCGTCTGACGTCGCCGGAAACCGTTGTTTATTTCGAATCCCTTCAGGATGTCTCGCTCCTCGCCTCGGAAGAATATGCCGCCACGCTCCCACCGGAGATCAACACGTTCCTCGCGCAAAATAATATCACGCTCGCGGAACTCCCCGACATCGTCGGTCAGGAGTCCGCCCTGATCATTGACTGGCCATCGAGTGCCATGATCCCCGGCGTGATTGCCATGCTGAAAATCAAGGACCGCGCCCGCGTTGAAAAACTCGTCGACGCCATCCTGCCGACCGTGGCACCGCAAACCACCGCCTCCGAAATCAACGGTGCCCGCGTGATTGGATTTCCCGAATTGCGGATTCAACTCATCGACCCCGCCCTTGCGATCGGCGATGAGGCGATTTTTCTGTCGCTGGCCACGCCCACTTTGGAAAAGGCGCTCGGGGCGACCACTGGCATCGAGCCGTTGGAAAAATCTCCCGCGTTCGAGCCCGCGCTCGCGGCGTGGGGTGAGCCCGGCCAATCGTTCGCTTACATTGACGTGCGCACCATCTTCGAGCGCCTCTACAACCAGATGCGGCCGGTCATCATTTTCAGCGCCGCCATGATGCCAAACATTGCCAACACGGTTGACATTTCCAAGCTGCCCGAGACGGAGGCGATCAGCAAACACCTCGGCCCGATTGTCTTCACGCAACGCCGACTCGACGATGGCTGGATGCTCGAAAGCACCGGTCCGATCACGCTCTACGAGACCTTCGGCATCATCGGCATTGGTTTCGGAGGTGCCGCGGCAGTGCAGGCATTCACCGGCGGACAATGACACCGTGATTCGGCGGTGGTCATCGCCATCCGCCAGCTAACCGGGCAAAATCGTGAGTTTACATCACGCGATGCTTCCCTAGTTTCCCCCGCGTGAGATTTTTCCCCGCCGTACTTTTCTTCGTTGTTTTGCCCGCCTGTCTGGCGTGGGGTGATTCTGTCAAATTGAAATCCGGGGAAGTGGTGGAAGGAAAAATCCTTTCTGACACGCCGGAGGAAATCGTGATCGAGGTGAATTTTTCGGCCACGATCGTCGAGCGGCGCACGATCCCCCGGGCGGAGGTTCTCACGGTCGAGCAACTTTCCGCCGACGAGGTGGCTTACCAGAAGATCAAGGACGTGGTGGCCCCGGCAACTGCACTGGGAGCGGAACCCTTCGACGAAATTCTGAACACGCAGCTTCGTCCCTTTGTTGCGAAGTTCCCGCAATCGCCCCGCGTTGAGGATGTGCGCGGCATGATCACTACGCTCGAGGAGCAGAAAGAACGCATCGCCGGGGGTGAGGTGAAACTGGAAGGCAACTGGCTGAGTGCCAGCGAGCACCAGGCCGAGAAATACCAGATCGATGCGGGCACTCTCGCTTCCCAGATCGAACGCGCCGGATCTGCGGGGGACTGGGTCACGGTCCTGAATGGCTTTGACACACTCCAGCGCAGTTTTCCCGGCTCGCTCGCTTTCGTCGGCAGCGTTCCGCTTGCCCGCGAGGCCGCCGACGAACTCGGCAAGCAGATCGGATTTCAGCTCCAGAATGCTCCCGGCATCATCCAGCAACGCCAGCAGACGATCGACCGCGCTCCGCCGCAGGAACGTGAACGAGTCCGCGCCGCCATGGAAGGTCAGGAAGCCAAGGTGAAAGCCCAGGCCGAAGCCGCCCGCAAGCAGGGTCAGAAGTTTTACCCGCTCGCGCGCTTTGATCAGAAGGGTCTTGCCGAAATGCAAAAATCTCTCATTCAGGTGCGACAGGAACTCGCCAAGATCGATCTGCCGCCGCTTGAGCGCGGAGCCCAACTTGTCCGGGAAGCCAACCGGCTGCTGGCCGACAACGAGATCGCCACGGCGCAGACAACGCTCGCTGCACTCGAAACGACCTGGCCCGCATACGAAGGTTTGCCCCGGCTCAAAAAACGCATCGCCGACCGCGCCAAAGCAATCGAAACCGCCTCCCAGCACCAGGCCGAGGCGATCAAATCGGCCGCCGGAGCCGCCGCGACACCCACACCAGCCGCGTCGCCGAGCCGGCCGTAATTTCCGATTCGGCCGCTGGTTTGTTGCCGCATCCCAGGCGGACCGGGCGCGAAACTCCGCTGGAGACAAGCCCCCCGGCGTGGTGGTATTTTCTCCCGTCCATGTCACGAGTCGCATCCATCGAACGCAATACCGCAGAAACGCAAATCCGTTTGACCTTGAGTCTCGACGGGTCGGGTGTGGCTGCAGTCGGGTCAGGTATTCCGTTTTTCGATCACATGCTGACTTTGTTTGCGAAGCACGGATTGTTTGATCTCGAGCTGGCTGCGACCGGTGACCTCGACGTGGATCTGCACCACACGGTTGAAGACGTGGGCATTTGCCTTGGGCAGGCGCTTTCTCGCGCGCTTGGCGACAAGGCGGGAATCCGGCGTTACGGGCTGGCGTACGTGCCGATGGACGAGACGCTCGCGAGGTGCGTGGTTGACCTGAGCGGTCGCCCTTTTCTCGAATACCGCGCGCCGGGCGGCGTCGAAGCAATCAACGGATTTTCATTTCAGCTCGTGGAGGAATTTCTCCGCGGTCTGACAATGAATGCCGGCATGAATCTGCACGTCGAATTGCTTTACGGTCGCGACGCGCACCATCTCGCGGAAGCGATCTTCAAGGCGCTCGCCCGCGCACTCGACGCTGCAACGCAGATCGATTCCCGCGTGCAGGGGGTGCCGAGCACAAAGGGGACGCTTTGAGCCTCCCGATCAGAGATCAGCTTGGATCAACATTTCCCGCGCAATCAACGAACTTTAATGAACTCATCCAAATCTGCTCCCGCCATCGGCGTGGTCGATTATGGCAGCGGCAACCTCCGCAGCGTTTGCAAAGCGTTCGAGGTGTGCGGAGCGCAGGTTTCGCTCGTGACGTCGACCAGTCAGCTCGACGCGTGTGACGGTCTTGTTGTTCCGGGGCAGGGGAGTTTCCACGATTGCGCGCAAAATCTCCGTGCCAGCGGGCTCTGGGATTCGATCAAGGGATGGATCGCCGCCGACCGTCCGTTTCTCGGGATTTGCGTCGGTTATCAGCTGCTCTTCGAATCGAGCGAAGAATCTCCCGGAGTGGAGGGGTTGGGAATTTTTGACGGCATTGTCCGACGATTTCCTCACGGCGCGCTGAAAGTCCCGCACATGGGGTGGAACACACTCACGCTCAATCAGCCGGATGACGTGCTCTACCGCGACGTGCCAGTCCCGACCGAGGTCTATTTTGTCCACTCGTATTTTCCGGATCCGGCGGACACGTCGATCGTCTCGGCAACCTGCGATTACGGCGGACCGTTCGCGGCCAGTGTGAGCCGCGGCGCGTTGAGCGCGACGCAATTTCACCCGGAAAAAAGCCAGCGCACCGGCCTTGCCATCCTGCGTAATTTTCTCACCTCCCTGCCCGCCAATGCTCCTGCTCCCAGCCATTGATCTGATGTCCGGCGAAGTCGTGCGCTTACGCCGCGGCGAAGCGTCCGAGAAGACCGTGTATTCCAATGACCCCGCGGCTTTCGCCCGAAAATGGCAGGACGCGGGCGGCGACTGGATTCACATCGTCGATCTCGACGCGGCATTTTCCGGAGAATCCTCCAACCTCGATGCCGTTCGTGCGATCTGTGAAGCTGTGACGATTCCCTGCGAGCTTGGCGGGGGAATGCGCAGTGAGGCGGCGGTCCGGGCCGCATTCGATGCCGGCATTGCGCGGGTCGTGCTCGGCACCCGTGCCAGCCAGTCTCCGGAATTCATCAGCGAGATGTGCGAGACATTTGGCGGCGATCGTATCGCCGTCGGAATCGACGCTCGCGATGGACTGGTGGCGGTCAAGGGATGGACGGAAACCACTCACCAACCGGCCACCGAACTCGCACTGGCTGCGCAGTCCGCTGGAGTGGGTACCATCATTTATACCGACATTGCCACCGACGGCATGCTGACCGGCCCAAACTTCGATGAGCTCGACCGCATGCTCGCGTTGTTGGATTGCAATCTCATCGCCAGCGGCGGCGTTTCATCTGCCGACGACATCCGCGCCCTTGCCAAAATGCCAGGTCTTTACGGTGCGATCATTGGCAAAGCTCTCTACGACGGCCAGATCACCGGTGATCTGCGTTCACTCGTTGGTCAGGGTCACTAGTGCGCAACGGCTCCTTGGTGGGCAGCGAATCCCCCGCTTGCCAAAATGGCAATCCCGTCCCACGTTGCTCGCGCAATGAGACGCCGCACCTTCCTCAAAACCACCGCCGGAGTCATCGGTTACGCGGGTCTCTTCCGCGGGATTTCCGGAGCGGAATCTGATTCCACCTTCGATGCCGCCGAGCGCGTTTATCTCGGTCCGAAACGCATCCCGGCCACCCGGCTCTTTCTTGGCACGGGGTCGAGCGGATGGAATCACCGATCCAACCAGACGAGAAAACTCGGCGTGGGCGGTCTCGCCAATTTTCTCGAATCCGCGTTCGAAAATGGCGTCACCTCATGGGACTCCGCGGATATGTACGGATCGCATCCGCACCTGGCCGCCGCGCTCAAGAATGGCGTGCCACGCAAGGACGTGACGATTCTTACCAAAAGCACGGCCCGAACGCCCCGGGAGATGCGCAAAGATATCGAACGTTTCTGCCAGGAGCTGGGCACCGACACGATCGACATTTTCCTTCTCCACTGCCTCGAAGATCCGAACTGGCGCACGAATCTCAAACCCGTGATGGATGTCGTCGATGAATTCCAGGAACGCGGCGTGATTCGGTCGAAAGGCGTCTCGTGTCACTCGCTGGCCGCACTCAAAGCAGCCGCCGAAGAGCCGTGGGTGGAAATCGATCTGGCTCGCATCAATCCGCACGGCAACGTGATGGATGCAGATCCCGAGACAGTGATCGCGATTCTTCGGGACATGAAAGCTGCGGGCAAGGGCGTGATCGGAATGAAGGTCTTTGGCGCGGGGCAGCTCGTCGACAAAATGGACGAATGCATGCGTTACGTCCTCAATCTCGACTGCGTCGACGCCGTCACCATCGGCTGCGAGTCGATTCAGCAACGCGACGAGGTCGTCAGCCTGATCAACCGCACGCCGCGCATCGCCTGAGGCAATCAGGTCCCGGAGATGTCGTTCGAAGAGTTTACTAATTCACTCGCTGCCGATCAGCCGCCCACCGGACTGCCACCGGCTTTAGAAGCTCTCTGGCACGAACGCCGGGGAAATTGGGAGCGGGCTCACGAGTTGGCGCAGGCCGACGCGGGCCGCGACGGCGACTGGGTTCACGCGTATTTGCACCGCCGGGAGGGCGACCTCACCAATGCGGGCTATTGGTATGCCCGCGCGGGCCAGCCGATA
This sequence comes from Chthoniobacterales bacterium, assembly GCA_041748215.1. GTDB lineage: Bacteria > Verrucomicrobiota > Verrucomicrobiia > Chthoniobacterales > JAATET01 > JBGTDR01. The sequence goes on from JBGTDR010000159.1 coordinate 30,827, forward strand.
TCGACCTCCCCGCTCGACGATGAATGGGCAGCCGTTGCTCGCGCTCTCGCGACGTGATGTAACTAACGGCGGATCGCCAGCAAACGCAGAGCATTCAGCACGACGATGACCGTGCTGCCCTCATGGGCAACCACTCCGATGCCAAGCGGGATCGGGTAAAGGAAGGCACCGAATGCCATGAGGACGACGGTTCCGAGCGAGATGGCAATATTCTGGTGAATGATTGCCCGCGCTTTCCGGCTGATCGTCCGGGCCAGCAAAAAACTTTCGAGGCGGTCGTTCATCAAGACCACGTCAGCCTGTTCGAGCGCAGCGTCCGAGCCACGCGCTCCCATGGCAACACCCACGTCGGCGGCGGCCAGACACGGTGCGTCGTTCACGCCGTCGCCAATCATCGCGACCTTGTTGGTCCCACCAGCTTTCAATTCTTCAATCGCAGCGAGTTTTTGCTCGGGCAGCAACCCGGCGCGGACATCTCCAACTCCCGCCTTGCGGCCGAGGGTATCGGCGGCGGCCTGCTGATCTCCCGTGAGCACCACGATGCGCACCCCCTGGCGGGCAAGTTCCGCCAGCAAGGCCGGTGCCGAATCGCGAAGTTCATCGGTGAAAAACAAAACGCCACACGTTGCGGAATCAGCCACCCATACCTCGGCCGCTCCCGCCTGCGGGGACACAAAATCCACTGCGCCAAAATTCGATTCCACGAGTTTGCGACTTCCGAGAACGGCTGGCTGCGATTCCACCACGGCTTCGATGCCTCGCCCGGCCCGGCTTACCACCGCGGATCCGGCCAGAGCTTCAATCTGCCATTGCGCACCCAGTCGGCGAATGGCCCGCGAAAGTGGATGTTCAGACAACCGCGCCAGGCTGACGGCCAATTGGCGAAACCGTCCCTCGTCTCCGCGAAGGCAGACCGCCTCCGTCAGCCGCAAATCGCCAGTGGTCAGCGTCCCGGTTTTGTCGAGCGCCACCACGTTCACGTCCGCGAGCGTTTCCACCGCAACTCCGCCCCGAAAAAGCACGCCGCGACGTGCACCAGTGGCGATGGCCGAGAGCACGGCCGAGGGAACGGATAGCACCAGCGCGCACGGTGACATCACGACCAGCAGAGTCATCGAGCGATAAAACGCGCTGGGTTGATCCCCCTCCCGAAACGCCGGCAGGCCAAGCACAAGCCACCAGACCAGAAACATACTTCCGCACAACGCAAGCACGATGCCGGTGTATCCCGGTCCGAATCGGTCCGAAAATCGTTGCGCCGGAGCCTTCATGCCCTGCGCTTCGGCGATCATGCGAATGATCCGCTGGAGCGAACTCTCGCTGGCGGGCCGCAGGACACGGCCTTCGAAAACGCCGGCGACATTGAGGGTGCCCGCCAACGCCCGATCGCCGACATGTTTTGAAACCGGTAACGCCTCACCGGTGAGGTTGGATTCGTCGCAGGCGCTCGCACCCTTGATGACTTCGAGATCGGCGGGAATGAGCTCGCCGTCAGTCACGAGCACGGTCTGGCCCGCCACAAGATCTTCCACGGCCACAATGCGCTCGACGCCACCTTCAATGACGCGGGCGGATTTTGGAGCGCCCCGGAGCAATGAATCGATCTCGCGCCGGGTCCGGTGCATCGCAAACGCCTCCATCGCGCCCGATGCCGAAAACAAAAACAGAAGCAGCGCACCCTCGTGCCAGGCTCCGATCGACGCCGCACCCACCGCCACCGCGAGCATCAGGAAATGCACGTCGAGTTTGACGTGCCGAATCGTCTCGAACGAATCGACCGCCGCATCGTATCCGCCACACAGATACGCCAGACCGAAAAAAATCAGCGTGACTGCCGTGGGGGCGGCGAAGATTTCGCAGAGATATCCCGCCAGCCCAAAAACCAGGCAGCCTCCTGCCAGCGCTGCCAGAAGCCGCCAGTCACCATCATGGCTGTGGCCGTGATGATGGTCGGCCGGGGCATCGGACTCCGGTGGGTAGGAAACACCCACGATCGGGTTACGGTGCCGGTTCGGTGGCCGATTCCGCAAGGGCTTCCTTGAGCTCGACGTACGATTGTTCGGTGATCTCTTCCGCTGCCGAGATCGGATCAGAAAATCCCTCCGGCAGCGTGGCTCCGTCGAGCAGAGCCCGGGCACTCACGATATTGTAGGCAATCTCGATGTATCGGTCCCCGGTGCCACCATACAATCCGGCGAGGATTTCAGCCATTGGCCGTGCGATCACGTCGTAGTTGGCCGCGTCGATTTCGTGACTGCGCCACGCCACTTCGTCACGCGCCAGGGTGTCGGAATCGAAGTCGCGGCCAGTCTGCCGCTTGAGGATGACGTATTTTTCCTGAAACGCGGGGAGCGACCGTATCTCCCGATCGCTCGAATCGGCCAGTCGTCGGAGTGTGCCGATGCCATCGTTTTCCTTCATCGCGATGCGGAGTGCGGCGACGGGGGACAGGCCCCATTCGTTGGCGTAAATCTGATACCGTTGCACGATGAAATCCACGCCCTTCGCTTTGAGCGCGCTGTCCCAGCTCTCGACCTCGATGGGAGCGATTTTTGCCGGGTCGAATCCCGCGAGGTTCGGCGTACGCGGCCAGAGCACGTAAACGATGAATGCGACGACGAGGAGGAGGAAAATTTTGGTGATCGGGCGCATGGAGAGTGTGGCGTTCTCCGGGATATTTCACGTTACGTTCCGAGGCGGCGAGCCATTTTTCCTTTGCCAGCCCTGGATGCCAGCCGCCAACGTCGTGAAATGGTCAACCGGATTCTGTCCCTCGCCGATCTCACCACCGTCCTCGCGACCCGTCGTGCGGGCGGCGAACGGGTCGTGTTGACGAACGGATGTTTTGACATCGTTCACGCTGGACATGTCGACTACCTCGAACGCGCCCGCGCTCTCGGCGACATCCTCGTGCTCGCGCTCAATTCCGACGCGTCCGTGCGAGCGCTCAAGGGTCCATCGCGGCCGGTCAATTCGCAGGATGATCGCGCCCTCGTCGCCAGTGCGCTGCGCTCCGTGGATTTTGTGACCGTGTTTGAATCTCTGCGGGCCACCGATGTCATCTCGGAGCTGCGTCCCGACATTTATGCCAAGGGCGGCGATTACACCCTCGAGACGCTCGACCCGGACGAGGCCGCCGCCCTTCGCGCCGCGGGCTCCCGTGTTGAAATTCTTCCGCTCGTTCCTGGACGTTCCACCACGGCGATTCTGGCCCGCTCCGCCGCGGCTTGATCCCGGGCCAGAATTCCGTTGCCGCTATCGCAGCTCTTTCGTTATCACTCTCCGCGCGCTAATTGCGCTCGTCCGGTCAATCCCACTTCCCTCATCCCATGGCAGAATACCAAACCTCGAAGGACGGCACCGTCACCATCCTCGAAGTCCGCGGCCGCATCGAACCCGACAATTGGCAGGAGTTCAACGGCCAGTTCAAGACGATCCTGGCCACTCCCGAAACGAAGGACCTCGTTGTGGACCTCGAACATTTGGAATACACGGCCAGCGCCGGGTTCCGCGAGTTGTTCATGGCCGGCAAGCAGCTCTCCCGGCAGGGCGGCCGCCTCGCCGTCTGTTCGCTCCAGGGCGATGTGAAACGGATTTTCGACCTGGCCGGATTCGCGACCGCCTACCCGATTTTCGAGGACCGGGCTGCCGCCATCGCTTCGTTTCAGAGCGCATAAACGCCGCTCCGCGCATCCTCATAGCTGGAGGTGGTGCCGCAGGATTTTTTGCCGCACTCGCCGCGGCAACGGCACGGCCCGGAGCCGACGTTCGGATTTACGAAAAATCTCCGCATTTTCTCTCGAAGGTGCGGATCTCGGGCGGGGGGCGCTGCAACGTCACCCACGCATGTTTTGACCCGAGAGCCCTCGCGAGCCGCTATCCGCGTGGCGGCCGCGCCCTCATCGGGCCGTTCCATCGGTTTCAACCACAGGACACCATCACGTGGTTCGAGGCCTGCGGCGTGCGCTTGAAAACCGAATCCGACGGCCGCATGTTTCCCACTTCAAATTCTTCCGCCACCATCATCGACTGCCTTCGGCGCGAAGCGGATCGTCTGGGTGTTCAGTGCTTCGCCCGCACCAGTCTCGAGGCGATCGAGCGGGACGAAAATGGATTCACCGTTCGGCTTTCAACCGGTGAACCGTGGACGTGTGATAGAGTTCTGCTCGCCACCGGCGGTTGCCGCACGGCTGGAACCGTTCAGGCTGCGACACTGTTGGGACACACGGTTGTTCCGCCCGTTCCTTCGCTCTTCACCTTTCACGCCGACGAGCCGTGGTTGCGACATCTTCCCGGTGTCGCGGCCGATCCGGTCGAGGTCTCGATCCCCGGCACCGGTTTGCGGGAATCCGGGCCTGTGCTTGTCACGCATTGGGGACTTAGCGGCCCCGCCATTCTCCGCCTCTCAGCTTGGGGCGCGCGCATTCTGCACGATCGCGATTATCGATTTTCATTAAAAATCAACTGGCTGCCCGGTCGTACTACCGACGCCGTCAATGAAGACCTGCAACGCCAGAGGGACCTTCAGCCTGGTAAACGAATCACCAATTCCCCAATCGCGCCTTTGCCGGCGAGGCTCTGGGAACAGCTCGTCGGGAACGCGGGTATCGCCGACGACACCCGCTGGACCACGTTATCCCGCGCCGGTCGACTCGCCCTCGCGGAGACTCTCACGCGAACCACGATTGCCGTTCGCGGCAAAAGTTTGAACAAGGACGAATTTGTCACCTGCGGCGGCATTCCATTGCCCGAGGTCAATTTTCAAACGATGGAAAGCCGTGTTTGCCCGGGTCTTCACTTCGCCGGCGAGATCCTCGATATTGATGGGATCACCGGTGGATTTAATTTCCAGGCCGCCTGGACCACGGGATGGATTGCTGGCCACGCCATGGCGGGTGCCAATCCCGTCCGATCAACACCATGAGCCGCCCCCAGCGTTCCCGTCGCCCCCAGCGATCTGACCGTGACTACAG
>JBGTDR010000160.1:0-5774 GCA_041748215.1 Chthoniobacterales bacterium
GGCGACGGTTTCGCGCGGCACGTCGGGGATGATTTGCGGGGCGGCTTGAGTGCCCACGTCGACAAGCGTCGGCGTGCAGCCGGCGGCGTGGATGCGTTCGGCGAGGTAGGCCAGCTCGTGGCCCTTGGTGTCCATCGTTCCGATGGCGTAAATCGTTTTGTTCATGGGGATTGGAGGGCTTCGATTTCGGCGAGGGTGGGAATGGAATCGGCGGCGCCGTGGCGCGTCACGCTGAGGGCGGCCGCCCGGCTGGCCAGTTCGAGTGCGGGTGCGAGTTGACGTCCTGCGATCACCGATGCCAGCAGGAAACCGATGAACGTATCGCCAGCAGCGGTGGTATCCACGGCCTGGACCCGGGGGCTGCAAACCTTGGTAACTTCACCGGCAGGATCCGTGCACCAAACGCCGTCGGCCCCGAGGGTGAGCACCACGTAGGAGTGCGGATAGCGAGTCCGCAGTGCGGCGAGGATCGCGTCGGGGGTATCGGCACCGGTGAGGTCCGCGCCTTCGTGTTCGTTGACGATGAGCCAGTCGACCAAATCGAGCGGATACTTGAGAACGCCAGGATCCATCGGGGCCGGGTTCAGGCAGACCGTGAGTCCGGCAGCATGGGCGGCGGCCAGCGCTTCGGGCACCGCGGACGTTTCATTTTGCGTGAGAAACCAGTCGCCGGGGCCAAATCCCGCGAGCACCGCGGGCAGGGCGGACGATGGAAACGCGTGGTTGGCTCCGGCGTGCAGCAGGATGGCGTTCTCTCCGGACGCCGCGACCTGGATGATGGCGTGGCCCGGAGAATCATCGACCATCTCGAGCCGCGACGTGTCGATGTTTTCGGTCTCCAGTAGGTCGCGCAGCCAGCTGGCTTCCTGGCCGAGGCAACCCGCGTGAGCCACGCGGGCTCCCGCCCGAGCGAGAGCGATGCTTTGATTAAACCCCTTGCCTCCGGGTCCCCGGGTGAGCGCGGAACTCGTCGTTGTCTCACCCGGATGCACGATGTGATCGATCCGGTAAACGTGATCGACGTTGAGCGAGCCAAGATTGACGACGGTGGGCATTGCGGAAGGTGATGATTATTCGCCGATCGTCTGGCGGTCGGGTGACGAGAACGCGATAAAGAGCACCGCCTCGCCGTCACCGATGTTCGTCGCGCAATGCCAGGTATTCGCTGGGATGGTGACGGTATCGCCTTCGCCCATTTCGACCTCGGTATCGTCAGCGGCGGTGTGGCGGATGCGCCCCTGAATCACGACGAGGACTTCACTGCAGTTCGGGTGGTAATGACGGGGATTGCTGTGGCCGGGTGCCAGCACACAACGGCCGATCGTCATGGCGTCTGAGTTTCCGAGCGGCGCACTGGCAAACCACGTGAGTCGCCCCCAATCAAAGGTGGCGTTGTCGGATTTCGTGGCGGGAAGAAGCTGGATGGATGGCGGCATAGTGCGGTATGGAAAAAATTTTTAAGCGGTCGCTTCGGTGAAAACGGCGAGGAAACTGACCGAGTCGGTGAGCGGCTCGAGGTCGTGCTCCTCGACCGAACTGAAGTACAGGCTGTCTCCGGGGCCGAGCGTGTGTGTCGTCGCTCCCACGCGGTAGTTCATGCGTCCGTCGAGCACGTAAACAAACTCCTCTCCGGTGTGGGTCATCGGACCCGGAGTCACCTTGCCGCGTTCGGCCGTAAACAAAAACGGCTGCATCGCTTTCGCGGAACGCCCGGCTGCCAGGAGGTGAAAACCGTAACCTTTATCGGTGAATGTCGGCGGGTGATTCGCCACCTCGGTCGCCGACGTCATCACGGTGGACGGACCATCTTCGTCGGTCATCAGGTCCGCCAGCGTCACACCAAGTGCACTCGCAATGCGGGACAACGTCGCAATCGGCGGGGTGGTTTTTCCCGACTCGATCTTGGAAAGCAAACTAACCGTAAACCCGCACCGGTCGGCGATATCCTTGAGCGTGCGCTGCTGGCGGCGGCGCAGCGTGCGAATCCGGGCGGGGAGAAACGACGTCACCCTGCGACGTTATCAACATGTTTGAGTGGAATTCAACATGTTTGAATCGTTCGGGGGATTTTTTGCGTCAACTGTCGCTCTGAATTTTTTGAACGATTTCGAAACTCCGGCGCGCGCATTCCGAAATGGCGATGGGATGATAATCGGGAATTTCGGAGCGCAGGGTGTCGTTCAGACGGGCGGTCCAGTGAGCGGGCAGACGGCGGGCACCGTTCATGGCGCCAAGAATCGACCCAACGGTCGCCCCATTGCAGTCGGTGTCGAAGCCGGCCATGACGGCGGTCGTGATGCCGCGGTGGTAATCTCCGCCGCTGAGGAGGAGTGCGGCAACGCAGACGCCCGCGTTGTTGTTGGTGTGAGTGGTCGAGTAGTGGCCGAGCAGGTCGCAAATGCCGTCGAAGACAGGCTCGAAGTCGTCTCCATGTTTTTCGCAGAGCGCGATGACGGCGCGCATTTCGGCGTGCAAGCGGGACGTGGCGGGAATTTCGCCCAAACCAGCGGCGACGATTTCATGCACGTCGTTGGTAGTGAAAGCGGCGGCGATCATGGCGGCGCAGAGCATCGAGCCGTAGAGGCCATTTTTTACGTGACTCAGCCGCACGTCGCGCCACGCAAAGTCGGCGGCGAGTTCCGGATTGCCGGGGGCGGCGTAGGCGTAACTGTCCACGCGGATCTGCGCGCCAATCCATTCGCGGTAGGGATTCAAGTAGGTCTGGACCCAATGCCAATCCACTGGGAGCGGGCCGAGCGTCCAGCCATTCCCTTCATGGAAATCGTACCGAAGAATGAGATTCCGGTAAGCTTGGGTTTCGGCGGTGCACACCGCGCGATACGGCAGCTTTTGCATCCATTTTTCGGCGACATCTTCGGTGGTGAACGCCGCCCCGTGCTGCTCGAGCACCAGCTGGCCGAGGACCGTGTAACGAATGTCATCGTCACTCTCCATGAACGCGATGTGTTCCCGGGTGGACGCGGGACAGATCATGCGCGGTAACTCCGGTTCCGCGGGCGAATGCGCCGGCACGTAATCGCGGAGCGGCCACTCGGAGGGATCGATGGCGGTAAGATAACGTTTGATGTCGCGCCAGGTGCGTTGGCGTGTGCAGGCGGGCGGTGCCAGGCCGATCAACTCGATCGGTTTACCGAGTGCGCACGCGGCCGCGCGACCGAGCCACGCGCCGTGGAGTTTGTCCGCCAGCGTGTCGTCCAGAGCGGGCAGAGAAAAGGTGCGACGATCCTGGCGGAGCGCCTGGATGCCCGGAAGATCGTTGGGCTCGTCGAACGGAAATTCGGGATCCACGGGCAGCGCGACAAGCTTGGCCTGCAGGGCAGTCAAAGCAGCCTCGTCGGTCGGTGCCAGTTGGTCGAACTCGGTTTGCAGCGTGTCAAGCGTGGCGGGGCTTTTGCCCTCCTCGCGGGATTGTTCGAACTCGCGTCGGACGAGTTCACGGAGATTGGTCCAGCCGGGCATGATGGGAAAAAAGCGTGGGATTGAGGGACGAAATGAGATTCCGAGCGATTTTTCGCGCCGAATCGGAATCGATTATGACACGAGAAAATGCGTCGCGCCTTCCCAATTCGATCAAAAAACGTGTCAAAACGATCATCCGTCGGCGGCGTCAGCGATTATGGCAAACGGGTGGAGCCGCACCCGTCCGGGGAATTTGCCGAAGCGAGCGCGGGGAGCGCCCGGTGAGTTTTTTGACGCTGCGGGAAAGGTGAAAGGGATTGGCAAAACCGCACTGGAGAGCGATTTCGCCGAGCGTCAGGCCGGTGGAACGAATCATCCGGAGCGCGTGCTCGGTCTTGATCCGCCAAAGTCGGGTGGACGGGCTTTCGCCCTGATGTTCGCGATAAAGCTGGCGCAGACGGGAAACGGAAATTCCGGACCGCCGGGCCAGCTCGTGAGCCGTTTTGAGTTCGAATGGTTCGTTCTCGAGAAGTTGCAGCGACCGTCGCAGGGCGGGGTGAACGGGAGAAATGTCGCCGGGAAATTCGGTCACCTGAGCGGCAAAATGCAGCAGGCAGGATCGGGCGAGCAGGAGCTGGGCGTCGTGGAAATGGGGCCCGGTGACGGGTGGTGCCGCGAGGCCCTCCCCGATCAGCGGATGGATCGCTGCTGGCACGGGGTGCGGTCCGCGCACTTCGGCAAGGAGCCGGCGTTCGGCTGGTGGCAGCAAGGCAGCGTCGACCTGGCAACCCGTGTGTACGCTCGGTTCCGCGTCGCTAAAACGGTAGAGGAGCCGCCAGCCCGGCTGCACCAGAACACCATCTCCGGCCTTTAGCGTGACCGATTCGTTACCGATTCCGAGGCGGGCGTAGCCCTGCACCATGACGACGAGTTGGTATCCTCGCTGATGCGGTGTCCCGTATGCTCCCCCCGGAGAATAAGCTGCCCGCACAAAATAATACCGATCGTCGCCGCGAAAGAGAGCGCGCACGGCACCCGTGCGCGGCGATTGGGTCGGGCGAATCTTCCGGGCCACGTTTTGACGGTTCGTTGGGCTGGCCGGAATGTCAATCGGGATATGTTTTTGGAAAATGGCGGCATTCCGATTTGTTTCCGTCCGGGCCACTTTGGCGGCATGGAAACCGAAGAGCTTCTCCAACGGGAAATCAAGATCACCTGGTACCGCAGCCCGATCGACCGCGCGGTGATGAGTCGTTTGATGAAAAAGGACGACACGCGCGCTGCGGTGCAGGCGGTGCTGCAACTGGGATTGTTTGTGGCCACCGCCGCGCTTGCGATGGTGGCTTTCAGTCAGGTGACCGCGGCGAATTGGACATGGACCATTCCGGTCCTCCTGCTCTGCGTTTTTCTGCACGGCACGTTCACCCATTTTCTCGGCGGCGTCGCGGTGCATGAGCTCTGCCACAAAACGCCGTTCCGCAACGCCTCGCTCAACGACTTTTTTCTCTGGGTGTTTTCGATTGTCAGCTGGTTCGACCCGGTTGGTTATCGGCTGAGTCACGTCCGGCATCACCAGGTAACGGTGCATCGGGGATTGGACGGCGAAGTGATTCTGCCGCAAAATCTTGATTGGGGTCCGCTTGAGGAGGGTGAAGTGGCCCTTCCCCCGCTTGGGAGCGCGGCGTTTTTTCGTTTTCTGGCCGGTCAGTTTCTACCGATTCCGAATCCGTTTGTGATGGTGGAGCGATTCAAGCGCTGGGTGGCCTACGCGAAGGGCGACCTGCGGGGAGTCGGCATGTGGGCGGGCGGCGAATGGTGGACAAATCAGATCCTACCCGAGGAAAAAACCGAGTTGCGGCGACGGCATCGGAATTGGGCGCGCATCCTTCTCGGTGGTCACCTACTTCTCGCGGTCGTATTCATCCTGACCGGCAATTGGTTTCTCATCGTGCTGGTGACGTGTGTGGGCACCTACGCCGGTTGGCTTGGCAGCCTGTGCGGACTGCCGCAGCATTTGGGGATGGGACCCGACGTTCCGGATTTCCGGCGATGCTGCCGGACCTACACGTGCAACCGGTTCATCGGTTTCCTCTACTGGAATATGCAATATCACGTGGAGCACCACATGTTCCCGGCGGTCCCGTTTTACAACCTGCCCGCCCTGCGCGAAGCCATCGCCGAGGACCTGCCGCCCGCGACGCATGGATTGCTCGCGACGTGGCGCGAGATCATTCCGGTGCTGATCAAGCAGCGGAACGAGCCGGGATATCATTTCGAGCCGGTCATCCCGCCCCGCGCGCCGGCCGTCGCGGTCAGCTAGCGCAGGACAGCGCGGCGACGACGGTGGTTGAGGT
>JBGTDR010000161.1:0-3236 GCA_041748215.1 Chthoniobacterales bacterium
TCGCCGTGCGCGCCATTCGCCAGGCGCTCCTTGATTACGATACCGGCGCACACGTCACTCCGTTCGCCCGCGACCTGCTCATATTTCTGGGAATCAATCGCCTCGCCGATCTGCCCGACTGGATGCAGGGAGCGACCAAACCGGACGTCGCCCGCGTCGCCCCCGTCGTCCTCACGCACGCGACCGATCCCGCCATTGCCCACCTGCTCGACGAGGGTGCCACCGCACTCGCCCGATTCGTTGAAGCTGTCGCTGACCGGCTCGATTCGCAGTCAGCCTGCGTCCGGCTCACCGGTGGATTGCTCGTGCACGGCGGCCCGTACGTCACGCGCGTCGAGACGGCAATCCGTGCGCGCCTACCCGATGCCACGGTGGAAATTTCCCGCGTCGCCGGATCACTGGGCGCGGTGCGGCTGGCCATCGCCCCCGCCGCAACGATTCTCCCGGCAGCTCCGATATTCGAATCGGCCGAGATCCTTGAAGCCGCGACCGAGCAGGTAAATTCCAAATCCACCGGGATGGATTCCATGACGGTGCCCGAGCTGGTGCGGCTTTTTCTCGACGACGTCCCCGCCGTCGCGGACGCCTTGCGCGCGGCCGAGATCCAGCTCGCGGCGGCGGCCGAATGTGTTGCACGCCAGCTCGCCGCCGGTGGACGGCTGATCTACGTCGGCGCGGGCACGAGTGGCCGCCTCGGTGTGCTCGACGCGAGCGAGATTCCCCCGACGTTCGGCGTTGATCCCTCGCGGGTGCAAGGTGTGATCGCTGGCGGACCGGCGGCGCTGCGCACCAGCGTCGAAGGAGCGGAGGATTCGGAAGAATCCGGAGCCTGCGCCGTGGCCGCACTTGGTCTTTCGGCAAACGATGTCGTCTGCGGCATCACCGCCAGTGGCCGCACTCCGTTCGTTCGCGGCGCGCTTGTCGCCGCCAGCAGCGAGGGAGCGGCAACGATCCTCGTCACGTGCAACCCGCTTCGTCGCGCGGGGGGCATTCCCGCGGACATCGCGATCGACCTCGCGACCGGTCCTGAATTGCTCGCCGGATCGACCCGCCTCAAGGCCGGCACCGCCACCAAAATCACCCTCAACCTCCTCTCGACGATTGCCATGATTCGCCTCGGCCGCGTCGCCGGAAACCACATGACCGGTGTGCGCGCCACCAACGTCAAACTCCGCGAACGCGCCATCGGCATCGTCGCCGCACGATCCGGCCTCACCCGCACCGAAGCCGCCGCCCGGCTCGAACGCACCGCCTGGGACGTCACGTCCGCCCTGCGTGAAACTCCGCCGGATTCAGCGCCGCATTCACCACTCGCGCCGCACGAAAACTGATCTGCGCCAACTGGCACAGCGGCTGCTTACCTGAAACTCATTCAGGACGCAGCCCGGTCGGACAGGGATTGATTGACGGTCTTTGGGGGGAGACCTCAATGGGGATAATCCGGCCGGGCTGCACATTCTGAGAAATCAGCCAGCGGCTGCTTCCCACCTCGCGCGACATTCCGCGCAACCTTGATCAGGCCTTCTGGATCAGCTCGACCTCGTAACCTTCCGGAGCATCGACAAACGCAATCACCGAGCCACTCGACGTTTCCGTCGGACCGTCACTCAGCGGATACCCCAACGCCTCCGCGTGCTTCGCAAATTCCTCGATGTCATCGACCTCGAACGCGAGGTGCGTCAGGTCCGGACCGACCTGCACCGGGCCACTCTCGTCGAATTTGCAAATCTCGATTTCCTCCTCGCTTCCCGGAGCTTTGAAAAATACCAGCTCGGATCCCCGCGGGCTCTTTGACCGGCGCGTCATTTCCAGTCCGAGCACGTCGCGGTAAAAGTGAATCGTCTTTTCCAGATCGGTAACGCGATAGCGCGTGTGCAGCAGTTTTTTGACCATGCGTTTTTCTACCACGCGACGGAGCCCGCGTCCACGCGTCGAATCCTGCCGCGAGCCGGGTTCCCATCCCGCACCATCGACAAGGCGGGACTTGTCAGCCCGTCGTTCCCACGAGACCGTGACGTTTTCCGCGAGATCCCATGCGCCGTCTGCTCCGACTCCTTCTCAAAACGTTCGCCGCCATCGTCGCAGGCGCGATCATCGTCGGGTTGGGCTCCGAAATCGCCGTTTCGCTGGTCGCGTGGGGCCGCTCGTACGATTCGGTCGAGCGCGTCCCGTCCCGCAAGGCAGCCGTCGTCCTCGGCACGTCGAAATTTGTCGCCGCCGGCCGGGAAAATTTGCATTACCGCTACCGCATCGACGCCGCCGCCGAGCTTTTCCACGCCGGCCGGGTCGAATACATCATCGTCAGCGGCAACGGAGCCGAACCCCATTACAACGAACCGAAAATGATGCGTGCCGACCTCGTCGCCCGCGGTGTTCCGACCGAACGCATCTACGCCGATCCCGCGGGGCTGCGCACGCTCGACTCCGTCATCCGGGCCGATGATGTCTTCGACGCCGGGGATTGCATCGTCGTCTCCCAACCCGCCCACGTCGCGCGAGCCATCTTCATCGGACGCATGCGCGGTCAGGACGTAATTGGTTTTCAAGCGCGCAACGTCGGATTCCGCACGGATCCCAAGACAGCCGTACGCGAACGCCTGGCCCGGATCCTGGCGGTCTTCGACGTGACTCTCGGCGGCCAGCAACCGAAATTCACCGGCGGCAAGGTCGAGCTTGGCATCACCCCTGCCCTATCCGACAACGAGCCCTCCTGAAATGTCCAGCCAGCCCCACCTTCGCGCCACCGATCTCCGCCGCTCGTTCCGCATCGGGCGCAATCGCATCGACGTCCTCCGCGGCATCAGCCTCGAAGTGTCCGCCGGCGAATCGATTTTCCTCTGCGGCGCGTCGGGCGCGGGAAAAACCACTCTGCTCTACACGCTAGCCGGCCTCGAACGTCCCGAAGGCGGCGAAGTCCATTTCGAAGAGACCAGCCTCTACGCCATCGGCTCCGACCGCCTTTCCCGTCTTCGCAACCAGCGCATGGGATTTGTTTTTCAATCATACTTCCTCCTGCCCGAGCTCACCGCCCTCGAGAACGTCCTTGTTCCCGCGATGATCGGCAAACGCGAGGCCACCGACGTGGCGGAATCCCTCCTCGAACGGGTCGGCCTCGCTGACCGCCGCGATCATTTGCCGTCCGAACTGAGCGGCGGCGAACAGCAGCGGGTCGCCATCGCGCGCGCTCTCGTCAACGACCCCGGCATCATTTTCGCCGACGAACCCACCGGCAACCT
>JBGTDR010000162.1:0-53244 GCA_041748215.1 Chthoniobacterales bacterium
CCGCAAGGCCAGTCCCGCATCGAAATCATCGCCCGCAGCGACAGCGGCCTCACCACCACCACCGAGCGCCGCGTCCGCCGGGCGCGGTGATTCGCCCCTTTCGATCAACGACCTCCATCCATGAATTTCCGCCGCACTCATCAGCGAAGGATGCATATCATTCGACGCTCCCTCGTTCGCCTATTGACGGGTTTGATCGTGCTGATCGCCATTCGGGCCTATGCCGAAACGGTTGGTAGCTGGGAAATGTTCGGCAACGGTCCCGCCCACACAGGCTTTTATCCCGCAACGATCGGTCCCGCTGATTTCGTAGCGAGCTGGAGCAAACGATTCGGAAATCCTATCAACCCGGTTGTCGTGGCCGGTGATCGAGTATTCTACACCGCGATTGGGATTAATGCCGACGATTTCGAAGCCGGGGCCCTGGACGCTGTCACTGGTGAGTCGCTCTGGGAGTATGGATTGCCGGGAAGTTTCTCAATAAATCCGCCTGCTTTCTCTGAAGCGCGTCTCTACGTGCAACTAGGTAGGGGATCTCATATTCCTTCCCAACTCCTTTGCTTGAACGCCGATGATGGGCACTTACTTTGGACCATGCCCATTGACGCAGAATTTGAGCGCTATCTCGCGCCGACGATTTTCGGGGACACGGTCTGGATAAATGGGGGATTTCTCGGCGGTCTCTATGGCTTTGACAAGCGCGACGGATCGCCCCACTTTTTCATCAGAAGAGGTCAGTTTGACCATTTGACACCAACTTACTCGGAAGGAGTTATTTATACATGGATGAACGGTGTCCTTGAGGCGGCAATACCAGAGACCGGTTCCGCATTGTGGTCGCGAGATTATGGGCGGGAGCATCCGTCGCTTTCAATTGGGGGAACGGCCGCGATCCGAGATGGCCGGGCTTTTTTGATCGGAAAATCTGGCTTGCGCGCCATCGACCTCCACACACGCGAGCAGCTCTGGATTGCGCCTGGGTCCTTCGTTGGCACCCCGGCGGTGGATCCGACTACCGTTTATGCCATATCGGGAAATTCGGTCGCTGCTTACGACATCACCACCGGACAGCTGATCGGGAATTACGACGCTTCTTCACCGCTCCTGTCACAACCGATTGTAACGAACGACCGAGTATTGGTTGGAAGTTCAAATGAAACGTTTATTTTTAACCGATTTTCACGAACTCTTCGTCAGAGATTGCCCGTGGGAGGATTTCTTAGCTACGCATCCGGGCGGCTCTACGTTGCAAGTACGTTTCCTAATGATCAAACTGGAAGGATTTCGACTTTCACCGTCGATTTGTCGACTCCCGAGCCGGTTCCGACACCGACCCCAACCCCTTTACCCACACCCACTCCGAGTCCGACTCCAGTGATCAGCTCGTCGCCAATCTCTGATCTGCCGACTTTCAACCCAGATGCAGTCGAATATGGTGACGGAATTGTTTTCTTATTGAGTAAGTCGCAGAAACTCATCTATCGCTGGTCCGCCGAATCCGGCCGATCCCTCACGCCGATCCCGATCTCGGGCGAGGCCAGCCACATCGCCTATGCAACTTCCACCCAAAGAATTTACGTCGGATATCCCACGGGCGAAATCAGCTTCTTCGACGCAAGAACTCCAGCGACAGAACAGCTTTTCGCTACGTTGGATAACAATGTGGCGGGGCTTGAGGCGGCAGGAGAATACGTTTTTGCCAATGACGCTGTTTGGACTTTGGGTAATCACCATATCTTTGATAGCAGCGGGCTTCTCGTAACTAAAAAGGAAGGAGGATGGCGATCGAATGATTACGTGTGGAATTCAGCAAGTCGCAGACTTTACCATCTGAACGACGATCGAAGTCCGAATAATTTATCGTTGCAGGATATCGACCTTGAGGGGAAACTTGGAGCGACCCGGGATTCTCCATACTTGGTGTCCAATGCGGGGATAAGCCACCCCATTCACGTCTCGCCGGATGGACGCATGGTTCTTCTCGGATCCGGGAGAATTTTCGATGGTAGCCTACTTTATGCGTTGAATTGGTTACCAACTAGCGTCAGCGACGCTGTGTGGGTTGGGAATGATTTGTTTACTATCCGTGCTCTTGGTGGGGGAACAAGGATCGATGGTTGGCAGGAGGACTATTCCAGTTCACAGGTCATGACTTTACCTGGATCTCCATTGCGCATCTTCGATACCGGCGCTGGCTTGTTAACGATCACCATGGTGAGCGGAAAACCTCAGTTTTTAACTCATAACTATAAGTTTGCCGCGAATCCCCTTCCATTTCCAACTCCACAACCAGCACCTACGCCGGTTCCGTTGCCTGCGACACTCGTGACCGGACTCTCGCTGCGCAGTCAACGAGGAGATACCGTAGGGCGGGGGAGCAATTATTTTTATGATACGTCTTCAGCCAGGTTTGTTGCGGAAAGGAATTTAGACAATGGTGTCCGAATTTGGGTTGAGCCGGAAGGTCAGTTTTGGACTCTTGAATTTGCCGCACCGAATGGTGCGCTTCTGACTCCCGGGACGTATGTGGGAGCAGCCAGATTCCCCTTTCAAGGTCCGAACGAACCGGGGATGAGTGTCATGGGCTGGTATGGAATTAACGAGCTGGTCGGATTTTTCTCCGTTAGGGAGATTGTATACAGCCAAAATGGCATTTCGTCATTTTGGGCGACATTCGAGCAACGCGAGACCGCTCAAGTCCCTGCATTGACCGGCGAAATTCGCTTTAACATTAGCAGTTCCGCAACTCCAACTCCGACGCCGACGCCGACAGCTACGCCGACGCCGACAGCTACGCCAACACCAACACCAACACCAACACCAACACCGCAGCCGACTTCAACTCCGACGCCGACGCCGACTGCAACACCGGATCCAACATCCACTCCAACCCCAGAGCCAGAGCCAGAGCCAGAGCCAACTGCTACTCCGACGGCTACACCGAGCCCGACTCCCGAGCCCAGTCCAACGGTGGCACCGGGTCCGGAACCGATTCCGCCTGGCCTCACACCGTCAAAACCAAATCGTCCGCGCGCTTCCGCTGATCGGGTCAAACCGCGCGTCCGGATTGACGGGTTCCCCGTTCAACGCACACCGCTGGCATTTGTCATTCTAAACGGCACCGTGACCGATAACCGTGGGGTGCGGCGGGTCGAAATCCAGGCCGGTGGCAAACGTTTTGTGCGTTCAAAAGGGACGCAGGGCTCGTGGTATGATCTGATGGAACTGAAACCCGGAGCCAACGTCTTACGGGTTCGAGCGATCGATACCTCGGGCAACGTCTCCAAAACCGAACGTGTCACGGTGATCCGGGAAGGTTTTTAGGAATTTGTCGGGCACCTGCCGGGCAGGTTGTCAGATCCCTGCAACCGACTCGCAAACATCAAATTTGAAAGTTGGATCGTGCTCCATTATGGGAGCACAATGAAAATCGCGACGGTTCGGGATTTAAGGAATCGTTATTCGAGCCTGTTGGATTGGATTTCCGCCGGAGAAGAAATTGTCATTACGCAAAGGGGAAAACCCATTGCGCGCCTTATTCCGGAACAAGATTCGACATGCCAGAAAGTTGACTGGTCGCAAAGTCTGGCGGTAAAGCGGGACCGTTCGGGATCCCGCGTTCTTTCCGCAGCAGAATCCACGGAAGTGATCCACGAAGCCGCTGGAAGATGGTAATTTGTGCCGATACAAGTTTCCTCTTTTCTCTCTACGGGAACGATGTTCACACACCGCGGGTTCTCTCGGGGTTGAAATCTCAACGCACCGGGTTATGGAATACTCGAGAGATTTTTCGATCACCGTCGCGGGAAGGTCTCCTCGGGAAAATGACCTTGCGGCTCTTGATTTGATTGATGTTGGCCGGATCGGCGTTGGGAGCAATTTTTGCGTGGCCAGGAATCTGAAAGGATTCGCGCGAGAAGGAGTGTCCTCCCCTATGGAAGTAATCTGCGGAAATCGGCGCAATCTGCGGACCAACACCGATGGAACTCATCAGTCTGATCGAGGTCGGTCGAAATATGAGGCAGACCGCTCGGACGACGTATTGCTTGAAGCGCTCGCGGAGGTTGAATTCCGCGATCGCAATCAGAGTGTGACTTGGCGGCTTAGAATTCGTCGTAGGCGATTTGGCCCGGGGCGACGCCGAGTTCGGTGAGCATTTTGGTGCAGGCGCGAATCATCATGGGCGGGCCGCATAGGTAAAATTCGACGGCTTTTGGGTTCTCGTGGGTGGCGAGGTAGTTTTCGAGAACGACCTCGTGAATGAAGCCGGTGTGGCTGGTCCATTCGTCCTCGGGCTGCGGATCGGAGAGGGCGAGGTGGAACGAAAAATTCGGGTGTTCGCGCTCGAGTTGTTCGAAATAATCGGCGTAGAAAATTTCCTGCCGCGACCGGGCACCGTACCAGAAGCTGACGCGACGGGCGGTGTTCTGAGTTTCGAAGAGGTGCGAGAGGTGCGAGCGCAGCGGGGCCATTCCGGCGCCACCGCCGATGTAGACCATTTCTTTCTGCGTTGGTTTGATGTGGAAATCGCCGAACGGACCAATCGCGGAAACGGTGTCACCGGGTTTCAGATTAAACACGTAGCTCGAGCCGACGCCGGGCGGGCAGTCCTGGCCGGGCGGCGGTGTCGCAACTCGAACGTTGAACGTGAGGGTGCGCTCGAGTTCCTGATTGCTGGCGAGCGAATAGTTATTGCGGCGACCGGCGACGGGATTGCTGACGGTCAGATCGAACACGTGCTGGGTATCCCAGACCGCAGAGTAGGGTTCGGGAATGTCGAATTCGCGGAAACGCAGATTGTCGTAAGCCGGGATCTCGATCTGCATGTAGTCGCCGGGCGTGAATTTGACCTTGGCGGAGGGATCGAGCGGCTCGAGGACGAGTTCCTTGATGAACGTGGCCACACTGCGGTTGCTCACGACGCGGAGTTGCAAAGTTTGCTGCTCGCGAGCACCGGCGCCGCCGGCTTGGGCGACGTTGAGAGTGAGACGGCCATCCCGATTTTCTATGGGATAGGTGCGCAGGCCAACGCAGACCGGAGGACGCGCGGGCGAACCGTCCGCAAGGTTGAATCGGCCGTTGTGTTTCGGGCACTCGACTATTTTCCCTTTCACGAGACCATCGGCAAGGTGGGTATTGCCGTGGGTGCAAATGCCGTCGGTGGCGTAAAGAACTCCGTCGGCGGTGCGGTAAAGCGCGTAGGTCCGATGCGAATGGTCAAAACGGATGACGTCCTCGGGGCCCAGCAAGCTGGCGTCGCACACGTCGATCCACCCCTGCGCGTCCGGTTTACGATCTGTCGTGTGGATGCTGGTGGGATCGGCTTCGCGCGGTTTGGGATCGGGCAGCTTGCGTTTAACGTGGTAGGCGGGGTCTTTGACCTGACGCAGAACGGCAGGAACGATTTCGCGCCATGCTGAAAGCAGGCTCGGGTAAGGCTCGGGGCAATCGTTTTTCACGGCCGCGTGCAAGCGGGGCAGCGCGTGATACGGGACGAGCGGGAACATGTGATGCTCCACGTGGTAATTCATGTTCCAGTAGAGGTATCGGTGAATCGGATTCATGTAGACCGTGCGGCAGTTCAGCCGGTGATCGAGCACGTTCTCGGCGAGGCCGGCGTGCTGCGTCAGCCCATAAACGACCATCAGCCACGAGCCGTAAATGTTCGTCAGGCCAACAAAAAGCAGGGGAAGAATGCTGCCGGTCGCAATGCAAAGCGCGATCACCGCGGCGTAGATCAGAATGTAAATCCGCGCTCGGAAGTAGATCTTCGGGAATTCGCTTTCCGGGATGTACGTTTTTTCGTCATCGGTCATCCGACCCGTGGCGTGCAGAATGATGTGTCGGAAATATTTCGGATAAACCCCGATATTGAAGAAGCCCATGACGATGCCCTTGATGTCGGGCGGGCGTGGGACGGCGATTTCCGGATCGCGGCCGACGATGATGGTGTCGCTGTGGTGACGCGTGTGGCTCCAGCGCCAGACGGTGGATTCGCGCATGACCATGAACGAAGCGATCTCGTAAAGAGCGTTGTTCATCCAATCCGTGCGAAATGCCGTTCCGTGGCCGGCTTCGTGCCAGCGGGAATCCGAGGTCGAAGCGTAGAGAACGCCGTAAATCGCGAAGGGAATGATCGCCCACCAGGTGCCCCAAAGGGCGAAGGCGGCGTATCCGCTGCCGAGAATGAGAGCGAACCACAAGATCGTGTCGCGCAGCGCCGGACCGTCGCGGCGTTCGAGGAGTTTGCGCATGGTTTCGCGAGGCACGGGGCACGTGTACCAGTCGGCTTCCGCGAGGCCTTTCTCGACGGCGAGGGTCGAATTCACGCCGGTGAGGCTGTAATCGAGGGTGGCGGTTTTGCTCATGATGATGTGGGTGTGGGACCGGGGGTTCAGAGAGTGGAAAACGAATAAATTGTCGTGTGACGCTGGTTCTGGCCGGGGCGGACGACAATGTTGCCCAGCGCGGGATCGCCGGTGACGTCGGGATATCCCTGGCACTCGAGGCAGAGGGCACCGTGGCGCGGATACGGTCGGCCGGATTTGCCGATGATCGATCCATCGAGCGCGGCCGCACTGTAAAATTGCAGGCATGAATCCGTGGTCCGGACTTCCATGGTCCGGCCGGTGGTCGGTTCGCTGACCCGGGCGGCCAGCACGAGCGAATCGGCGTCGGTTCGGTCGAGGAAATACAAATCGCCGTGCGATTGAAAAAGCTTGGGCAGAGCGTCGCCGAGTCGTCGCGGTTGCCGAAAATCGTTCGTTTCCGTCACACCAACCCGTCGTGCCGTCAGCGTCATCTCGTCATCGGTCGGCACAAATTCGGCGGCGAAAATTTCGAGCGAATGCTCGTCGATGCTGCCGCTGCCTTCGCCCGCGAGATGAAAGTACGAATGGTGGGTAAGGTTGACCGGGGTCGGTTGATCGCTGACCGCTTCGGTCTCAATGACGAGTTGGTGGTCCGCGGTGAACGTGTAAGTGACCGCGAAATCGACGGTTCCGGGGTAACCCTCTTCGCCGTCCGGGCTCCGATAGGTCAGGCGCAAGGCTTCGTTTCCGTCGGGCTGGAGGAATGGACTGGCGGTCCACAGACGTTGGTCGAGTCCGGTGAATCCCCCGTGAAGATGATGCGGCGGGCTGTTGAGCGGGAGTTGCCACGTCTGTCCGTCGATGGACAACTTTCCGTGCGCAATCCTCCCCGCCACGCGACCCGTGATTGCGCCGAAATACGGATGGCGCGTGGTGTAGCCGGTCAAATCCGGAAAACCGAGGACCACGTCGTCAAGGCGGCCACTCCGGTCCGGAACGCGGAGAGAGGTGACGATGCCACCGTAGTTCAGAATGTTGACGCTCGCTCCGGTCGGGCTGGCGAGCGTGAAAACATCCACGGATTCGCCGCTCGGGAGCGTACCGAACGATGTGATGTCTGCTGACGGGTTCATGGGGTGTTATCATCCCTACGCACGATTGCTCCCGGTGTCTTCTCGCCTTGCGACGAAAAGTTATTATATTTTGTCCAAATGCTGGAAAATCTGAAACTCGGTCCTGAATACGATGGATTTCTGTTCCTCGCGGAGGCGGCGCGGAATCCGCCAGCGCTCAAGAGTCATCATCACGTCGAGCTCGAGCTGAATCTCGTCGTGCAGGGCAAAGTATCCTACGTGGTCGGGGGGCGGCGTTTCACCTTTGCGCGCCGGACGCTGCTCTGGATGTTCCCGGCGCAGGAACACCGATTGGTGGATCGCACGGACGATGCGCAATATTACGTGGCGGTATTCAAACCCGAGCTGATCGCGCGATCATGCCGCGGGGAAGCTTACGCCGGGCTGAAGCGGGATGACGTGCCTGGCGAAGGCGTTCTGCACACGATGCTGGACGCGGAGTCATTCGATCTCACCCGTCGAACGATGGATGCGATGATGACCGGATCGCTCGACGCCGACCTGCTCAATCGTGAAGCGGGTTTTGGGGTCGGTTCCGACTTTGCGTTTGCGCATGGCGATCCCGATGGACTGAACGCGGGGTTGCACCATTTGTTGTTGCTGTGCTGGCGGTGCCACCGGTCAGGCAAAGCGTTGGGCGGGGCGGTGGCGCTTCATCCTGCGGTGCGGAAAGCATTGGATCTTTTGAGCGAAGCCGATTGGGAGGGGGATTTTGGAGCTTTGGCAGCGCGGTGCGGCGTGAGCGAAGCATATTTGAGCCGGGTTTTTGCGCGGCAGATCGGGGTGCCGTTGAGCCGTTACCGAAATTCCGTGCGATTGTGCCGCTTCTGGGAAATGTACCGGAAACCGGAGCAGCGCACGATTTCAGAGGCCGTTTTTGCGGCGGGATTTGGCAGTTACGCCCAATTTTTCAAAGTCTTCACGCAGGCTTACGGCGTGGGGCCACGGGCGTCGTTGCAGATCGGAAAGACCGAGCGGGTGCGGTAGGCGGAGCGACTGCTGGGCGGGATTTTCGCCCTGAAGTTGGTCGGAGCGAATCGCGAGAATTTATTCGAGCGGTGGGAACGGTTCGCCGCGGAGCTCGAGCAGGCGGAGGATGGTTTCTTCGATGAGATTGTTGGGGCACGACGCGCCGGCGGTGATGCCGATTTCGAGCGGCCCAGTGGGCAGCCACGCCGCAGAGATTTTTTCCGTCCGCGCATGCAGATCGAAGTGGGCGATCTCGGCGGTGCTGCGCAGGCAGTCGGCGTTGCGCACAAAAAATGTCGGCACGGATTTTTCGCCAATCTCCGCGAGGTGGGTGGTGTTCGAGCTGTTGTAGCCGCCGACGACAATCAGGAGGTCGAGGGTGTCGTGGAGCAGGTCGAACAGAGCGTCCTGACGTTCTTGGGTCGCTCCGCAAATAGTGTCGAAAAAACGGAAACTGGTGGCCGCCGTGCCGTCGCGGGCGGTGATTGCGTCGCGAATCCGGCGCTGCACTTCCTCGGTCTCGCTGCGCAGCATCGTCGTCTGATTCGCCACGCCGACCCGGGTGAGGTGGATATCCGGATCAAATCCGTCGGAGTGCGCTCCGGCGAACCGCGCGAGAAACCCGACGCGGTCGCCGCCGTTCCGGATGTAATCGCAGACGGCATCGGTTTCGGCGAGATCGAGCACGACGAGGTAATGACCCTGGCCTTTGCCCAACGCCCGGGACGCCGTCGCGCGGGTTTCTTCGTGACCCGCTTTGCCGTGAATGATCGACGTGACATCTTCGTTGGCATTCTGGCGGACACGTTTCCAGACACTCATGACGTCCCCGCAGGTCGTGTCCACGATCTGGCAGCCGATGGCCTTGATGCCTTCGACGATTTGGACTTCGCTGCCGAAAGCCGGCACGATCACGACGTCATCCGGCGTGAGTCCATCGAGTCGCGCAACTCCGTCGTTCATCAGGTTGCGAATGCCCATTGAGGCGATCTGGTGATTGACGTCGGGATTGTGAATGATCTCTCCGAGGATAAAGATCCGCCGTTCGGGGAAAACTTTGCGTGAGGCGTAAGCCAGATCGATCGCGCGTTCGACGCCGTAACAAAATCCAAATTGTTTCGCGAGGTGAATGGTGGTCGCGCCCACGACGAGTCTGCCGCCGGATGACCGGATGCGCTCGACGAGCGAGCTGCGGTAGTGGTTTTCCACCTCGGCCTGAACGCGCTCCATCACCTCCGGAGTGCGGAGATTCACACGAGTGGGCGGCGAGGAAGTAATTGGAACGGTCACCAGGATTTGACTGTCGCGGGAGACCGGCCAGGGATCAATTCACGATTTCGCGGCACATGCCGATCGTTGGAACGGGTCAGTGAGCGCACGTGCAGGCGTATTCGGCGTACGCGCAGCTCGGACACTTCGCGAGGTTCAGGTTGAACTTCTCGACGATCGTTTTTGCGTCGGGAGCCGTTTTGACCTGGACGACAGTCGGGAAGTTTTCGCCGCTCGGGAGGACTTGCTCGGAAATCAAGGTGTCGCCGGATGGGACGAAGGTGAACGTGGTCGGAGCGGAGCGTTCGCCCGCAGTGACGGTTATGGTCTGTCCGGCAGGTGGCACGGGCTTGCCGTCGGAATCGAGGAACGTGATCTGAATTTTGCGATCCGCCGTGACGAAAAATTCGGCGTGCGGCTCGACCGCCGTGAGAATTTTCCCGCCGTTGGGACCGGCGGTTTTCGGTGCGTGATCGTGACCATCGCTGTGGCCGTGGGCATGGCCGTGGTCATCGGCGGCGAGGGCGGCAAGGCTGAAGGTCAGGGCGGCAAGGAGGGTGATGGCGGTGGTTTTCATTGGGTTTGGTTGGTGACGGAATTTGCTGATTTTTTCGGATTGGGATGGGCGTTCGATTACTGCGCGGCGGCGGCTGCGCGGGCGATGGAGTTTTCGGCGGCGCGGCGACCGAACGTGAAGAAGACGAGCGGCGTCACGAGGAAGTCGAGCAGGGTGGACGAGATCAAACCGCCGACAATGACGACGGCGACCGGGTGCAGGATTTCCTTGCCCGGTTGATCTCCCGCCAGAACGAACGGCAGGAGCGCGATGCCGGCTGCCAGGGCGGTCATCAGAACGGGGACCATACGTTCGAGCGTGCCGCGCTCGACCATGGCCCGGGTGAATCCTTCGCCCTCGTGCTTCATGAGGTGAAGGTAGTGCGAGAGCATCATGATGCCATTGCGTGCGGCGATGCCGCCGACGGCAATAAATCCCACCAGCGTGGCGACGCTGATGTTGTCGATCAGCAGCCATGTGAGAACGAGGCCGCCGACGAGCGCGAGCGGAATGTTCAGCATCACTTGAAGTGCGAGCGCGAGACTCTGGAAATAGCCCGCGAGCAGACACACAATCACAACAATGACAGCAGCACTGAGCAGGAGAATGCGCCGGGTGGCGTCGCGTTGGGCCTGGAATTCGCCCTCATACGTGACGAAATAGCCGTCGGGAAATTTCACCTGCTCGCGAACCTTTTCCTGAAGCTGCGCGACCACCGAACCAACATCGCGAACGGTGGGATTGATCGCGATGGTGAAACGCCGTTCGCCGTTTTCCCGGAAGATGACGTTGGGTCCGCGAGCTTCGCGGACGTCGGCAATGGCAGCAAGCGGGAGCGAATGGCCGTCACCGGTTTCGATCGGGAGTTGGGCGATTTTTTCGGGCGAATCACGCCACGCGAGCGGGAGGCGGAGGACTAAATTGAGCGAACGCTGACCGTCGCGGAGTTCGGCGAGCGGTTTGCCGCCAAGGAGCGCGCTGAGATTATTTGTGAGCGTGCCGGGCGCGATGCCGTAGGCGGCTGCGCGCTCGCGATCGGGCTCGATCCGGAGTTGGGGGATGGAAGATTGCTGGTCGAGTTTTGCCGATTCGAGGCCGGGTAATGATTTGGCGATGGTTTGAATTTGACTTCCGATTTCGCGAAGAGTGTCGAGATCGGGTCCGAAAACTTTGATTGCGACCGGGGCGGAAACGCCGCTGAGCATGTGACCAATTCGATCCGCCAGCGGGCCACTGACGACCGCAAAGATCCCCGGAACGGACTGAACACGGGCCTTGAGATCATTGAGAATTTCCTGACGACTGCGAGTGACGTCATCGCCCGCGCGAAAATCGACGTCGAATTCGGCGGTGGAAACCGGGACGACGTGATCGCCACGTTCCGCGCGGCCGAGTCTGCGCCCGACCCGGGCGACCTCGGGCACGGCGAGGATTTGTTCTTCGATGACATCGGAAATTTGGTTCATTTGCTCGAGCGAAGTGCCCGGTGCGGAGGTGGCCGCAACGAGAGCGGTCGATTCCTTGAAGGCTGGCAGGAAGTCCTTGCCCATGCCGGCGTAGAGCGAGAAGGCGGCGGCCACTCCGACACCGAGCAGCGCGAGGACCGGGAGCGGATGATCGAGACCAAGACGCAGGGCCGTCGCCCGAAGCAAGCGTTTCAGCGCGCGGACCAGCCAGCCGTCGGCGTGAACGCGGCCCGGAGCCGGGTGCAGCAGAAACGAGCAGAGAACGGGAATGACTGTGAGCGAGACAAAAAACGACGCGACCATGCTGACGATGGTGGCAATCGCGATGGGGGCGAACAGCCGCCCCTCGACGCCGGTGAGCCCGAGCAGCGGGATAAAAACCAGCACGATGAGCACGGTTGCGTAGAGGATCGAACTGCGGACTTCGCTCGAGGCCCGTGCGATCACCTCAAGGCGGGGTTGCGGCGAGGACAGGGCGGCATTTTCGCGCAATCGGCGGAAGACGTTTTCGACGTCGACAATGGCATCATCGACGACCAAACCAACGGCGACCGCGAGCCCGCCCAAGGTCATGGAATTTACTGAAACTCCGAGCCACTGGAAGACAAGCAGCGAGATCGCAAAACTCATGGGCATCGCCATGAGTGTGATGAAGGTGGTGCGCAGATTGAGCAGAAACAGAAAGAGGACGATCGTAACCATGATCGCGGCTTCGACGATGGCGTTGCGAAGATTTGCCATCGCGAGGTCGATGAATTCCTTCTGCTGAAACAAAACGACGGTCTCGATGCCGGCTGGCAGACTGGGGGCCAGATCAGCGAGCGCCGCCTTTACAGCGGCAGTCAGCGAGCGCGTGTCGAAGCCCGGAGACTTGGTAACGGTCATGATCACGCCGTAGGTCGGCGATTTTTCCGGATGGACACTCACCGTGGCGTCGCCGCGCATCGGCTCGATGCCCCAGGCGACTGTCGCGACATCGGAAATTCTTACGGGACGATCGCCGGATTCGCGAATGACGGTGTCGCCAATGGCGGCGAGATCCGTGGTCATGGCGAGATTGCGCACCATGATTTCGGCCGGGCCGGTGTTGAGAAATCCGCCGGTTGCCGTGCCGGTCGCGGCGGCGGCGGCGGCTTCGAGTTCCGCCAGTCGAATGCCGTGCGCCTGGAGCCGCACGGGATCGGGCTGAATTTCGATCTGGCGGATGCCGCCGCCCATGTTGAGGACCTCGGCGATGCCCGGGATGCTCTGAAGCCGGCGTTTGATCGTCCAATCGGCGAGCGTGCGCACGTCGCTGGGCGGCAGATATCCGGGTTCGCCCGGTTTGATCGTCGAGCGCACGCCGACGAGCAAAATTTCGCCCATGAGCGATGCGACCGGAGTGAGGACTGGATAAATGCCCTCGGGCAAGCGTTCGCGAGCGCTCTGCAGTCGCTCCTGCACGAGTATACGGTTGCGGTAAATGTCGGTACCCCAGTCGAACTCCGCGTAAATGAGCGACAGCGCGACGTCGGAATTCGAGCGCAATCGGGTGAGGCCGGAAACTCCGAGGAGCGAGGACTCGAGTGGCTGCGTGACGCGGGCTTCGATCTCTTCGGGTGCGAGGCCGGGAGCTTCCGTGAGAATGATGACGGTTGGTTTGGTGAGATCGGGCAGGACCTCGACGGGCAGACGCATTGCCGCATTGACGCCCAGTGCGAGTACCAGCGTTGCGAGTCCGATGACGGCTGGCCGGTGCGCCAGCGACCACTGAATCAGCCGGTTAAGCATGAGCCGCGCTCCCTCGTTTCCGCACGGATACGCCGACGAGCAATAGGAACAGCACGCCACTCACGATCATCCAAAACGGATTCCCATTTTGATCGGCAGCGGATTCTCCGACGGCGGCGGAGTCGGTTTCGCTGGGGCCGCCGTTCGTCAGCTCCGAACCGTCCGGGGCGTGTTCGTGCCCGTGGGCGGCGTCGAGCGCCTCCTTCAGCGAAATGCTGCCACCGCCCGCAAACGCCAGCGAGTAGGCCCCATTTGTGACGACGTCGTCCGCGGGCAACAATCCGCTTACGATTTCCACACTGCGGTCGTTGATCGCACCGGTGACGACCGGGGTTTTGATGAAAGCATTCGGGATGTCGAAGTCCTTGACGTAAACGAACCGGTCGGCGGGTCCGCCCTGCAATGCTGCGCGTGGGATGGAAAAAACGTTTTCCCGCCGGTCCACGATAATGGCGAATTCCGCCCGCATGCCGGGCCGAAGGGAGAGGCTCGGATTTTCAACGTGAAAAGCAGCCTCAATGGTGCCGGATTCCGGATCGGCTACGGCTCCGAGATGTTCCAGGTCCGCTTCAAAAATTGCTCCGGGCACGGCGGGCACCGTGATGCGCGCGCGTTGTCCGGGTGTCAGGCGTCCGGCAAGGTATTCAGGGACCCGCGCGATCGCGTAGACGTCCGTGAGATCGAGAATTTCCGCCAGCACTTTGTCCGGATCGACCGGTTGGCCGGTGACCACGTGGGTGGCGCTCACCAGGCCTGAGATCGGCGCGGTGACCGTGATTTTCGGAGGCGGTTCACCGGGCTGACGACTTTCAATCACAACCGCGGGATCGCCTTGTTTGATCGGGTGATCGTGGGTGACAAAAACTTCGACCGCACGGCCGGCGATGCGACTGCTGATGATCGCTCGACGGCCGGGATAAACGTCGATGCGGCCGAGGGCGAAAACCGTTTCTTCAAACGGAGCTTCCTCGACCGTGACCGTGTCGATGCGGAGATTTTTCACACCGGTCTCGTCGAGAATTACGGTATCGGAGGCGCGGTCGGCACCGCCCGCGACATACGCGATGGACAGCAGGGCAAACGGGATGATCGGAAGGTGACGGGTCATGGCGGGGTTAATTCTTCGCCGGTGGCGGCGAGCCATTCGGCATGGGCGAGGTGAAAATTTTTCCGGGTTTCGAGTGCGGTCATCTCAAGGGCGGCGAGCCGTTCGCGGCTGCGGATCAGGGTGGGTAGATCGAGTTCACCCCGGGCGTAAACGCTTTCCGCCGCGGTGACCTGACTTCGCGCGGAAGGCAGGACGTCGTTGATTGCGACCATGGCGGCGCGGTGCCGGGAGACCATCACGCGGTAGGCCGCAGACACTTCGTTCAGAACCGCTCGACGAAGTGCGGCGAGTTGGCCTTCCCGACGTTCGAGGGCGGCTTGTTTTTCCGCGACGCGACCCGATCCGTCCTGCCAGAACGGCAGGGGAATGCTGACCCGGATGCCCGCGAGGGCTTCGGGGGCGATGCCTTCGGGTTCGTCACGAAATCGTTCACCTTCGACGAACAATCCGACGGCGGCGTCGTCCCAACGCGAAGATCGGGCAAGCGAAACGTCGACCGCCCCGGCCTCGACTTCGATTTCCGCCAAGCGCAGATCGGGTCGGAATCCCGAAGCCCGGCTTGCGGGCGGGGTGCTGGGAAGCGCCAGTCCGTGGTTGATCACAAGCACGATCGACGCGGGAGCTCCGAGCAGGAGGCGCAACCGATCGCTGACGAGCGTTTCCTCAGCCCTCAGGTTTTCCTGAATGATCGTCAATTCCTGGCCCGCCAGCGTCGCGAGACGGCTGTCGAGGGCGGATGACTGTCCCTCGACGGCGCTCCGGCTCAGCGATAACGCCGCAGTGCGGGCGGTTTTCGCCTGGTGTTCCAACAACGTGATGGCCTCGCGGCTGGCGGCCAATTCGATGATTGTCTGTCGTGCGGCGAGACGAATCTGGCGTTCGCGATCAAGTACCTCCAAACGCGCGCGTTCGACGTCGAGAGTGGATAACTCGCGCTCGAGCCGCAGCCGGGCGGTGATCGGAAATCGTTGCGTCACCCCGACCGAAATGCGGCCTTCGAATTCCTGGCCGCCGGCGACTTCGGCTTCGATCTCGGGATTGGCAAGGCGGCCAGTGCTCCGGGTGCGGGCTTCCGCCTCAACCACGAGCCCACGCGCCGCGCGCAGCTCCGGATTGTTTTCCACGGCATACCGGGGCGCTTTGTCGGCAGTGAGAACCAATTTGCCTCCGTCACCGCGTAAGTCTCCCGCGGCAATCCACACGGAAGCAAGGAGCAGAATTCGCATCATGAGTGGTGATGTTTTTTATGGTGGGCAGTCACCCGGATCCGTACCGCGCGGCGCGCTTCGTCCAACGGAAAACTCGCCACGAATTGGTCGCGTTGCGACTGGGCATTTGATCGCCGCGGGTGCCCCGGACGGATGAGGGCGTCGGAGATTTCGCCGAGAATTTGACCATCGGCGTCGATCAATTCCACGTGAACGTGAGCTCCGACTGTAGCCGTCGCCGGTTGAACATTTCCCGCGACGTAAAGACGTTCGGAGGTTTCGTGGGCGTGGGACCTGACAATCCGCATCGTGCCAGGGTCGGCAATCTCGATTGGCAGGTTGGAATATTCCCGCCGGACAGAGCGGTCGAAAGTCGTGCAGGCGGAAAGGAACAGGAAACACGCGATGCCAGGTATCGCGCGTCGGGAGAAGAGGATGATCAGATTTTGAGAACGGGAAATTTTCATGAGTTGTCTTGATGAACCGCGGAAGGATCAGGCCTCCGGCGCGGCGGGTTGGTTTTCGCCGGGATCAGCCAGCGACTCGGGCTGCGTGCCCGATCAAACGTTTTTCGCAGGCACACGGTGCCCGGGAATTCTCAAGACAACTGTGGCGGGTAATCGATTTCCCGTACCGGTCCGTCGGGATAATTTGCGTCACCGCAGGTCAAAACTGCAGCGACGGAATTTCCCAATCCCATCCGGATCGGTGCTGGCTGCGCGAGGGCGGCCGACAGGTGCGCGTGGCAGCACTCGGATGCCGCACACGGTGTTTCGCGATGTTCGTGGTGATCATCCGAGTCACAAACGGAAGATTGCTCCGGACCTTTGAGGACGTGAGCGGCGTGCAAGGCGTGGCCTCCCGCAAGCAGCAAAATCGTGATGGTCCAGAAGAGCTGAACGGATCGACGGAGTGCTGGCACAGTCCGGGATTAGCCCGCGCGTCACGACCTGTCAACCGGCGGGAGTGTCCGCACGTGGTAAATCGGTGCCTCCCGGCGCGTGATTCATTTTACGCCCCGCCGTGATTCCGCCAAGCGAGTGTGCCCTCGACTTCATTCCATAATCCCCGGGTTTCGGCAGCGTAAATTTCGGCTTCGGCGCGGTCGCCGAGGCCGATGAATTCCGGAAGATTTTTCGGGAGCCTGCGGTGACCTAGCAAGTAGGCGGGAACATGAGGATTGGATTTGATCGCCGACGCGAGGGCTGCATCGGCTTCGTCGCCAGGAGCAGAAAGAAAAACGTGCAGCGCCGCCCCGTACCGCATCAAAGCAGTAGGATCGTCCTCGAAGTCCCGGATCAGCGCGGCGGCGGCGGCGAGCTCGCGGACGGCCAGCAGATGGTTGATGAGGACATGTCGCACTCCCTGATTGTCGTTGGGATTAAGTCGCAGCAGGTCCTGGTAATGGCGGATCGCATCGTCCCGCTGGTCGAGTTTCCAGAGGCAATCGGCGAGCGCCGTACGCGCCCGAATGTAGGGCCGGGTTTCCAGATATCCCCAAAAGTTGCCGATCATGTTATCGAAATCCGCACCCAACGCCCGTTCCCCTGCGGCCACTCCCTTTGCGTAATAGCCAGCTGCTTCTTCAACGGTGCTGGCGTAATGCTCGGCGAGGAGCGACCACGCGTCGGAGCAATCTTCGCTGATCCTGGGCGCGCTCGAGAGGCGTCACCGGCGGGCTGAGCGGAGAATCCAGTCAAAGCTCGCTGGCCGCCTGTTTCGCCTGAACAAATTCGTTGATTTCCCTGGGAGTCTCGAGGCCGTGCTCCGCCACGGCTCGATGGATGTCGGCCAGGAGTTTCTCCATGAGACGGGGGGCAAAGTCCGGCTGGCGGTCGCGGCCACCGGGCAGGGGAGTATTTTTTCCGGGCATGGAACAGATTTTGTCGCCTGGAAAACTGGGTCAATGCGCGATGCGCGGTTTCTCGGGGAGGGGGATCATTCTGGATTACCTCCATTCAGCCGACCGAGGTTTGCGCTTTTTCCGTGTCGATACGGGTGAGGGTGTTCAGGCCGCGGCCCTTTTCGTCGGTAAGCGTGGACGTCTGCGTGACCGGTCGGGTAAGGCAGTTTTTGATCTTCCGCAGAAATCTGCCCCTACCGACTCAGGAGATGACGGAGATTTGGCCCGTGCGGCGGACCGACGGCCATGACGGACCGCCACGAAGACAAAAAGCGCGGCGGCAGCGATCACGCCGTAGGTCGACGGTTCGGGGACTGAAGTGAACGTGTAAGTTGCGGTATCGCTGACAAAATTTGCAGGATCGGTTCCGCCAACGTATCCGCTCACTGTGAACGTGACCTGATAAGTGCCGAGGCTGCTGAACGAGTAGTTAAAATGCCGGTGATCGCCTTCCGTTACGTAAAGATGGTTGCCAGCAGTCGGTGAAGCAAACGTGCTCATCCAGACCACGGCGTCACCGAACTGGTTGAACTCGTAGATTGCAAATTGCCCACCATCTGGACCGTTCACGGCATCAAGAGTGAGGCGGAGATAGGGAAAACTGCCGGCGGTGAGACGGGAGTCACCGGGATTCCAGGAACTGAAGGTATCGGGTGCTGCTTCCTCTGCACCCACTCCAACGAATGGCAGGTTCGGATTTTCGATGGCCGGAAAGAGCCAGAAATCCGCCCCGGGTTGCACTCCGGTGAAAGCGAGATTTGTGTTATCCGTCGGCCTGGTCACCCGAGCCAATACCGGGTCGATAAAAAAGGCGGCCTCGTCTGGGGCAAACTCAAGGTCGTTGTCCTCGTCGTGAATGTGCAGTTCAACGCCGTCTTCTTCGGCCAGGCCGATATCGACATGACCGGAGGTGTAAAGGACCTGCGCAAAGGCGGGTGTTATCGGGAGTGACATGGCTGCAACCGTGGCAAGCAGAGTCGTGATATTCATAAATATTGAGGCAGACGATTGATTAGATGCGAATCAACTCGCAATATGGGAATCTGTGAATTGACTATCAATTTGCGTCAAGCTACTTTTTTTTCGTGCCGTACAATACCCGCCAACGCGAAGCCGTGTGGTCTGTCCTCGACAAGGCGGATCGTCCTCTGACTCCCGCCGACATCTGCGTTTTGGCGCGGACGGATGTGCCGAGTGTGAGCGTGGCAACGGTTTATCGGGCGTTGAAACAATTCCTCGCCGAGGGCCAGGTTCGCTGTGTGGAGCTGGCGGGAGCGCCGCCTCACTACGAATCGATGGCACGCATGCACCACCATTTTTTTCTCTGCACGGATTGTCGGCGCGTTTATGACGTCGCGGGTTGTGCGCGGGGAGTGGAGGCGCTGGCGCCGGAGGGGTGCGAAGTCACCCGGCACGAAATTGTGCTCTACGGCGAGTGCCGGGAGTGCCTGACGAAATAACGCACACTGAGAGTGCTGGAGGGAAACTTTCGGATTAAATATGAGAATGCGCTTACAAAAGCAAATACGGCGGCGGGCGGGATTTACGCTGGTGGAAATCCTGGTGGTGGCCGTGGTCGTGAGCACGTTGCTTGCGTTCACCATGGCGGGCCTGAGGCAGGCGTCGGTGGTCGGAAACCGGACAAAATGTGCGTCGAATCTGCGGCAGATAGGGGCGGCGATTCACGTGTATGCCAGCGACCACAACGGCAATTTGCCGCCGACCTCACACAGCAGTGGTGTGGACTTCGAGTCCGCCTGGATTTTTGCGCTGGCACCGTATCTCGACAACGTCGACGAGGTGCGGATTTGCCCGGCCGATCCGGGCGGCGCGGACCGGCTGGCCGGCGGCGGAACGAGTTATTTGTTAAACGATCTCGTTTTTGATCCGAAGTACGGTCCGTTTGGCGAGCTGATCGGGGCGGACAACAATCTTTATCGGCTCAACCAGCCGTCCAAAACCTTCTTTGCAGGCATCGTAGCCGAGAAACGCAAGGGAGCTTCCGTTCAAAACGATCATGTTCACGGGGACGCGTGGGACAGCGACTGGAATGCATTCACCAATGACATCGAGGCCAATCGTCATCGCCTCGGGGAGTCGAACGCAGATCGGACCAACGGTTCGGCAAACTACCTTTTCGGCGACGGCCACGTGGAAAACATCGCGGCCACTGAGATGAAACGCCGCATCGACAACGGGGAAAATTTTGCACGCCCGCCCCTTTGAACTTCGGCGCACTGCACGAGACATCATGAAAAAGCTTCTTCTTATCGCGGCGGCGGTGTTGCCGCTGGCCGCTTCACCCGCTCAGACCCTGATTCAATCGGGTCACACGGACCTCGATTTTAATTTTTCCGGCGGGGTTTGGACGACTGGAATCGACCACACGCCCACCGGCACTTATGGCGCGGGTGGGGCCATTTTGCACGCGCGAGACCAAACGAGTCCCGACGGCTCGCGGTTCACGCGACCGGCGGGCAGCACGTGGGATTTCCTGGGCAGCGCCGCGAATGCCCCGGTGTACATCCTGCTGGCGAATTCCGTTCCGGCCGGCGTGCTGGAACTGGGATTTTCGTCGGAAGGAACCCCGGGCGGGACGTTTGCGTCGTACGGCGAAACCGATTCGCGGGTGACGGCCACCGCGGCACCTTGGATCACGATTTCATTAAAAAACGTGACCTACTTTGGGGAGGGAGCCGGGCATTTTTCGATTTACGAAACTCCGGGCGGCCAGCCGAAAATCTGGATGTCCACGGCAGATGGCGGAATCACGGATCAGGACAAATATTTGTTCCTCCAGGGCGGCCACACGCACGTGAACTGGGGATTTTCCGACGTGGGATTTTACGAGGTAACGTTTGAGGCATCGGCCATTCTCAATAACGCGGAGCGTACGCTCGTGAAATCGGGCGACGTGACATTTCAGTTTGGCGTCGGAGTTGTGGCGGTACCGGAACCGGGAACGATCATTTTGGCCGCGGTCGGTTTGATCTGGTTCGTCGGCCTTCATTGGCGACGTCGTATTTCCTGATCCGATGCCGACCTACGAATACGAGCTTTGCGATGGAGATTGTGGGATTTGCGGAGGCCGGCTCACGTTGCGCAGGCCGACGGACCGGCTCGCGCTCGATCGATGCCCGCTCTGCCGGCAACCGGTGCGCAAGATCGTCTCGCAGGTGAATGTGCCGCGGGTGACGCAATTCGTTTCGACCGTCGACGCAAAAAAGCGGGATTTTCCGTTTTTCACCGCGTCGGGCCCGGCGAATACGAGCGCCAGTGAGTGGATGGTTGCACGGGCAGATCGGGTTGGTAATTTAGGGGGAACAGGCGCGGGCAGGTTCCGGGCCACGATCAACCCTCAAACATCTCTACCATGCAGACCAACACCCGCACTTTGCTGAGCCACTACTCGAGAAGAAAATTTCTGACCGTCGGCGGACTTGCTCTCGCGGGCGGGCTGGCCGCCGGGCCATCCCTGCTGCGCGCGGCGGAGTCTGCGACTGTGGGTGAGGTGATGCCTCGCACGGACGCTGGCTTCCAACCAGCGCCACTGCCTTACGCCTACGATGCACTCGAACCCTCGATCGACGAAGCGACGATGCGTTTGCATCACGACAAACATTATGTCGGCTACACGAATAATCTGAACAAGGCACTCGCTGAGGCACCCGACTTCCAGTCGCTGAGCATCGAGGAACTTCTCGGCGATCTCGCGGCCGTCCCGGAATCCGTTCGGAAGGCTGTGCGCAACAACGGTGGCGGGTATTATAACCACAGCCTGTTCTGGACGATGATGACCCCGGACGGATCGGGAAAACCCGACGGTGAACTCGCCGCCGCGATCGACGAGTCGTTCGGCAGCTTCGACGAGTTTAAAGAAAAGTTCACCAAGGAAGCCGCGACCGTTTTCGGCTCCGGCTGGGCGTGGTTGATCGTTACTCCGGACGGCAAACTTGCCATCACGTCCACCCCCAATCAGGACACTCCGATCATGAAGGGTGTGGCCGAAGTCGAGGGCAAACCGGTGCTTGCGCTCGATGTCTGGGAGCACGCTTATTATCTCAAATACAAAAACGTGCGGGCCGATTACCTCTCGGCCTGGTGGGATGTCGTGAACTGGCCTATGGCCGCCGAGCTTTACGCCAAGGCGAAGGGCTGATGCCCCTGGATCTCAAGGTCGGATGGGGTCGTCGCGTTGTGTCCGTCTGCGTGACGATCTAAGGGAGCGCTTCGCGGGTGGGAAGGAGCTTCCGGCAGGATGCCGGAAGCGACGGGCTGGAAGCCCGCGCTCCCGATGTCCTGTCGTTCAGATAAGTCCGAGTTTCATCCGGCCGGCTTCGGAGATCATCGATTGATTCCATGGTGGATCCCAGACGAGGTCCACTTCGGCTTCGTCGATGCCGTCGAGGATCAGGACTTTCTGCCGGGCGTCAGCGGCAATCGTTGGCCCCATGCCGCAGCCGGGTGCGGTCAGGGTCATCTTGACGTTGACCGTCGTTTGGCCGGATTCGGTGTGGTTGATCGCGCAATCGTAAACGAGGCCGAGATCCACGACGTTGACGGGGATCTCGGGATCAAAAACGGTTTTGAGCTGATTCCACACCGCGTCTTCGAGCGATCCGACAACGGGTTCGCGAGCGGGCGAGGGGATGGCAGTCGGATCGATCCCGAGAGCGTCGAGATCCTTTTCGTCGATGCGGGCAAGACCGGCCTGCGTGGCCACTGTGTAGGTTCCGCCGAGGGACTGGGTCACAATTACGGTGGTCCCGGCGGGCAAAATGATGGGATTGCCACTGGGAATCTGGATGGCGTCGCAGTCGCGGGAGAGGGTGAGTTCGCGGGAATCGGACATGAGAAAATTTTGGGATAAGACGGGGCTGAGGTCAGCTCTGCAGTTTGATTTTGATTTGAGTCGGTGCGGTGAGTTGGTCGACTAGCGTCGGACCAGTCACAGAAGGACTTGCAATTTTTGGTGACGATGTGGGATCGAGGGCGTCCTTGAGAGCGCCTTCGACGAGCTGGGCACAGTGAATTTTCATCGGTGGCAGCGGGCCGAGGGAGGCGGATAGATCTTCGCCGGACATCGCGAGAGCCTCGGCGGCGGTTTTTCCTTTGATGAGATCGGTGGCCATGCTGGCAACGGCAATGGCGGTCTGGCAGCCGAACGTTTGAAACGTGGCCTTGTCGATGACGCGTCGCCCGTTGTCATCCTTGAATTTCACCCACATCCGCAGCATGTCCCCGCAATCCGGACTGCCGACGGTGCCGACGGCATCGGCGTCGGCCATTTCACCGACATTTTGCGGATTTCGAACGGCGTCGTTGATGCGGGCAGTGAGATCATCAGACATGTTATTCGACCGTGTAACGGGGTAGGGAGGGATCGATTTCGAGACTCCAGGCGTCAATGCCACCGCGAAGCGCCCGGACGTTCGTGAGGCCGTGGCCAGCGAAGTAGGCGGCGGCGTCGAGACCTCGAAGGCCCTGGTGGTCGACAAGGACGACCAGGCTGTCCTTCGGCCACTCGGTCATGATTTCGCCGAGCAGTTCCTGGTGAAAAAGTTGGGCCTGCGGGATGTGAACGGCGTCAAATTCCTCGCGGGTGCGGATGTCGAGCACGCGCGTGTCCCCGTCCGTGAGGGCAGCGGCGAGTTCGGTGGGTTCGATCAGCAGGCGGGCATCTTCTTCGCAGGAAGTGATGACCTGTGCGAGTGCGACCTGCGGGTCGAGGCCGTCGTTGCGCGCACAAACTTCGGCAACAGTTTCTTCTGGCCGGAATCCGCAACTTGCGCATCCGCCAATGTGAAACAGGCGGAAAAATGCCCGTTGTGCACCGGGGTAATGCTGCAGCAATTCCTGCATCGTCATGTCGGGCGTGATCTCGGCGGTCATTTGGTCGCGCAAGATAACCGTCGCCCGAGCCAATGCAAAGGGCCATGTCGTCGCCGATGGATCGCCAACAAAAAAGGCGCGACCCGATGGGCCGCGCCTGAATTTTTCGTCCGGCGGGGTGCCGAATGATAACGAACGATTTACGGCATCAGCACGGTGTCAATTTCATGAACGACGCCGTTGGTGCCTTCCATGTCGGCCATGGTGACGGTTGCGGTGCCGACGGTTACTTTTTCACCGGTCAATCCGATGGGGACGGCGTTGCCTTCGACGGTCACCATTTTGGTCGAACCGACTTGCGCGGCCATGACCTTGCCCGGGAATACGTGGTTGAGCAGGATTTTCGTCAACTGCGCTTTGTTGGCGGGCTCCATGAGTGCGTCGACGGAACCGTCCGGCAGTTTGCGGAACGCGGCATTGGTTGGAGCGAAGACTGTGAAGGGGCCTTCACCCTTGAGCGTATCGTCGAGTTCGGCGGCCTCGAGGGCGGCGACCAGGATGGAATAATCGGGATTGAGCGTGAGAGCCTCCATGACGTCGGAGCGGGCGGCTTCCTGGGCCGTCTCGGTGGCAAGAGGTTTACTGCTGTCACTGGCGGCAAAAACCGGACCGGTGATGGCCGCAGCGCCCACGACGAGCGTGGCGAAGAGTTGCAGGGATTTTTTCATAACGGAGGGGATCGCAAATCGATGCTCCCGCGGTTGCCTGCCCGCCTGAAATGACCACCGTGGCGCGTTCCGGCCCAAAATGCGTGGGCGCTCGGGTTCCTGCCTAAAGTCGATGATCAGTTCTGCCGCGGGCGGCTCGGAGAGATTCCGCTCCGTGGCGGGGCGGGACTGTGGTGAAGTGCGCGGTGTGAAGTTTGTTGATCAGATTCGAATTCACGCCATTGCGGGGGATGGCGGGAATGGTTGTGTGAGTTTCCGGCGCGAAAAGTTTGTCCCGCGGGGAGGACCCAACGGGGGTGACGGCGGGCACGGCGGCGACATCGTGTTGCGTGCGGATGTGCACACCGACAACCTCGTAGCATTGTATTACGAGCCCATCGTGCGCGCGAAACGCGGCGAACACGGCATGGGCAAGGACATGCACGGGAAAAATGGGATGCCGACCATCGTGAAGGTTCCGGTGGGTACGCTGATTTATCGCCTGCCCGAGCGGTTTGCGCCGCGAGCCCCGGACCCGGAAGCCGATCCCGACGAGCCGGTGGAGCGGCCCAAACTCGATATTCAATCGATGGAGCCGATCATGGATCTGTCCGAGCCCGAGCAGGAATTTGTGCTCTGCAAGGGCGGCCGGGGCGGCAAGGGCAACGCGCATTTCAAAAGCTCGCTCAACCGCGCACCGCGCCAGTTTCAACCGGGCGAAGAGGGCGAGGAAGGCTGGTTTTTGCTGGAGCTGCGGACCATCGCGTTCGCCGGGCTCGTCGGTTACCCCAACGCCGGAAAGTCCACGCTTATCAGCAAACTTTCCGCGGCCCATCCCAAGGTCGCGCCGTATCCGTTCACCACGCTCAATCCCGTGGTCGGCGTCGTCGATCTCGGCGGTTACCGGCGGGTGACGATGGCTGACATCCCAGGGTTGATCGACGGGGCGCATGAAAACAAAGGGCTCGGACACGAGTTCCTTCGCCACATCGTCCGCTGCCAGCTCCTGCTTTTTGTGGTCGATATGGCGGGCAGCGAGGGCCGCAATCCGATTGAGGATGTGCAAAAACTTCGCCGCGAACTTGACCTCTACGATCCAGCTTTGAGTGCGCGTTATTGGGCCGTGGTCGCGAACAAAATGGATCTGCCTGGATCGGACGATCATCTGGCTGCTTTCCGAGTCCGGTTCCCCAAGGTCGAAATTTTACCCATCGCTGCAAAGGACGGCGAGGGCATCGACACCGTGCGGGATTTTCTCGAGCGACTTTCGGCGGATGCGCCGGTCGCGTGACGACAGCTTAATGACAGCGCGTCTGGATTTTCGCGTTGAAGCGGAGGCGGCGGGATCTTCGGCGCGGGCGGGGCGCTTCCGCACGCTGCACAACGAAGTGCTCACGCCGCTCTTTATGCCCGTGGGCACGCAGGCCACGGTCAAGGCGCAGTTGCCGGCGACGCTGGCGGATTCCGGTTCGCAAATCCTGCTCGCGAATACGTATCACCTGCTTCTACGGCCCGGGCCGGACGTTTTTCGGCGGTTGGGCGGAATTCACAAATTCATGAGCTGGGAACGCTCGGTGCTGACCGACTCGGGTGGATTTCAGATCTTTTCGCTACCGCACAGCCGTTCGATGAGCGAGGCCGGCGCGGTTTTCCAGAGCTACACCGACGGCCGTACGATTTTGCTCAGCCCGGAGCTGAGCATCGAGACGCAACGCGCGATCGGGAGCGACATCATGATGGCGCTCGACCAGTGCATTCCTTCAACGGCGGACGCCGCAACGGCGCGGGCGGCGATGGAAATCACGTTCCGCTGGGCTACGCGCAGTCTGGCCGCGCGGGAGGATTCACCTCAGGCGTTGTTTGCTATCGTGCAAGGTGCGTTGTTCCCCGATTTGCGGCGGGAAAGCGCGGCGCGGCTGGTGGAGATGCCGTTCGATGGTTTTGCCATCGGCGGACTGGCGGTCGGCGAAGGCAAGGCGGAGCGTGAGGATACCTGCGAACTCACCGCGGCTTTGCTGCCGCGCGATCTGCCGCGATACCTCATGGGGGTTGGCACGCCGCTCGATATTCTGGAAGCCGTGCATCGGGGTGTGGACATGTTTGATTGCATCATCCCGACGCAGGTGGCGCAGCGCGGCGGTGCTTTCACGTCGCGGGGATTTCTCCAGCTCCGGCGCGGAGTTTACAAATTCTCCGACGAGATGCTCGATCCCGCGTGCGGCTGCCCGACGTGTTCCCGCTACCCGCGCGCGTACTTGCACCACCTGACGAAGACCGGCGAAACGCTGGGTTGGCAGCTCCTTGGCAAACACAACATTCATTTCTACCACCAGCTCATGCGTGAGATTCGCGCGAGCATTCTCGACGGCACGTTCGCCGAACTCTACCGGGTCAAACGTGAGATCCTGCACGAAGACGACCTCGACAATCCCGTGCTGGTACCGCGTGTTTCAAAAAGCAAACGTCCGCCGCTCACCCTCGGGGAATACGAGGTTCACATCGCGCACGAAGGATTTGCCAGCATCCGGCACGCGGCGTCCGGGGAAATCATGCATTCGCGCGTGCCGCCAATGGACGAAGCGCGGCGGCTTTACGTCGAGCAGGCGCGGCTGGCCGAGCGGCTGCCGGTGGCGGCGGAGGAAAACGATCCGCCGCTGGTGATCTGGGACGTCGGACTTGGAGCGGCCGCCAACGCGATGGCGGCGATCAACGTCTACGAGTCAGCCGCCGCGACGGGGCCGGTGCGCCCGCTTCGAATCGTGAGTTTCGAAAACGATCTCGATTCGCTGCGACTTGCGTTCCGGCACGACGACAAATTTCCTTATCTGCGGCACGGCGGGCCCGCCGGAATTCTGAAGTCGGGAAGATGGTTATCCCGGCAGCATGCGGGGTTGAGCTGGGCGCTCATGCCGGGGGATTTTCTCGCGCTGATCGATCAGACCCGCGAACCGCCGGACCTCATTTTTTACGATTTGTTTTCGAGCAAAAACAACGCGGAGCAGTGGTCGCTGGCCACGTTCGAGCGGCTTTTTGCGCGGTGCCAGGGTCGGCCGGTCGAGTTGTTCACCTACACGTGCTCGACGGCGGTGCGCTCGGCGCTGCTCGCGGCGGGATTTTACGTCGCTCGCGGACGGAGCACCGGTGCCAAAGTCGAAACCACCATCGCGCTCACGCCGGAAGCGGCCGTGACGGACCCGCAGCCAGATTTGTTGGGTGCGGCGTGGTTGGAAAAATGGGGGCGCTCCGGCGCGCGATTTCCGCTGGGGGTATCCGATGCGGAGCATCCTGTAATCGAACGTGCGATCCGCGGACACCCGCAATTTCGCTGAGTCGGGCGGATCAATCCGGCGGCGTGGCGAGGATTGGGCGGAGTTTTTCGGCCAGCATTTCCGTGCGCAGGTCCGCCCCGTCGGCGTCGAGATGGTACCCCGTGTCGAAAAAATGGGACGATGGGTAGAAGAAATCGGCTGGTGTGCCGATGGTCGGAATCCCGAGAGCGGCGTAGCCCTCGACCGCAGCCGCCTGCGCCTGACGCGATCTGCGTTCGTGATAAACGGCAAAATCGATCGTGGCGGGGAACGTGGCGAGCAGACGGATGTCATGAGCGCGGCACCAATCCGCGAAGGAGGCTATACGCGCCCATCCCGGGGCTTCGCGAATGCGTTTGGGCCCGAGCAACCGATGAAGCGGCCGGGCTGCGGCCACGGCGTCGCGGTGACGATCAATCTGACGGTCGGCAGAATTTTCGAGGAAGTCACCGTGAGCGTCGAGACCCTCGCGATGAGTCCGCCGGGTTTCCAATCTTTCGCGCGGAGCCGTGCTGACCAGATCGACGAAGGGCCGGAAAATGACGTTGGAGGATGCTCCGGCCAACCAGATCAGCTGGTCGCCCGGGGGCAGTGTGGTGATGTATTCCGGGTCGCCGCCGAAGACGTAGTCCGAGAGCACGTGGTTGACCGGGGCGTCGCCGTAAAGTTCGTATTCCAGCGCGAGGAGAATGGTATCACCCGGGCGCGCGACTTTGCGGACCTTGCTGAGATGGTAATCGAGCGAGAGCGCGGCGTGGGTGCCGAAATTGATGACGGGAAACCCGAGTTCGGTTTCCAGCTGGGAAGCACGAATGCCGTAAAGCGCGTTCGATCCCGCCACGATCAAAAGGCGCGGCGACGGGGCGGCGTTCGCAATATCCACCTTGTGGTCGACCCACGCCTGGATGGCGGCGGCACTCGCGGTCGCCGGGGTGCCTGCGGACCAAAAGAGCAGCCCAAGGTAGCCTGCGGTCGCGAGCAAAAATCCGCTGAGAATTGCGAAGAAATACCGCACGGATTCAGAAGTTGAAGTAGAGGAATTCCGTCGGCGCGAGGACGAAATACCGTTTCACCGTGAAGAAGAGGAGCACGCCCACGACAAGGCCGTGGAGAAAAACCGGACGCCACGCGGGCCAGCGATTGATCGGCGAAACGTTGGATGAGCCGTGGTTTGGCGCGTAGTCCCGGATATAATCGTGGGTCGAGGGTGCGAATACCACGACAACGGCCAGCAGCCCGAGCCAGAGGAATTTTCCGTTGCCGAGCAGGGTGGCCTGCAGGTCGGCGGGATACGGAGCTGCGTCGACCGCGGTGAACATGCTGGTCAGCACTCGCAGCGCCGTCGGCAGATCGGCAGCGCGGAAAAAGACCCAACCAACAACCACGACGACCATCGTGAGGGCCCAGGCCGGAATAACGCCTGCCAATCGCAGCGCACGCGATGCCGCGAAAAAACGGCCGGTCGCCGCCCGGAATCCGTGATTGATCACGAGGTAAAGTCCGTGCAAGCCGCCCCAAATGACAAACGTCCAGCCGGCACCGTGCCAGAGACCGCCGACCAGCATGGTGATCATCAGGTTTGAATACCGCAGCACGACGCCGCGCCGTCCACCGCCGAGCGGAATGTAAACGTAGTCCCGGAGAAAGCGGGAGAGCGTGATGTGCCAGCGCCGCCAGAAATCGATGATGTTCGTTGCGCGATACGGGGAGTCAAAATTGAGCGGCAGGACGACGCCAAAACACCGCGCAAGTCCCGTCGCCATGTCGGAATAGCCTGAAAAGTCGAAATACAGCTGAAACGAGTAGGCGAGCGCACCGACCCATGCGTCCGGCGTTGTCAGCACAAGGCCCTGTGCGGCCTGGTCGAAAACCGGTGTGGCGTAAATCGCCGACCCGTCCGCGAGGACCATCTTTTTGAACAATCCGATCAAAAAGATCGTGGCCCCGGTTTGCAGATTTTCCCAGCGCACCGGCTTCCAGCGCTCCCGGGCAATCTGCGGCAGAATCTCGGCGTGATGGACGATGGGTCCCGCGATGAGCTGCGGAAAAAAAGCGACGAAGAAGGAATAATCGAGAAACGAACAGTTCTGCGTCTGCCCGCGGTAAGCGTCGATCAGGTAGGCGATTTGTTGAAACGTGAAAAACGAAATCGCGAGCGGCAGAATGATGCGTTCCAGGTTGAACGACGCTCCCAGCACGGTATTGAGATTTTCGACGAAAAAATTGGCATACTTAAAATAGCCGAGCGCCCCGAGATTGATGGTGAGGCCGAGCACGAGCAGTCCGAGAGATCGCCGACCTCCGCGGTTAACGAGGCGTCCAAGCCCAAAGTTGAAAACGATTGAGGCCCCGATGAG
The DNA here is from genome assembly GCA_041748215.1 of Chthoniobacterales bacterium. Lineage (GTDB taxonomy): Bacteria > Verrucomicrobiota > Verrucomicrobiia > Chthoniobacterales > JAATET01 > JBGTDR01. The sequence continues at coordinate 29,898 of JBGTDR010000162.1, forward strand.
TGCGAGATAGGGAGGATTCCACCACGCGTAAAACACGAGCGATGCGAGCGTGAGCCACGCGACCACCGCCCGGTATCGTCCCATCCTGACGAGCCCGAAAAAGATGAGCCACGTGATCGGCAAAAAAACGAACAGGAACTCCGTGGAATGAAATAACACTGGCGCGTCGGCGGGTTGGTCAGCGTGTCGTACCTCGCCAACCGGTCCCAGCAAGCCTAAAGGCTGCCCGGATCGGCCTGGACGAGTGCGGCCAACGGTTCGGAATCATTCTCGTAGAGCCACCGATGCTGGGCGGCGCGGATGCGGGGCCATTCGTGGTTGAGGATCGAGAGCCACGTGGTGTCGCGGCTCTCTCCCCGGACAATCATGTGCTGGCGAAAAATTCCTTCGAACGTGAAGCCCAATCGCAGCGCGGCGCGGTGGCTGCGTTCGTTGCGGGCGTTGCATTTCCACTCCATGCGGCGGTAGCCAAGTTCATCGAAACAATGCGAAAGCAGAAGGTGACAGGCCTCGGTGTTGGCCCGGCTGCGTTGGGCGGACGGCGCGTACCAGATGTTTCCGAGTTCGGCCACGCCATGCTCCGGACGAATGCACATCAACGAAATCGAGCCGATGGTTTTGCCGGTCGCGGCGTCCCGCGCCGTAAAGACGATGAGATCCGGCCGGGCCTGCCAATCGCGGAGGAACGCGGCGTGCTCTGCGACGTCGGAGAATGGTCCGCACGGCAGATAACGCCAGACGGAACGGGCGTTGTCGTCCACGTGCGAAATGGCAAAAAGTTCTTCCACGTCCCGTTCGAGCTCCATCGGATCTAGAGTGATATAGTGTCCTGCGAATTGCCGCGGAGCCGGGTGGGGAAGGGGTGAGATCAAGGCAGGAAGCGATGGATCCGCGTTGGACATGATGCCAACGTATCGGGCAGACCGGCCGGTTGACAACGAGGACGGGGGGCATACGATTTGGCCCTTGCGCAGTCCCGATCCGGGCCCAGCGCAGAATTTTTTAACGACGTTATTTTTATGAGTGAAGAGCCTCGCAGTTCGTTTCCCAAGTGGATGCTTGCCCCGGCGATTGGTCTGGCCGCCGGGCTTGCCATCGGCGCCGTGGTAATTTTCGGATCGAAACCGGAATCGGGCACGACATCGGATGCTCCGACGGCCAGCGCGAATACCGCCGGCGATATTCCCAGCGCGTCAGGTGCCGCCCCAGCGAGTTCGTCCGCAACCAACGTCCCCGCCGACACGGCGTCGCTGGAAGCATGGAACGCGGAGATCTCGACGACGTCCGTTGAGGAATTGAATACCTTGATGCCGCGAGCACTTTCGATCGCGGACGAAGGCCGACGCCAGGCGGTGATTCAGGCAATCGTAGTCCGATGGCTCGACGGAAATCAGGACTCGTTCCTCGATTACCTCGACGACCTCGAGTTCAGCGACACCGAAGGCCGGGAGGTGTGGCCATCGCTCGTTCCTGCGTTCGTGGAGGCACTCCCAAACATCAGCGAACAGGCCGCGGGCGCTCCGCAGCTCGACGAAATCGTGCAATGGGTGCTCGAATATTACGCCGAGATCGATCCGGCAAAGGCGCTGACGTGGTCGAAGGAATGGCTGCTCGGTGAATCTCAGGAATCCGCCATGGCAACCATCGCAGGGGAAATGGCCACCCGATCCCCGGACGAAGCCTACAAGCTGCTGGCGGAGATCAAGTCGCCCGAGGCCCGCCTGGACGCGGTGGAAAATATTGCGAGCGCGCTTGGAACCGGTACACCGGCCGCTGCGCTCGCGTGGGCCCAGGCACTTCCCGACGAAAACGAGCGAGCTCTGGCTGTCGAAGAGGTACTTTGGACGATGTCGGAGACCAATCCCGAGGAAGCTGCGCGGCAACTCGCCCAGACGCAGGGAATCAGTGACGTCGAAGGCGTGAGCGGGTCCATCGCGGAGGAATGGGCGCTTCGTGACCACACCAAGGCAATTACGTGGGCCGAGTCGCTGCCTGAAGGCGGCAGCCGCCAGGAGGCACTCCAGGGAGCGCTGGCGGGTTGGGCGGAAAGCGATCCCGAGGCAGCGTTCCAGTATTATCAATCCAAACATGCCGCCAACACCGAGACGGCGGAATGGATTTTCGAGGCGTGGGCATTCCAATCTCCGACTGCGGCTGCGGCAAAAGCGACTTCGCTGCCGGATCCGGAAATGCGCGGCATGGCGATCACGGGTGTTGTGAATGGCTGGCTCAACGAAGGATCGTTCGACCGGGTCACGCAATGGGTGGATGCACTGCCCGCGGGCCGGGATCGGGATCAGGCGTCGGCGGTCCTGGTCGATACACTCAGTTTTGACGAACCGCAGCCGGCCTGGCAGCGCGCGCTGGCGATTCAGGAGCCGGACATCCGTGGTGACGCAATTCAGTCGGCCTTTGCCGGATTGGTCGAGGCCAACCCGCAGGCGGCCCAGGCTGCTCTCGATCAGGCGACGCTCACGGCAGAAGAGCGCAGTGCACTGGCACCAATTCTTCAGGCGTTGCAGGCACAGGGCGGCAATTGATCGGCGTATACCGGTTGTTCTGGAGAAAAGGTTGCGCTGCGGGACGGGAGCCCTAGTTTCCACTCCTTGATGTTTCGCGAGGACGACTTTCATTACGCGCTGGAAAATACCCGGGTGGTTCGACACCCCGGCCACAAGATCCAGACGTTTGGCACGACGACATTTCGTTTTGTGCTGGTGAGTGAGCTGATGGATCACGCTGACCGCGTGCGGGTGCGGGACGGTACGCTTGATGCCGAGCGGCCAGCGATCGTTTCGCCGCACCTGTATTCGAAGCTGCTCCTTGATGGATTTGGTGACAGCGCGCGTGAATATGCCGACTGGCTCGAGACGCAAGCGTCAGATCTGCGGTTCCTCAAATACGGATTCCAATTTCGGAAAACGAACGTGAACGAGGAGATCGTGCACTCGCCGATGGCGGATGTTCTCGGACGGTTGACGGACGAAATCGATCGTGACACCGGGGCGACATCCGCGTTGATCGAGGGTGTGGACGACACGTGGGAAGTCTGCCTGATGAAGTTTACGGTGGATCTCATTCAACGCTCCGCGGGCGATAACGTGGACGACTGGAAGCGCCGCGGCCTGCTGTGACCGGGGTCATTGGGACTTTTCTCGCGGCTGATCGTTCGGCAGAATCGCGACCATGAATTTTGTGAAGTTTCTGGTGATCCTCATCGTTGCCGGCGTGGTTTTTGGCGCCGCGGGATTTTTTGCCTACCAGATTTACGTAAAACCCGCGCAGCTCGACCGGCGCGCGGAACGCGCTGTCGCGGACGCACCAGCAGCCACTCCGTTGCCGGACTACAGCGTTGCCGCTTTTGAACGTGCTGCCGCCGAGGCGGAGCAGGCCGCCACTCCACTCGCCGCCCGCGACATTTTTCTCAACTTCGTTTCGCAATACCCGCAGTCACCGAAAGCCGCCGAGGCGAAAGCCCGCGTTGGTGAAATCAATACCGACCTCGTTTTCACGAGCGGTGAGGGGCCCGGCAAGGTCGATTACACGGTCGTCAGCGGCGATTCGCTGGTCCGGATCGCGTCCCGGACCAATTCCAATGCCGAGCTCATCATGCGCTCGAACAATCTGCTCTCGATCGATCTCCAGATCGGTCAACAACTTCGCGTTCCGCAACTCACCCCCACGCTGGTGATCGATCGCGCCGCCAAAACGCTGACGATTTTCAACGACGGCCAGTTTTTTAAGGAATATCCCCTGCTGGCATTCGAGGTGCCGTCGATGCGCAGTGGCGGTCCTTTTGAAACCGAGGTCGGAGAAAAGCTCGCTCAGCGCGGATCGGATCGGGTGCCGTTTGGCAGCCGGGAATACGTGGGCAGTGACCGATGGTTGATGCTGAAACAAAGCGGAGTGGTCGTCCGTGGATTCCCCGAACTCACCGAGGACGGCCAGCCGAACACCCTGCCGCCGGGCATCGTGGTCTCGCAGGAGGACATCGAAGAAATTTTTCCGCTCGTCGCCCGGGGAACTCCCGTCACCATTCAGTAGATTTTTTATGAGGGTTCAACCGTTGGATTTCGAAAAACCCATCGTCGAGCTCGAGCATAAGCTCGAAGATATTCGGCGACACCTTCAGGGCCAGGACATGGACCTAGACCCTGAGGTGCAGCGCATCGCAAATCGGATCGAGGCGACGCGCCGCGAGATTTATGAAAATCTGACGGCGTGGCAGCGGGTGCAAATTGCCCGGCACGTCCAACGGCCGTTTTTTCTCGATTACGTCAACCTCGTCTTCACCGACTTCGTCGAGCTGCACGGCGACCGGCTATTCGGCGACGATGCTTCGATGCCCGCTGGACTCGCGACCATCCGAGGACACCGGTGCGTGGTCATCGGTCAACAAAAGGGCCGGGACGTGAAGGAAAATTTGCTGCGCAATTTTGGCAGCCCACATCCCGAAGGTTATCGCAAAGCCCTTCGTTTGATGCGCCTGGCCGAAAAATTTGGCCTGCCCGTCGTCGCGCTGATCGACACGCCGGGCGCGTATCCCGGCGTCGGCGCGGAAGAGCGTCACATCGCGGAATCCATCGCGGTGAATTTGCGGGAAATGATGCTCCTCGAGACACCCATCGTGGCGGTCGTGATCGGTGAGGGCGGTTCCGGGGGAGCGTTGGGCATTGGAGTCGCTGACCGTGTCCTCATGTTGGAAAACGCCTATTATTCCGTCATCAGCCCGGAGGGTTGCGCCGCCATTCTCTGGAAACATCGCAAACACGCTCCCGAGGCTGCCGAAGCCCTCAAACTCAACGCGACCGAACTCGTCAAACTGGGTGTGATTGATGGTGTCATCCGTGAGCCACTCGGGGGAGCCCACCACGATCACGCAGGTGCGGCGTCCCTGCTCGCGGACGCCGTAACGAGCGCGCTCAGCGATTTGAAAAAATTGTCTCCAGCCAAACTCCTCGACGAGCGTTACGAAAAATTCCGCGCCATGGGCGTGACCGCAAGCGAATCCTGATACAGCTTATGACGTGACGGGGTCCGCCCCGCACGGCCTGCGAAAAGCCTCGATGGGTCCTTTGTTAGTTAGAACTGGCTGAAGCTCATCACGCCGGCGACCGGAGTGTAATCGGGGGTGCCTTCGACCAGTTTGAGGAACGCGATGGTCTGATCAGACTCGCGCAGAACCGGGATTTCACCCGGACCGACCCGGCCGGGCGGATGGTCGGTGACCTGATACGTGATCGTGATGACGTCGCCAGGTTTGAGACCGGAATTTGAACGGCCCACTTTCAAGACCTCGGCGACCATGTTCACTTTCGTTATTGTGCTTTCGGCCGTGGGTTCGCGTTCGATCCGGAGGACGTTGATGCGAAGCACGTCGGCGGCTTCGCTCTGCATTTTTTCGTAAGCGGAGGGCGGAAGTTCAGCCGAAACCAGGCGCAACGGAGTCAGGCAGGCGGCTCCGAGCAGGGCGCAGATCAGGAAAAGTTTCATTTGTGCAATTTTTACGTTTCGGGGGGCGGGCCAGCAACCCGGAAAGATTTTCCAACCACCTGTGAGTTCACGTCATTCGGTCGGTGCGTGAGGATCCTCGCCTTTCCGAGCCTGGGGTGTATCAGGCAGGTCATCAGGTTTCAGGTGGAAATGCTCCACTGCGCGAGCCTGCAACTCCGGGAACGCCGCGCCGAGCCGCGCCTGGACTTCCGCCCGCGCTTCATCACGGTTTTGGCAATCATCCGGCTGGATCATTTCCCCAAAAACCATCCAAACGGCGACGCGTCGGACTGGCAGCCAGTTTGCGAGCCGATAAAGGCGATCGGATCCAAAAATCACGCAAGGCACCACCGGCGCGTGCGCCATCACGCTGAGCGCGGCGACGCCCGGGCGCATCGGTGCCCCCTCGAGAATCGATCCCGCACCGGCCCTGATGCCACCTTCGGGAAAAATGCCGACCACGTTACCCTCGGCGAGTCGGCGCATCGCGGTGCGGATCGCGAGTCGATCCGTGCCCTGCCGGTCGACCGGGAATGCGCCGAGCAACCCGAGCACGCGGGCGGAGAGGGGATTTTGAAACAATTCTTCCATCGCCATCCAGTCGACGTTCCGCCGGCACCACGTTCCGATGATCGACGGATCGAAGTGGCTGATGTGATTGCAGGCGAGAATGACTCCCCCGCTGCGGGGGAACGGCGCGATTTCCCAACGGTGGACCCGACCGGCGAGCGAAAAAATGATCCAGGTCACGCGGGGGCCTAATGCCTGACTGATGAGGCGGGCCGGGCGCCCGGGTAATCGGAGGGGTTGCGCGGTCGCGCGAATCACGGATCGGGCACCGCTGCGCGGCGATTAAAGTTGGACGACCTCGACGTTCACTTTCATGCCGATCGCCGACCCCGGCCGCCCGCTCCACGAGCCTGAGACGGGCGCGGCGCGTTCTGGATCGCGGGTGACGGCGACCGAAACGTGTTCGGCGGCGGCAAATTTGTTGTTGGTGGGATCGAAACCACGCCACCCGGCTCCCGGGATGTAAATTTCCGTCCACGCGTGCGTGGCTCCGTGCTGGCTGGAGCCCGGGGCGGTCTCGAGGTATCCGCTCACAAAGCGAGCACCGAATCCCCAGTGCCTCGCCGCTTCCATCATCAGGGTGGCGAAATCCCGGCACGATCCGCTGCACATCGCCAGGGTGAGCGATGGCGGTTGGATCCCGGGTTCCTCGCGGCGGACGTAGCGAAAATTTTCGAAGATAGAGCGGTTCAGATTCGACAGCAGATCGAACGTGCCGATGAGCTGGCCCGGTTTGTAGAAGTCGAGCAGCCATGCCGCCAGCGCGTTGCCGTCACGCGGATAGGCCGACAGACGGTAAGGAATCAGCTCGGGCTGCTCCTCGATCGGGTAGCGAAACGGGTACGAAATCGCCTCCGGATCGATCACGAAATCCAGCGGGTTTTCGTCGTAGTGCCGCACCACGACCTCGCTTAAGAAGCGCAGCTGCGTGCTGGCGTCCTTGAACGTGACCACGGCGATGGAATTCCCGTACATGTCGCGGATCCATCGGACGTTTGCGGCGGGTGTGATCGTGAGCCGGGAGCTTTCGATGTGGACGTCGTGACCCTCGCGAGGCCGGATCAGAATCCGGTGCGGACCAAAATTCACCGGCTCGGTGTAGTTGTATTCGGTGAGATGCGTGATCCTGATGCGTTTCATGTGGTCTCCAATCGTGCGGCACGTCCGCACTGGCCGGGGCTGGTATTCTCCGCAACGAACCGGTGCGGTCAAGCTGCGGAGCGGTTGCGCCCGCACCGTCAAAGCCAGTCTTGCCGCCAGCAAGGGCATCCCGCAAAGTTCCCGGCGATGAATTCCGTTCAGAAAGCCGTCATTCTCGCCGCGGGCCGCGGTACCCGTATGCGGGAGCTCACCGACGATCTGCCCAAGCCGATGATTCCGGTGCACGGCAAACCGATCCTGCAGCACATCGTCGACGGGCTGCGCGACGCGGGCGTGAGCGAGGTCTTGCTGATCGTCGGATATCGCGAAGACGTGGTGCGGGATTTTTTTGGCGCCGGTCGCGCGTTTGGCGTGACGATCTCATACGAACGACAGGTCGTGCAGGACGGCACTGGCCGCGTGGTCGATCTGGCGAAGGAGTTTTCCGGCGACGATGCGTTCGTGCTCAGCTACGGCGACATCCTGCTCGATCCACGGAATTACGGCGTGCTCACGACGCCCGGGGACGAAGAGGCGATCATTTCGGTGAAGTGTAACGAAGACGTCAGCAAGGGCGGGGCGGTCTTCGTTGATGAAAACTTCAACCTGACGGATTTGCGGGAAAAATCGAAACCCGGCGAGCCAACGAGCCCGTGGTACAACGCAGGTGTTTATTTATTTCGTCCGAGCATTTACGAATTCACTGCGAGGTTGGAGCGATCGCCGCGTGGTGAATTCGAACTCACGGACGCGATTCGCGCGCTCGCCCTCAGCGGAAAGCTTGTGCGGGCCTTCGAACTGCTCGGTAATTGGGCGGACGTGCGTGACCCGGAAGTGCTGGCTGAACTGAATCGCGAGACGGCTCCTTAACGCCAACCTCGCAAACTTGTTGGATTGAATTTGTCCGCAGATTTCACTGATTTGCGCAGACTGTTGTGAAGGTCTTCTGATTTGACGGCGTTCGTCAGGAGCCGACGTGAAGTGCCCACCACCGCGTCGGAACAAAAACTCGACCTCAGAAATTTGTGCCAAACTGCGCAATCTGTTGACGAACCGATGAATTGGTGGCGGCTGGAAGGCCGCTGCTCCTCGGGTGGAGATGTAATAGGGGCGGTTGCGCTACTGGACGCTGGCTTGTTGAGCGGATGCGGCGGCTGGCGGTACGGCCGGGGTCGTGGAATCGCGGGCGGCGGGGACGCCAGCCGGACGCAAGGAAACGAGGTAGGCAACGAGGGCGGTCGTTTCATCGGGCGAGAGATTTTTCCCGTAGGCGGGCATATTGCCGCCACCCTGCAGGACCTGGCGGGTGAGCTGGGGAGCGGTGAGTCGCGTGCCGACGTTAGCAAGGTCCGGACCGCGGTGGCCCCCAATTCCGTCAATGGCGTGGCAGTTTCGGCACTGTTTGTATTGAAGAACCAGCGCGCCCTGGAGTTCGAGTGGCGTGCGGTCGATCATAAATTCCTTCGGCGTGGTGTCTTCCGCCCACGCGTCCATTTCGGGTGACCACGGTGACGTTGCACCAAGGTAAGTCAGCATACCGAGCACGAGATAAATCATTATAACGCTCACGACTGCGACCGGGCGGCGGCGCCAGTGTTTTTCGCCTTCGTTGCAGACGAAGGGCAGGGCGAACAGGATGAGCACGATGACCGGAGCGCCGGCAAGCAGAACGATGGATTCGAGATCCTTTGGCAGCAATGCCGCGATGGCAAAAATCCAGAGAAAGAAAAAGTCCGGCCGGGGAAGGGTATCGATCTGCGTCGGATCGGGCGGGCCGCTGGGGCCTTTGGGTCCGAAGATGACCGCTGCCGCCAGGATGCCAAAAATGACAATCGCCGCAGCCACAATATCCTTGTCGATGGCTTTGGGGAAAAATGGCACGCCCTCGCGTTTGAGGATGGCCTTGTAGTGGGCGTCGTAGGTTTTGCGTTTCACCAGCACGCCGGGTGTCGGATATTCGTTGATCCCCTTGGTGAGCACGAGACGCAGGTGGAGACTGATGAGTGCGATGATCGTTCCCGGGATGAGGAAAACGTGCAGGGAAAAGAAGCGGGACAACGTTTCGCCGGCGATGATGGGGCCGCCGAGCATCAGGTGCACGAGGCCTTCACCGATCAAAGGGACGCGGCCCATGATCGCAGCGCCGATGCCGAGGCCCCAATAAGCATCCTCGTCGAAGCGGAGCACCTGGCCGGTGAACGCCATGCCAAGCGTAAGAAACAGCAGGATACAACCGGAGATCCACGTGATCTCGCGCGGATATTTGTAGGCGCCCCAAAGAAATACCTGGGTCATGTGCAGCAGCATGATGCCGACCATGAAGTTCGATCCCCAGTTGTGTACGGCGCGCAGAAACCAACCGAGCGTTTGTTGATACGTGAGGTATTCCAACGTCGTGTACGCTTCCGCTGCGGACGGCACGTAAACGAATGCGAGCAGGGTGCCCGTGAGGACCTGGATAATGAAACAAAGGAGTGTGGCGCTGCCGAAAACGTAAAACCAACTGCCTGCGCTGAGGGGGACGTGGTGGCCGGCGGTCGACTCGAAAAGCTTCGTGACGTGAACGCGGTCGTCCACCCACTGATAGATATTTTTGAGGACCGGCATCATAAGCGGAGGCGGCGGCTAGACGTTCGTGTCCGCGAGCGTGGGGAGCACGCCGCCCTTGATCAAAAGCTCGTTGTTTTCGACTTTGTATTCGTATTCGTAGAGCCCGCGCGGCGGCGGTCCGGCTGCGTAGGATCCGTCGGCGTAATACGCTCCGCCGTGGCACGGGCAGAGGAACAGCTGGGATTCTTCAAACCACCGGACCGGGCAACCAAGGTGCGCGCAGTTGATCGCAAACACCTGAAATCGCTGTTCACCGTTTTCCTCGAAATGACGCACCCAACACGGGATCATCGCGGTGTCGCCGTCCCACGGCCGACTGTTTGGATTCGGGTAGCTTGCCAATCGCGTGGTGCCCACCGGGAATTTTTCCAGGGCTCCCAGCGTAATCCATGCAAGCGGCATTTTTTGGACAAAACTGGAGAGCGCGTAACCGATGAGGGGCAGGCCAATCATGGCTCCGGCAACCACGTTGAGCCCGATGCCAACTTTCAGCATGAGCTCGCGGCGCGTGCTTTTTTCGGCTTCCGGCGGGACGGCACCGCCCTGGCAGGCGCACGGTTTCGGCTCGGCAGCGGGATCGTCGGGTTTCATGTCGGGCGTTTCCATGATTAACGAATGGCGGAGTCAGGCGGTTGTGGGGTCGGGGTGATGCGGTGCGACGCCAGCCACGCGGTGACGTCGGAAATTTCCTGATCAGTCATCACGCGATTTGGCACGAGGCCCCGCCAATCGGGCATGCCGAATTGCGGGCGGCCGACGATGGTGACAGTGCGCAGATACTGATCACTGACGAGGCCGAGGTAGGCGGGCTCGACGACCGAACTGCCCGACGGCCCACCTTTGCCGTCTGGACCATGGCACGAGGCGCAGAAAACTCCGAACGTCTCGGCCCCACTGGCAACATCGCCGAGCGGAGCGGCGTGAGGTGGCAGCGGGGGAGGCAAAGTTTCGGATTTCCAGGCAAAAATGCCGTCCACGAGGATGTCGATCTGTTTGTCGGTGAGCGGGCCTCCGGTCGCGGCGGAAAATGCGGGCATTGTCGTTCCGGGTACGCCGCTGACGATGACTGCGCGCAGTGTTTCGCGAGGCAGAATGTTCAGATAAACCGGGTCGTTCATCGGAATCGACGCACTCACGCTCGTGCCGTCGCTGTGGCAGGCGAGGCAATTCTGGCGGTAGAGGGTGGTGAAATCTGCCAATTCGCTCTTGGGCTTCCAACGGTCGGATTCCTTGGGTTTTCCAGGCATCCAATCACAGCCGCTCAAGGTGAGCGTCGCGAGCAGTCCGAGTGCGGCGGTTAAGCGGGGGAAGGGCATCACTTGTCCTCCTTGGCCGCTTCGACGCCCATTTTTTCCGCGACCGACCACGTCTGCATCGTGTCGATTTTTCCGGATTTGAAGACGACGTAGCCGCCAACGACGCCAAATCCGATCTGGCAAATGATGAACCACGGCCAGTCGATGCGGGTCGAGAGCGCGGGATTGATGATGCCGATTACCGGGTAAAGCAGGCCGGTCCAGATCAGCGGGGTGACAATTCCGCCCCAGAACCACTCTTTCCTCGCAGGCAGCATCGGCAGGATGGTCGTGTAGAGCAAACCGATCAAAATGCTGATCGATCCGTGGGCAATGATGGCGACGACGAGGCCGATCAAACTGAACTGCCTCAAGGTTTCGGTGCTGGCCAGAGCGAGCGACGGCACGCCGGCCGCAGCGAGCAAATTGATCGGGTACCAGATGCTTCCCTGGGCCACGATCCCGTAGATCATCGCCAAAATTGCCATGGTGGCTCCGCCCGCCAATCCTCCGACGACGCCGGCGGAATAGGGATGCACCTCGACCGGGATGCGCGCGCGGTGGCCTTTGTGTCCGATCGTGAGATGGCGCACCGTGCGCGGCGACGCTTTGATTTCCGTCACCCGTTCGTTCGGAGGGCGAATCGGAACACCAATGTGTTTTTGGTGCGGGTGGCAATCACGAAACCAGCCAACTGCTCCAAAAAGCATGCAGATAAATCCGACCCCGCTCACGATCAGGCTGGTGACGAGTCCGGCAAACATCAGCGCGATGCCGAATGCGGTGAACATCGGCCACGGCGTTGGAGCGGGCAGTTCGATCGTTTCGGGCAGGGAATCCTTGGAGTTTGGCGGGTTCATGCCGAGCGGCTGATGATGTAAACGACGATAAAAACAACGATCCAGACGACATCCACGAAGTGCCAGTACCACGAGATCATCTCAATGCGCTCGGCCTGGTCGGGTTTCACGTGGCCCAGCAGGCTGAGAACAAAAACGAGTCCCAAGAGGATGAGGCCGATGATAACGTGCGACGCGTGCAGTCCGACGAGCGCGTAGAAGGTCGAGCCGAAGACGTTTGTCGCGATGGTCAGGCCGTCCCGGTAGATGAGCGTGTACCATTCGTGGGCCGTGAAACCGAGAAAGAAGAGCCCGAGCACCATGGTCAGCCCCCACCACAGATGGAACGTGCCACGCGCATTTTTCATGAACGCCCGTTCGGCGATCACGACTGTGATGCTGCTGGAAAGCAGCGCCACTGTGGCGAGGATCGGCAGCTCGAGCACATCCTGCGGATACGGTCCGTTCAGGCTCTTCTTGATGTAAAACAAGTAGGCGACAACGAAAATCGTGAAGAGCGCCGTCTCGGTCAAGATGAGAAGGATCACGCCAACCTTGCGGAAAGACGGCAGCTTCCATTCCGCCTCTTCCTCGGGCGGAACGGACTGATTGATCATGCCGACGTCGCTGAGCTCACTCATGTTTCCAGTCGGGGTCTTCAGGGTGTTTGAGGTCCCAGAGCGGGCGGCGGCTGCGCACGACGGGTAGTTTTTCGAAATTGTATTCCGCGGGCGGAGAGGTCGTCGCCCACTCGAGTGTCCACGCGTCCCACGGGTCGTCGCCGGCCTTTTTGCCTTTGAAATACGACCAGATCATGTTCGCCACGAGGCACGCAACGCCGGCGATCTGGAACGGGACGCCTACGGTCGAAATGAAGTTCCAGATTTCCCAGCCGCGGCCGGGGTCATAGGTAAAAATCCGCCGCGGCATACCGAGGATGCCCGATACGTGCTGGGGCGCGAACGTGAGCGTGAACCCGAAAATAAAGAGCCAGAAATGCCAGAGGCCGAGCTTGTGGTTCAGCATCCGGCCAATGGCTTTCGGATACCAATAATAGATGCCTGCGAAGAGCGTGAAAAGCAGTCCGCCGATCAGCACGTAATGGAAGTGCGCGACGACAAAATACGAATCACTCAGCTGCCAGTTGAACGGGGCGACCGAAAGCATGACGCCGGTCAATCCCGCGATGAGGAATTGGAAAAGGAACGCGATGCAAAACATCATCGGCAAATCGAGCCGGATTTTTCCGCCGTACATCGTGCCGAGCCAGTTGAAGATTTTGATCCCCGTCGGCACGGCAATGATCATCGTCGAGATCGCAAAAAACGTGTTGCCGAGCGACGTCATGCCCACCGTGAACATGTGATGTGCCCAGACGCCGAGGCTGATGAACGCAATCATCACGGATGCCGCGACCATGATCGGATAGCCGAAGATTGGTTTGCGCGAGAAGACTGGAATGACCTCCGACGCGATGGCAAATCCCGGCAGAATGAGGATGTAAACCTCCGGGTGCCCGAAGATCCAAAAGAAGTGCTGCCAGAGAACGGCCGACCCGCCCGCCTGCGTATTAAAAAAGTTTGCGCCGAGGTAGCGGTCCAGCGTGAGCATGATCTGGCACGCCGAGAGCGGCGGCAGCGCGATGAGAGTGAGGAACGCAACGACGATCCACAACCAGACAAACAGCGGCATGCGCCCAAGCGTCATGCCTTTGCAGCGAAAGCAGAATACCGTGACGAGAATGTTGAGGGCCGTGGCGAGACTCCCGATGCCACCGAGCAGGATGCTCAGCGTCCAATAATCGGTGCTATGACCGCGCGAAAAGGCCTTGGCCGTGAGCGGCGAATACGCAAACCATCCGACGTCCGGCGCCGACCCGGCGCCATAAAGCCCCTCCGCGCCGAGGTAGCTGAAATAGAACAAACACGCGCTGAAAAAGAACATCCAGAACCCGAACGCATTCAGCCGCGGAAACGCCATGTCGCGCGCTCCGATCATGAGCGGGATCAGGTAGTTCGCGAATCCGAAGATGATGGGCATGCCGACGTAAAACACCATGGCCGTGCCGTGCATGGTGAAAAACCGGTTGAAGACGTCCGGTTCGAGGAAGTCGTTTTTTGGAATCGCGAGCTGGATGCGAATCGCGGTCGCCATCAGTCCGGCGATCACAAAAAAGATCAATCCCGAGCCGATGTACATCAGGCCCAGTTTTTTGTGATCGACCGTGTAGAACAGCGACTGAATGCCACCGGTGAGCACGCCTTTCTCTTCGCCGGGTGGCGAGAGTTCGATGTCGATTTCCTCCTCGGTCGTGGTGGCCATTTATGCGGTTGTGCGGTTGAGGAATGGTCGGTGAAACATGGTCACTTGAGCGTTTGCAGGTAGGCGACAATGTCGTCGACCTCGCTGTCGAGGAGTTTCATGTCGGGCATGAGCGCGCCGGGTTTGAGGACCTGTGGATCGCGCACCCACGAGCGAAGATTGGCGGTGTCGTTGGGGGCAACTCCCGCGCCGATGGTCTGGCGCGTCATGAGTTTGGTTAGGTCAGGTCCGAAGACGCCGTCGGCCACGGTGCCATTGACGGTGTGGCAATTGACGCACGAATTGGAAACAAATGTGTCGTATCCGCGGGCAACCGCCGGGTCGACGGTCGGCGCGGCCTGCTGCGTGCGCACCCACTCCGCAAATTCGTCGGGCGGATGTACGATGACCCGCAGTTGCATGTTGGCGTGCTGGGTGCCGCAATATTCGGCGCAGTTTCCGAGATACGTCCCGGTCGAAGTCGGTTCCAGCCAGAGGTGATTTGTGCGGTTGGGCACGAGGTCGGTTTTGCCGTTGAGCTGTGGTACCCAGAAACTGTGGATCACGTCGGCAGACTCCAACGCGACATGTGTGACCCGCCGTTCCGTCGCCGAGCTGAGCGGAATGTGAATCTCGTTGGCGGTCACAAAATCATAATCCGGGTAATGCACTTCCCACCACCACTGATGGCCGACGACCCTGATATTCAGGGCGTCTGCGGGCATTTCTGCATCCTGGATTTCTCCGATCGTCCGCGCAGTGACCAGAATGAGAACGACCGTGATGAGGATCGGAAGAACCGTCCACGCCAGCTCGATCTGCGTGCTGCCGTAAACCTGCGGTGGTTCTTCGTGATCGTCCCCGCTGCCTCGACGCCGGAATCGCAACACCGTGTAAACGAGCAGCGTCGTCACGATGACAAAGATCACCCCGCAAATCAGCAAAACGAGCAGCGAGATTTCGTGGATCATTTCGGCCGGAGTCGACTTCGGCTCGAACATGTTGGCGACCTCGTGAACCGTCGAATCGCTCTGTGCAATCGCCGTCGTGAGGCCAATCAGCATGCAGGCCATAGTCACGGTGACGACCAATAAACGGTACGCATTCCAGCGGGGCCTGCGGACCAGAATTGACGCGCGGGGAAAGCCGTTCACCGGAGTGAGGGGATACCAGACGACTCCGCCGATTCCAATCGTTTTGTCGCGAGCGCGGGAATTGTTGCGACAGAAGTTTTAATCGATTCGAAGCGGTCGGGATTTTCGGCATCCATGGGTATGCCGATGGCTGCTCCTTGCTTCCCAGTCCCTTGTTAGCGCGGTTCGGCACGAACCGGCATGGCGGAGAGATTCACAATTTTACCTTTTACAAGGGCAGCCATTCGTCGTTCTGCTTCTGACATTACAATCAGTTCCCATGACGAAATTTTCCCGCCTTCTTGGCCTCTCGTTAACGTTCACTTTCTCGGGATTTGCCCAGGATTACAGTGGAGAACTCGAAACGCTTCAAAGGCAGGCCGAAGGCTTTGCCGCCTTTGCCGCCGCAGGCAGCTCCGATGCTCTGATCGTGAGTGAATACCGCGATTTTTCCAACAACTTCGGCAGCCTCCAGAACAGCCTGCGGGACAATAATCTCGATCAATCGACGCAGATCCTGCGGCGATGGTTGGCGCGAACCAAAAACGAGGACGTTAAAAAGTCACTGACGGTTTTGTTGGAGCGACTGGAAGCTGCCCAGCAGAAACAATTCGAGGCGCGCACCAAGTCGCTTGACGATTTGTGGGCGAAAATCACGTTGGCGGTGACGACGGTCGACTCCGTTGAAACGATAGAAGATCTTCGCGAGGAGCTCAGTGACTTTCAGCAGAGCGAGCTCAATCGCGGCTCCGGGATCTCGAACCAGAAACTCCAGGATCGGATCAATCGCGCTAGCAATGAACTTCAACAGTGGGCTCAGGTGCTGGCTGCGGAAACGGACGGCGAATACGGCCAGGCTTTGCAATACCTTGCGAATCTCCGCCGGTCGTCGGAACGCACCCGCCTGGTGCCGGCCGAAACGATCAACGCCCGCTACGCAATGCTCCTCGATCGATTACTCGCGGAAGAGGGACAGAACTCGACCGATGATTCGCCTCTGCACGACGCGCTCGGGAAGATTGTCGCTGGAGTGAAAACTCCCGAAGATGCCGCCGAAGCGTTGGGAAAAGTTAATGAACTCATGCGCTATTCGCAGGATCGCGATCATGCGCTGGTGCAGATGGTGAGTCAGCGACTGAATGAGATCGTTCGGTTGCAGTCATCGCTTGCCAGTGGCTTTGTGGACCGCGCGTTACGGGATCGGGATATGGTCTCAAGCCTGCCGCGGCGCAACTACGATCCGAAACTCATGGCCCAACTTGATGCGCTCGCATTACGTTTGCGTCTCCAGGCCCTCGCGCAGGCGTTCGAGCTTGGGGATTTGGGTGCACCAGAGCCGAACGAAGGCTTGGGAAATTTTCTACAGCGCAGCGCCAAGGCGGCTTTCGAAAAGAAGGATTGGCCGCGACTTGCTGCGTTGCTTTCAATCTACGCCGACGTCTCTGGGGGAATGGCCATTAGACCGGCCCCGATGCAGACCGGAGTGCAGGCGTTTCTCGCTGGCACGCGCCTGGAAGCGGCGGGACTCCCCGCCGAGGCCTTGCGGGAATACGCGGCGTGCATCGCGGCGAATGGCTCGTATGTGCCGAGGGCGGAAGCCGCGGCGGCTGTGGCGCGGTTGCGGCAAATCGATCCGACGCTGAAACCCGCGCCTCCGGTAAGCGAATGAAACGTGCCCGGATTAGCGCGGGTTGCGCGTGAGCCACGCGGCGACGTAGCTGCACGCGGGCACAATGGTTTTCCCGTGTGCGTCGGCAAATTCCACCCCGGCGGCAACGAGCCGGCCCGCAATTCCGCCACCGCGCAAAGTGGGCGGCACGAAGGTGTGGGTGAAGATCATGGTCTCGCCGCTCTCCTCGTATTCCAGCACCGCTTCCGTGTCTCCAGCGCCCACGACAAATCGCCGTGCCGCAGGTTCGTGTCGGACCGGAAGTTCGCTCATGGAATGGAAGTTAATCGCGCCACCGAACTCGGACGATGTGCAATTTTTCGAAATCACTGCGTCCGTTGAATCGGTGCGGGGCGAGGCAATCGTTTGCTGCGCTTCTGATCGCCAGTTCGTCGACGATCCAACGCCAACTTAGAGCCAGATATCGCGCGCAATGGACACCTGCGATCCCCACAAGATCATCCGCGCCCTTCTTCTGTTCCCCAGATCTCGAGGAAGCAGAGTTGAAATGAGTTAATGTGGACATATTATGTCCACATTATGAAAACCGTTTCGGTTCGGGATTTGAGGAATTCCTTTTCCATGCTTGAAGCCTGGCTCGCGGAGGGTGAGGAGATTTGTATCGAAAAACGCGGGCAACCGATTGGCATCCTTTCCGCGTGGCGTCCCGATGCAGAAAAAGATCCTGCCAAGCCTGACTTTGCGGCCCGCCGACGTGCGATTTGGGGGAATCGGATTTTTTCGGAATCCGAAGTTGCAGCGATGAGGGCAGCCGAACTCGAAGGCGAAGAGGCATGAGTTGTTTCCCGGACACGTCGTTTCTCTGCGCCCTCTACCGAACTCAGGACAATTCCGCGCGGGCTGATCGATATATGGCCGGATTGAAAGGTGCGTTGGCAGTGTCAAGCCTGCTGCTGCTGGAATTTCGGCAATCCGTGCGATTTCAAAACCGACTGCACCTTAATGATCGCACCAAGGGTTTCACACTGGCGGCGGGGCAACAGATGCTGAATGACCTGCAGATCGACCTGAATTCCGGCCTGCTCATGGCGACACCGGTGGATTGGTCTTCAGTGCATCAGCGCGCGGAATCTTTGAGCAGTGCCCACACGCTTTCTGCAGGGCATCGGTTGGTTGATCTGTTGCACGTCGCCACCGCTCTGCATTTGGGTGCGACCGAATTTCTCACATTCGACGAGAACCAAAAAACACTCGCCGAGACCGAAGGGCTTGTGGTGCCGCTTTGACCGGGACGGCAAGGGTGGGCGCGCATACGAAGGGCGTTCTCATCTCCAGTTGACCGAAGTAAATCGCTGCTTGTGCGATTTGGTGGAGGTATGGGGATTCGAACCCCAGACCTTCTCATTGCGAACGAGACGCTCTACCAACTGAGCTATACCCCCCAAAGATCAGCCTCGAAGATTCCGCATCGCAAGGCGTGCGGCAAGCGGGAAACGGTGGCGTTGCGACAAAGTCTTCACGGTCGACTCCTTCCCTTGCGGTGGGGGACTTGTAAGAACCGGGTTATGACAATCCAAACCTTGATCGTTGCGCTGCTGGCGGCGCTGGTGGTTTCCCCGGCGCGAGCCGAAGTCCTCATGTTGAGTCCCTCCCGGGATAACACGCTGTTCGAAAGCAGTGACGGCGCGACGAGCAATGGCCAGGGGCCGTTTTTTTACGTGGGGCGCACGGGCTCCAATGACGCTGACCGTCTCCGGCGCGGGTTGATCGCCTTCGACCTGACGACGGTGCCGACCGACGTAGTGATCACCGACGTAACGCTCACGCTGTATCTCTCACAAGCACGGCCCTCCGCCATCGCAACACCGATCAGCCTCACGGCACTCACGCGCGACTGGGGCGAGGGGGCCTCGAATGCCGGGTCGCCGGGAGGAATGGGCGCGCCGGCGGCGGTGGGCGACGCCACGTGGCTGGCGAATTTTTTCTCCAGCAACCTGTGGGCGACACCGGGAGGTGATTTTGCTGCGGAGGTCAGCGCGACGACGGCGGTGAATCTGGTCGAGACATCCTACAGTTGGAGCGGGCCGGCGCTGGTCGACGACGTGCAGCGGTGGCTGGCCAGCCCATCGGAGAATTTCGGCTGGATCATTCGCGGGGACGAGGTGAATCCAAACAGCGCGAAGCGGTTCAACAGTAGCGAGAATTCGCTGAATCCTCCGGTGCTGACGGTCACCTACACGGCGGTGCCGGAACCGGCGGGGGTGGCCTCGTTTGGTCTTGCGGCGCTGGTTCTTGTGATCGCTCTGACGCGCCGTAGACGGGTTTGATCCGGGACCCGGCACCGGAATCGGTTCGCCCCGGGAGCGGCGATCCCGGATCAGTCGCGAGCGAGGATGCCGGAAATCTCCTCGCTGGAAAATCCCGCTGCGGTGAGGGATTGCGCGGTGAGTGACCGGCGGCGGGCCTCGAGGTTGTAAATTGTGAAGAGCGCTTCGCGGCGGAGGGAGGCGTCGGCAAGGAAATCGACCCATTCGAGTGCGATGGCAAGGTCGCCCTGTTCAGCGATGGTGGCGGCGATCGAGCTGACGGCAGGTCCGAGATCCTGGAAGTGCATTGTTCGCTCGAGCCAGTCGGCCGCCGCTTCGGGGGATTGGGCGTAAAGGAGGACGGTGAGCGAGTTCAATTCCCGGATGCGGGCGGGGGTGGGTGGCAGGATTTCGAGACGTTGCATTGCCGCCAGCGTGTCGTCCACGTTCCCGATGGGAGAACTGGCCGAAACCGCGGCGGTCTGCGGAAGGCGGGGCCGGACGGGATCGGGAACGACGGCGGCGGTCCAGAATGGCTCCGGCTCCGGCACGGAAACCACCGGCGGTTTCAAACGAGTGGCGGCGAGGCCGGGGTGGTCGGCGGTTGTATTCTCCCGGCCCGCGGCGACTGGCGTCAAAGGGAGGGAAGGAGGTGCCGGGGCGAACAGTGCGATGCCGACACCCAGCAGGAGCGCCGCCGCCGCGGCGAGGGCCAGCGACCGGAGATTCATGCGGGCACGGGAGGGGCGGACGGTGTGAGTGTCGGCGGCTCGACCGACGGGCTCCGCGGATCGTCAATCCCATCGAAGCGCATCAGGCGGGCGCTGTTGAAGATGACAAAAAACGCGCTGAACTCATGGAACAGGGCAGCGGCGATCGGATTTACGAATCCGAGCGAGGACAGGGTGATCGCCACGATGATGAAGAGAAATCCGCAGAGGAGATTCTGATTGATAATGCCGACGGTGCGGGCGGAGAGCAGGAGGATGTCGGCGAGGCGGCGGAGGTCCCCGGACATGAGGGCGACGTCGGACGTGTGCAGCGTGACGTCGTTCCCGAGCCCGCCCATGGCGACGCCGAGATCGCCTTCGGCAAGGGCGGGTGCGTCGTTCAAACCGTCGCCCACGACCATGACGCGATGACCGTCGGCCCGGAGTTCCCGGATGCGGGCGACCTTGTCCTCGGGCAGACATTCCGCGTGGAAGCGATCAATGCCGACGACAGCCGCGATGTGCTCGGCCACGGGCAGGCGATCGCCGGTGAGCATCACAAAATCGGTGATGCCGAGCGAGCGGAGTCGCTCCAGAGTTGCCGGGGCCTCGGGGCGGATGCGGTCCGTGAGCAGGAAGGTTGCCGCATGCTCGCCGTCGATGGCCATCAGAACGAGGCTGTGCCGGGGGAAGCCCGTGGTATCGATCCGGGCGGCAACCCCGTCGCGGGTGATCCAGCCGGCTCGGCCGATGCTCACGTGGTGGCCGAGCACGGTGCCGCTGAGACCAAGGCCGGGGTGCTCGGCAAACCCGGTGACGGCGGGTGCGGCGGGGGAGCTGGCGGATCGGGAGATGGCGCGGGCGACCGGGTGATTCGACTGACCTTCCAGTGCTGCGGCGATCGCGAGCAACTCGGCGGGCGGCAGATCGGGGTGGTGAAAAAGCGTTTCCTCGAGTTCCAGGTTGCCCAGGGTGAGGGTGCCGGTTTTGTCGAAAACGACCGTGTCGATCAGGCGCGCGGTTTCGAGGTGGCGCACGCTTTTTACCAGCAGGCCGAGACGTGAGGCGGCAGCGATGGCCGAGACCATGGCTGACGGGCTCGCGAGCACGAACGCGCACGGAATGCTGACGACAAGCACCGAGATGGCGCGCTCAATTTCCTGGGTGAAAAAAAACACCGACGCGGCGATCAGCAGAATGAGGGGCGTGTAATAACGCGCGTAATCCTCGGCGAGGCTGATGATGGGGGCCTCGGAGTTTTTGGCCTCCTCAATGATCGCCTGGACGCGCCCCATGACGGTGTCGCGACCGGCTCCGACGACACGGGCGGTGAGCGATCCGTTCAAATTGGTGGTGCCGGCGAAGATCTCGTTTCCAGGGCTGGCCTCGACGGGGAGGGATTCGCCCGTGATGCGGCTCTGGTCTATGCTGGCATGGCCCGCAAGGACCACGGCGTCGGCAGGAACCGCTTCGCCGGGACGGATGAGGATTTCGTCACCGGGAGCGAGGTCCGTGGCTTCGACGTCCTGCTCGGCTCCGTTTTTCCGACGCCGGGCGCGCAGACGGGCGAGCTGCCGGAGTTTCGAGAGGGCCATCTCCACGCCGACGGTGGTGCGTTCCTCCAGCATCTGACCGAAAAGCAGAACGATGGCGACAATGCCCCCCGTGACGTATTTTCCGGTGGCCAGACAGGCGGCGAGGGCAAGCACGACGTACTGGTCCATGTAAAACTGGGTGGCGGCAAATCCCGTCGAACGGATGGCGGTGATGAGGCCGGTAACGATGGGAATGGCCACCAGGAGTGCGCCCGCGAGCGCGAGCAGGTCGCGCAGGCTCTCCTGTCCGGGCCGCAGCCAGCCGGTGATCCCGGAGGAGATCAGGAGTGCGGTGGCGACGAAAAGCAGCGCCAGCCGATGGCGGGTCTCCCGGTCGAGGTCGGCGGGTGTGCTCATTGGACGAATTCGGGGAGCGGCTCGATGAGAAGGGCCGGTTGGGATTGGCCGGTGGGCACCAGCGTGCGGGTGCCGATCCGGCGCATGGCGAGATCGAGGCTCTCGGCGAGGAGGCGACCTGCGACGAGAGTGGGCGTCCGCTCGTAATGCGCGAGCAGGGAGGAGAAGGCGGCGGCCTCGCCGGCGGCCTGCGCGGTGAGGTCACTGGCAAACGCCTCTGCGCGATGGCGGATCGCAGCGGCCTCGCCCTCGCTTTTTGCCTGGCTTTCGGCCGCGTACTGCCGGGAATTCTCGTAGAGAGTTTTCTGAAATTGCCGGGCGTTCACGACGTCTTCGAACGCGGCCAGGACTTGGGAGGGAGGGGAAAGTTCGCGGATGTCGAGCCCGGAAACGCGAATCCCGAGATTGAGCCGGGTGGCTGCGTTCTGGAGGTCCGCGGCGGCACCGGCGGCAATGGCGCGGCGTTCCGATGTGAGACTCGCGTCGATCGGGCGGACGGCCAGTTGCGCTGCGAGGGCGCGGTAGCCCAGGTTCGCGATCAGGGTGTCGACGGCCGTTCCGGCGGAGGCGTAGTGGAAGGGGTCGTCGATCCGGTAGCGCACGGCAAAGCGCCCCTGGATGATGTTGATGTCGGCGGTGATCGAATATCCGTTGATGACAGGATCCAGCGTGGTGCCGGAGGTGTCGGGGTAGCGCGCCTCCGCGGCACCACCGTTGGCACCATCGCGAATGGCGGCGGAAAGCTCCGCCTCGGAAAGGGCGATTGGCTGGTGGGGATCGCCAATTTTTTCACCCGCGCGGCTCCAGGCATCGAGCGTGACGGTCCGGTCCGTCGCGGTCTCGAAACGCAAAACCCGGTCGAATGGCTCGGGCAATCCCACGAGCAGACCGGGGCCGTGGACTTTTGGCTCGAGCCGCCCGAATCGCAGGACGAGGGCCTGTTGCTGGGGGGGGATCACCCGGACGCCCGACGCCGCGTAAAGAGCGAGCAGGACGGCAAAAACCCAGCGGGCGTGGGCCGTGAGGTGCTTGAGCAGGATGAGCAGGGCTTCGACCGCGCGGCCTTCGCTTCGTAGATCGATTTTTTCCGACCGACGGCGGAACCATTGAGGCAGACGGATCATGGTGTGGCGGGGATCATTGGAGCCGGCGAGCCGCCCTGAACGACTGAGTCAGCGGCGGCGGGGCCCTTGTAGCGAGGCCGCTGCCGGACCGTGACGGGATCGGACGCCGTCTGCGAGTCCTGCTCGAGCCAGTGGAGCGGGGCGGAGGAGGTGTCGAGAATGAGCGTTGTATTTTTGTCCACGACGGTTCGCAGGCTCTGAAGTTCGCGCAGGAAGCGGTAAAACGCGGGGGCTTCGCCGTGGG
>JBGTDR010000163.1:0-36766 GCA_041748215.1 Chthoniobacterales bacterium
GCGATGTCGGCGAGTGTGCCCGTGAGGGTTTCCTGCCGGCCGGTCGTGGCCCAGCGCACCAACGCGACGGGTGTTTCGGAGGGCAGGCCCGCGGCCGTGAGCGATTCGGTGATGTTTCCGATCCGCTCCACTCCCATGAGCATGACCTTTGTTCCGGGAGCGCGCGCAATCGCGGCGTAGTCGATGCTGGTCTCCGGTTTCGTTGGATCTTCGTGACCGGTGAAAATCGTGAGCGTTGTATTGTGGGCGCGGTGGGTGACGGGAATGCCGGCGTAGGCGGGTCCGGCAATGGCGGACGAAATGCCGGGAACGATCTCGAAGCGAAGTTTCGCTGCAGCCAGCGCTTCAGCTTCTTCACCCCCGCGGCCAAAAATGAAAGGATCGCCGCCCTTGAGCCGTACGACGGTTTTGCCGGCGGTCGTGTGTTCGAAGAGCAGGGCATTGATGCCGTCCTGGCTCAGCGTGTGGGATCCGGCTTTTTTACCAACGTAGATCCGTTCGGCCGTATCGGGCGCGAATTTGAGGAATTCGGGATTGCTGAGGTAGTCGTAAATTACCACGTCGGCGCGAGCGAGCAGGTCGCGGCCGCGCAGTGTGAGTAAACCGGGATCACCCGGGCCGGCGCCAACGAGATAACAAATGCCTTTTGCCATGAACCCCGCAATCTAGCCCGGGCGTCGGGAAATTGAACATTTTGAAATCAGGAAATCCAAATCGCGCTCGGGGCACTGGGATCGGTTTTGTCCGCAGATTGAGCAGATTTTCGCAGAGAAATGCGGTTGCGAAAAATCTGCGAAAATCTGAGCAATCTGCGGATGCCTCCTGGTGATCCCGGGATCAGGTGCGGGTGGGGTCGACGAGCTCGGCGAGTGGGGGGAGTTCGGTGGTGCCCCAGTCGGTGGGTTCGGCGGCAAGGACGAGGTGGAGGGTGCCCTCGTGGGCGATTTCTTCGTGGCGGAGCCAGGCGCGGTTGATCGGCTGGCCGTCGAGGGTGGCAGCGACGATGAAGGTGTCGCCGTCGCGGCATTCGCGGGTGATGGTGAGGGTGCCGCGTTCGGGCATTCGGATCACGCTGCGGTCGTAACGCGGCGGGCAAAGAAAATAGAATTCGTGGCCGATGAGCGGATAAATGCCGAGGGCGTTGAAGAGGAAAAAACACGACTGACACCCGGCATCTTCGTTGTCGCGGAGACCGTCGGGACCGAGTTTGAAATGGCCGTCGAGCGCCTCCCGCACCCGGATGGCCGCGAGATCGGGGCGGCCGACGCAGGTGTAGAGGTGGGGGATGTGCATGCGCGTTTCCTTGACGATGCCGCCCGGGAGTTCCGTGCAACAGCGGTCGAGGTGAGCGAGGAACGCGTCAGTTCCGCTAAAGCGGGTGATCAGGCCTGGCAGATCGTGGATACAATTGAGAGTCCAGGCGGCGGGCGGGCCTTCGTAGCTGCACGGGTCGTTCCAGCTCTCCCGTGTCATTTCCCAAGGATCGTAGGGATCCGACCACGAACCGTCGGGGTGACGCGGGGCGAAGGAGTGTTTGTCATCGCGCCAGAGATTCCAAAGGCGGCCGGCCCGCCGCGCGTAGTCTGCGGCGATGTCCGTCTGGCCGAGGGCGGCGGCGAGGCGCGCGATGCACCAATCGTAAAAACCGTATTCCACGTGGCGCGAAACGCAGGACTTCGTGATGTCGGTCGAGAGGTATCCGAGCCGGTCGTGTTCTTCGATGTAGCGGCCTTTGACGCGGATGTCGGGCGAAGGTTTTTCCGCGTTCGAGCGCAGGTGGCGCAGGGCGTTGGGGTAATCGACCCCGTCGAGGCGTTTGAGTTGAGCTTCGGGAAAGAGAATGTCCGCGGCGCAGGCCGACTGCATGTACGCGTGATGATTGGCGATGTGCGCGTCCGGCATCCAGCCGGTGTGATCGGCGATGTCGAGCAGGGCATTGGCAAGGGCGCGAGCAACCGGACGGTCGAAGAGGGTGAAAAAGCTGTTGGCATTTCGCACCGAGTCCCAGAGGCAATAGAAATCGGTGAATTGGCGCACTCCGCTTTTCCAGTGCGGATTTTCGCTGTCCACACCGAGGTCGGTGGGCAGACAATACAACCGGTACAGAAAACTGTGAAAAAGCCGCCGGTCGGCCTCGGTGCCGCCTTCAATCGTGAAGCGGTCAAACAGCTGCGCCCACTCGTCGCGGTGGGCGGCGACAAGACTGTCGAAATCGCGGCCGCGGGATTCGCGGGTGACGGCATCGCGCGCATTGGCAATGGAAACGAACGAAACGCCGACGCGCAGCTCGACTTCGGCGGCGGTGCCAAATCCCAGCGCAATCCGGGCTCCCCGGCCGGTGGCCACGCTTCCCTCGCGCGCCTCGGGCACCTGGCCACCGTCGGTGGTGAGGATTTGTTCGGAAGCGGGAACGGTCGCTTCGGCCCACCAATAGATGGAATACGGGTGATCGTGACCCCAGCCGCCCTGGAAATCGCTGCGACCGCACCAGCTCGCGGCGGACGCGACCTCGAGGTAACCGCCAACGGAACCACCTTCAGGATCCCATTCCTCGACGAGGCGGTGGTGGGCGGCTTCGCCGAGGCCATTTTGAATCACGGACGCGGCATCGAAAAGGAGCCAGTTGCCGCCGGGGTGCGCGGGTTCCGGAAACCGGTACCGGTGAATTCCGCTTTGACGCGTGGTTGTGAGTTGGACGCCGATACGAAACGGATTAAACGTGCACGCGTACCGGCCAAGTTCGGCGGTTTCTTCGGTGGGAATGGCGTCGAGTGTGCGGGGCAATGGCACGGAAACGAATGGTGCCATGCCATTGAGGCGGGGGCGGCCAGTGAACGGAGTGACGCCGAGATTGCCGTAGCGTGAACACCCACCGGTGCCCGCCACGTGGGTGTGAGAAAATCGAACAACGGGTGCCCCGTGGGCGTAACCGTGGGTCGGATGAGGGTAGCTCGTATCAGGTCCGAGGCGCACGATTCCGAACGGCAGGTACGGCCCGGGCAGGCAATTGCCGGGTTTGTTGGTGGCGAGAAAAGCGTCGATGAGGGTGGTGTAGTCAGCCATGGCGGTGGAGCGTGAAATTTTCCGCGCAGAGTCGGTGATCGATTCGCAGCGGGGCCGCAAGGCTCGGCAACGGGTGGGAATCTGGCAAGCGGGTTCCTCGGGGGTGACGGACGCGAGCCCCGTGACCGGAAGATCAGGGATGGGCGAGCGCTCCAAATCCCGTGCCGAGCGGGAGATCGGCGAGAATACGATTCCACGGGGAGAGAGCGGACGGGTTGCCAGGACCGCCGGGCTGGAGGCGGAAGTCGCCCTCCCGGAGGTCGCGGCGGACCGAGACAAATTGCGGGTCCGCGATCACGTCATTCGGCCCGGCCAGGGTGTCCTGTTTGATCGGGTAGAGGTTGAAGTCCCAGTGGACGTCGGTATTCCCGTGATTTGATGTCACCCGTCCCCCGGGCCGCGGCACGATCACATTATGCGTCATCACCACGTCGCGGCATTGGTTCGAGAAGAGCTCTTCGTACCCGACCACCGAACCGTTGTGGTAGGTGGTGTTGTTGACGATATCGACGTGGCTGGTGCGGAACGTATGGATGCCGGATCCACCGTTGAAGGCGCTGACATTATTGGCGACCAGGCTGCGATTTTTCCAGTGGGGGCGGTCGGGTTTCGGAGCTATTTCCTCGGCGTTGGCGACTGGGGCGGCGGCTGCGGCGACGGCGGCGTCGGCATTGGGGTTGGTGGGACCCTGGCGTTTGGGATCGGAAACATCGAGGATGATGCCATTGCCGTCGCTGAGTTTGCCCGTGACCATCCAGGGAACGAGCGAGCGATTATTCCAGACGTGGTTGCGTTGAATGATGAAGTGGTAGCCGGGCGCCTCGTCGTGAGCCCAATTTTCGATGGATGAGATGCCGGAGTTGGCGTAGCGCGCGTACCAGGCATTGTCGAATACGAGGCAGTCTTCGATCGTGACGTAGTCCGTCTCGAGGGCGACGATGCCGCCACCGCTGCACTTCGAGACCACGCAATTGCGAACGATGACGTGATGGGGTTTCTGGTCCGGCGGGAGCTGGCGGCCGTCGATGATGAGACCGTTCATGTTGAAGCGAGGCGCCCCCTCCGGGCGGGTGGCATCGGCGCGGGCGTCGATTAATGTAAGGGAATCATTCTGCCCGGTGATGGCGAGACCTTCGATCAATTGGTACGAGGCATTCACGACGATCCCGTTCCAGCAGTCCGGGCGAATCTCGGGGCGGTGGCCGGGCCGGGCTCGCCACGTGATCCAGGCATCCGGGCGGCCGGACGTCGAAATTGTGAGCACACTGCCGAAATGGAGAGCTGGATCGGAGTCGGTGTAGATGCCGTCGCCGATGAGCACGGTATCACCGGGCTGCACGACGGAAGCCGCCTTTTTCAGGGTGGCGAAGGCGCGTTCGATGGAGGCGCCATCGTTGGTGTCATCGCCCGCAAGGGCGGAAACGTGCAGTTCGCGTGCGAGCAGCGTGGCGGGCAGGGAAAGGGCAATGACCAGCGCGAGGGCAAGCGGCGATCGGGCAGGGCACAGGATCGTGTGGATGGGCATGGCAAATGGCAGCAAAGAATTTAATCCTGCTCGAAGGCTCCGCGGTCGGAGCCGGAACCGGCGGGGCGTGTTTTGCCGGTCAGGTCCACGGGTTGAGGAAGTTCGGCGACGGCACTGTTGCGGCCGGGACTGCCGGGCTGGAGGCGGAAGTCGGCATCCCGGAGATCCCGGGCAATGGAAAGGAACTGCGGATCGTCGACGATGTCATTGGGGCCGCGGTGGACGTTCTGTTCGATGGGGTAAACGTTACCATCCCAGCGGATGTCTTTATTTTGATTGTTGCCGGTGACGCGGCCGCCGGGGCGGGGGACGATGATGTTGTTGAGAAACACGACATCCACCGAGCGATTGGGAAAAAGTTCATCGTAACCGACGACGCTGCCGTTCCAGTAGGTCGTGTTGTTGACGATGTCGACGTGGGCGGTGCGGAAAGTGTGAATGCCTGACCCGCCGTTAAAGGCGCTCAGGTTGTTGGCGACAAGGGCGCGAGCGGTCCATTTCGGGCGTCCGGCGGCTGCCGGGTTTGGATTCGCGGTCGGGGACGGAGTGGCCACGGCGGAACTGCCGGAACCGGGAGCCGGGGTCGCGGAGACGGAGGCGTCGGCGTTGGGGTTGGAGGCACCGGACCTGGCGAGATCCGTCACGTCGAGGAGGATGCCATTGCCATCGCTGAGTTTTCCGGTGCTCACCCACGGCACGAGCGTCCGATTATTCCAAACGCGGTTGCGCTGAATCACGATGTGGTAGCCGGGTTTGTCGTCGTGCTG
Source organism: Chthoniobacterales bacterium (assembly GCA_041748215.1). Taxonomy (GTDB): domain Bacteria; phylum Verrucomicrobiota; class Verrucomicrobiia; order Chthoniobacterales; family JAATET01; genus JBGTDR01. The sequence goes on from JBGTDR010000163.1 coordinate 5,356, forward strand.
CCAATTGTGAAATGTCGTGATGCCCGACCCGGCGTAACGCATGTGCCACGCGTTGTCGAAAACGGTGCAATCTTCGACCGTCACGTAGTCAGCCTGGATGATCGGAATGCCGCCGCCGGGCATTTTGGAAACGACGCAATTGCGGATAATGATGTGGTGCGGTTTTTGATCGGGCGGATTTTTGCCGCCTTCGACGGAGATGCCGTTGGTGTTGAACCGGGGATTGCCGGCGTAGGGTTTTCCGTCTTTCTCGCGCGTCAGCCCGTCGGTCATCGCATCGATGAGGGTGAGCGAATCGTTCAGCCCGGTGACGTGCAGTCCGTCGAGAATGATGTAGGACCCGGTGATGCGGATGCCGTGCCAGACGTTGGCGGGACGGATCTCGGGGCGGGCTCCGGGGGCGGCCTTCCACGTCATCCAGGCGTCGGGGCGTCCGTGTTTGTTCAGGTGCAGAACCGCGGTGTCGTAGCCCGGTTCTTCGTGGGAATAAACACCGTCACCGATGAGGACCGTGTCGCCGGGTTCGATGACTTCGGCCGCTTTGCGCAGAGTGGCGAATGCACGGTCCGACGACGAACCGTCGTTGGCGTCATTGCCGGTGAGCGCGGAAACGTGGAGTTCGCGGGCGGGAAGAGACGCGAGGGACAGGCCGAGTGCGAGGAGAATTGGAACGGGGATTTTCATGGGGTAGGTGGGGTGAGGAATCGGGATGCGGACCTCAGGCCGACTTGCAGGCCGCGGAGTTCGGCCAAACCGCGGAGGCGGCCGATGGCGGAGTAGCCGGGGGTGATCGGCAGAGGCTTCTCGAGATCGTCGAGCATCGTGTGCCCGTGATCGGGGCGGAGGACGAGGCGGGTGTCGGAGCGATCTTCGCGGTGGCGGCGGTCCTGCTCGGCGAGCAGGCAGTGAACGACGGCGGCAAGATCGGCGGATCCCCCAAGGTGGTCGGATTCGTGAAACGATCCGTCGGGTTCACGCTGGGTATTGCGCAAATGCACGGCGTGGATGCGCGGTCCGAATTCACGAACCATTGCGGCGAGGTCGTTGTCCGCGCGCATGCCGAACGATCCGGTGCAAAAACAGATGCCGTTGGCCGGGCTGGGATTCATTGCGACGACGTCGGCGATGTCAGCGGCAGTCGAAAGAATGCGGGGCAGCCCAAGCACGGGAAACGGCGGGTCGTCCGGGTGGAGGGCAAGGCGGATCCCGGCGGATTCGGCCGCAGGCAGCACGGCGTCGAGGAAACGTTTTAAATGGCTCTTGAGCGTGGTGCGGTCGATCCCGTCATAGGCGGCCAGCATTTCCCGGACGTCATCGAGCGTGAGCCCAAGCTTGCAACCGGGGAACACGTCGATGACGCCATTGACGAGATCCGTTTGTGCAGAAGGATCGAGTGACGCCCAGAGCGTCCGGGCGCGGGCAATCTGATCAGTCGAATATTCAGATTCCGCTCCGGGGCGCTGCAGCGCGCAGATCTCGAAGGCTGCGAACCGCACGGGATCGAAGCGGAGGCATTCCGAACCGTCCGGGAGCTGGTGGCGGAATTCGGTGCGCACCCAATCGAGCACGGGCATGAAATTTGTGACCACGGTGTCGATGCCGGCAGCACCGAGGTTTGCAAGCGTCCGGCGGTAGTTTTCGAGACAGCGATCCGCGTCGGCCGATCCGATTTTGATCGCTTCGTGGATCGGGACGGATTCGACGACCGCCCAACGCAGGCCCGCGTTTTCGATGAGGCGTTGGCGTTCCCGGATGGACGCGAGCGGCCAGACTTCGCCGTACGGGATGTCGTGCAGCGCAGTGAAAATCGCGGTGGCACCCGTTTGCCGGATGTGCGCGAGCGGCACGGGATCCGGCGGCCCGAACCAGCGAAATCCTTCCTCCATGAGGAGGTGCGGAGCGCGCTGCAAATCGGGCGGATGACTTGAGTTGGCAACGGTCACGGAGCTCATCACGGATTAAAAAAAATCCCGGTCATTTCCGCCCATGCGGATTCACCGGGCAGGGGGATCTGCATTGGGTCGCAAAGTACCAGCCATTCCAGATTGCGCGGTTCGGCTGCGAGCAGCGCCATGTCCGCTTCGTAGTCGGATCCGTGGTATTCGTAGTAGCCGAACTCGTAGAGTTTCCCGTCGGGGAGGCGATGCAGGAAGATACTGAAGTTTCGAATGTTTGCCTCGCGGAGCAGGTCACGCACGCCGGGCCCGTCGTGCAGGCGGCAATACTCGCCTGCGCACTCCTCGCGCAAACCGATGACGATGCCAAACCGGCGGATAGGCGCGTTCATGGCTCGAGTTGGTAGAATTGGGTGCAGGTTCCGCCCAGGACGGCCGATTGTTCGCTTGGGGAAAGGGTTGCGGCCCAGTCGCGGAAGATCTGCATCGTCCGGCCGTAGCTTGCCGCGCAGGTGCAGACGGGCCAGTCCGATCCCACCATCAAACGATCAGGACCAAACGCCTCGAGCACCACGTCGAGATACGGAGAGAACTGGACTGCGGTCCAATTTGTCCAATCGGCCGTCGTCACGAGTGCGGAGACCTTGCAAAAAACGTTGGGGCGGCGCGCAAGGTCCCGGATTTCCTCGCACCACGGTGAGAGTGCTCCGGAGGCGATGGGAGGTTTGGCGATGTGATCGACCACAAATCGCTGGTTCGGAAAACGATCCACGAGTCGAGTGGCGGGTTCGATGTGCGGAGGTTTCAGGAGGAGGTCGTACGCGAGGTTTTGACGCGCGAGCCACCCGATGCCGCGAACGTGATCCGCCGACACTGCGAACTCGACATCCGGTCGATCGTGGATGAGCAGGCGCATGCCCTTGAGTTTCGGATGGGCGGCGTAACGCTCGACGAGCGGCTCGGCAGCGGGATCGCAGAGATCGATCCAGCCGACGACGCCAAGAATCCACGGATGTGCTTCGGCGAGTCCGAGCAGGAAATCCGTTTCCGCGACCATTTCGCGCGCCTGGACGGCAACGGTGCCGTCGAAGCCGGCTTCGCGCAGGAGCGGTGCGAGATCATCGGGCAGGAAGTCACGACGCAGGGCGGCATATTCGTCGCTCATCCACGGGTAGTCCGTGGCGTCGTGAGCCCAGAAATGCTGATGACTGTCGATGCGTTTCACGCGAACCAATCCCGGTTGCGCAGCGGCGCGATGATGTCCTGCACCTCGGCGACGAGCCCTGGATCGAACGGCTCGCCGTGCCAGGCGACATTGCGGCGCACCGATTCCGCGCTCGCGCTGCTGAACATCGTGGTCGGCAGCTCCGGGTGCTGGCTGGAAAATTGGAACGCAAGTTGGGAGATTGACGTGCCCTGTGCGCGGCAAAAGTCAGCTGCTCGGCGGAAGACATTCCGTTCGGACGACGTGGCCGGGTGCCAGTCGGCTGGTCCCCGATCCGTGAGCAGACCGCTCGCAAACGGAGAGGCATTCACGATCCCGACGCCACGCGTGGTCGCTTCGGGCAGCAGTTCGAGCAGCCGCGTGTCGTTGAGACAATAATGATTGTGGACGAGAGCGGCTCCGGCGGACGTCGTTGTGAGCACACGATGCCAGAGATCCATGGGATAAATCCCGAACCCATAAGCGCCGATCCGGCCGCTGGCGACGAGCGCCTCCATCGTTGTGACTCCTTCGTCGAAGGCCCATTCCGTGTGGGCGCGATTCTGATATTCGATGTCGTGCAGATACACGATGTCGAGGTGATCCACGCCGAGGCGGGCTTCGCTCTCGGCGAGCGACGCGTGGATGCGAGCTCGCGAATAGTCGAGTGTGTCGCGCCCGTAATGGTCGGGGTCGGTGTATTTGCCAACCTTCGTTGACAGAATGAATTGATCCCGCGGCACGCCCGTCAGCGCGCGGCCCAGCACGGACTCGGCGCGCGTTCCACCGTAGGCCGGGGCAACGTCGAAATAGTTGATGCCGGCATCGAGCGCAGCGTGGACGGCACCAATCGCGTCGGATTCTTCGACTTCGTGAAAAACGCCGCCGAGCGAGGACGCTCCAAACGATAGACGGGAGACCGAAAATCCGGTGCGACCAAGGGGACGGCGGGTCATGAAACGAATGGGATCAAACGCGGAAGTGGACTTTGATCACACCCTCGCGGTTGACGGCACGGTCCATCGCGGCGGGAATTTCAGGGTGTGGATATGTGGCGCTGACGAGTTGGCCGATCTTGATGCGATCAGCGGCAAGCAGGCGCAGCCCGATCTCGAAAACGTGAGCGAAACGAAATGATCCGACGACGGTGAGTTCCTTCGCCATGATGAGGTTCGCGGGGAGCGGGACTTCGGGTGGAAGCGTGCCGACCTGCACGACCGTGCCGCCGCGGCGCACGATTTCGAGCGCTTTGACGAGTGACGCGCGGGCGCCAGCGGCCTCCAGAACGACGTCGAATCCACCCGGCGCGAGCGTTTCTGCGGCGCTGTCGAAATCTGGAGCCGCGGGATCGAGGGCGTCATCGGCACCGCCCGCGGTGGCGGTTTCGCGGGGGAGCAGAGCGGGGTCGGCAAGCACGACGGTGCGGGCTCCAAACGTCCGGGCGACGAGTGCAATCAGCTGGCCGATCGCGCCGCCGCCCATCACCAGCACGGTTCGGCCCGCGACTGATCCCGCGCGATTCACTGCGTGCAGGGCGACGGCGAGCGGTTCGAGCAATGTGGCTTCGGCGTCGCTGATTTGATCGGGTACGGCTTGGCAATTTCGCGCGGGCATGGCGACGAATTCGGCGAATGCGCCATCAAGGTGCGGATCGCAGCTCGCGGAGCCGAGGTAGCGCATGCGGGGGCACAGATTGTATCGCCCGGAGCGGCACGCGTCGCACTGGCCGCAGGGCATCGACGGATCCACGGCGGCGCGCGCACCAATCTCCCATCCTTCCACGCCGCTTCCGATGGCGGCGACTTCACCCACAAATTCATGGCCCAGCGCAAACGGGCGCTTTGGGACAAAACTGCCGGCTCGGCCGTGCTGGAAATAATGAATGTCCGATCCGCAAATGCCACCCTGGCGCACCCGCAGGACGAGCTGACCCGGTGCGGCGACCGGATCGGGTACGGTGGTGCCTCGCAAATCGCAAGCGCCGTGGAGGTAAAACGCTCGCATTTTTTATCAGTCCGAAACGTTTGCGAGCCCGCTGAGCTCAAGCGTCCAAACGTGTCGGCAGGGAAAATCGTCCGGATGAAGTCGGGGGAATTCGATCGAGAGCCCGCCGTCCGCGAGTGGTTTCCACGCGAGCGGAGCGGCCCGTCCAAGAAGTTTCACGGTTGTGTCCGGCGTGGTCCGAGGGGCGAGGAGTACGACGGGTTCGCGCGGCCAGGCCAGCACGAACGCAAAAATCGTGTCGCCGTTGCGGGTGTAGTGGATCAGCGGGATGTCGCGGTGGGCTGTCCAGATCCAATTGTCCTGGTTGGTTCCGGGAATGATTCCGTCGTGGCGAAGGTACGGCAGGTTTGTTGGCACACGCGGACCTTCACTGGCGGTGTGCCAAACGGTGCTGCCATATACGGCCGCCCCGTTGACCTCGAGCCACGCTCCGAGCTGGAGCAGGCGCTCCTGTTCGATCATGGGAATCGTGCCATCGGCGTAAGGCGAAACGGCAAGGTGGAGATTGCCGCCGCGGGCGAGGGTGGTGGCGAGGATGTGGAGAATTTCCCGTTCGCCGAGGTAATCCGAGAGCGGTTGGGCGCGGTTGCGCGACCAATCGCCGCGGACGAGCGGCCGGTCCTCGATCCATTTGTGAGCGGTGCCGCCCTACTCGCCGCCGATTTCCGAAGAAAAGACACCGCCGTGCACGCCGCGCGTTTCGTTCCCGAATCGATCATTGATCACCACGTCGTCGCGCACGGGAGATTCGCGATAGAGCCACGCGAGGAAATCGCGCATGCCCAATTCCTCCGAGGAATAATCCCAGTCGCCGTCGAGGTAGATGAACGACGGCTCGTAGCGCCGCACGACCTCGCGGATTTGCGGCTGGAGGTGCGACTGCACGTAGAACGGCAGGTTGCCGTAGGGTTTTGCAGCGGGGGGCTGCGGATAAAGCGGATGATTGTGCTCAAGGAGCGAATAATAGATCCCGCTGCGCAGTCCGCGGGCACGCAGGGCGTCGCTGAATTCTCCCAGCAAGTCACGGCGCGGGCCAAGATCGACGCTGTTCCAATGCGGACTGTACGGACTTGGCCACAGGCAAAAACCGTCGTGGAAATTCGAGGTCACGATGGCCCAGCGCGCTCCCGCCCGGGCGAAGAGATCGGCCCACTTCGTCGCGTCGAACAACTCGGCGCGAAACCGGGTGGCTACCTCCTCGTAAGAAATGTCCCCACCAAAACAGCGGCGATGGAATTCCTCGAGGTGCTCCTGTTCCTCAGCGACCAGAGGATACTGTTTACCGAGGTAAGCCTGGTACCAGCACGAGTGCCCGGCGTGCCCATAAGGTTTGCCGGATGGCGTCTCGCCTGCGTACGCCGGGACCGTGAAGACACCCCAATGGATGAAGATACCGATCTTATCGTGATCGAACCACGCCGGGTTGGGACGAGCGTCGAGCTCTTCCCAACCCACGGTGGAGGATTTGTCGGACATGGCGACGGTCAGGAGAAATCCGCTTAGTTCACGACCTGGATTGTGATGTCGGCGCCGTCGATTCCGAGGGTGCGTTTCTGCCGGGCCACCTTGTCTCCAGCGGTCACGTCGAACTGGTAGATGCCGAGGTGCCCGCGGGTTTCGAGCACACCTTCGGCGTTGGTTTTTTCGTCGAATTTCGTGAGCCATTCGCCGCGGACAAGATCCCGCCAGACTTTGGCGCTCGGTTTGTCGGACCAGTCAGCACGGAACATGCCGGCGTCAGGTTTCCAATGTTTGCGCTCCCAGAATCCCCACTTGGTGAAGCCGGTGACACTTGGATGACTGTAAAGCGCAATGAGGAAATCGCGCTCGTAGTCGGCCTGAAGTTCCTCGTCGGGCGTATTGACGTCGAATTCGGTCGGCTGGATCTCGAGGCCGGCGGTGGCGAGCAGGTCGAGGTCGGAGAGGACGTCTTCCGGTGCGCGAACCTGTCGGCCGACGTGACTTTGCACGCCCAAGCCGTCGATGGGAGCGCCGACATCCTGCAGTCGCTTCACCTGCTCGAGATACAGTTTGATCCGATCCGGGCTGCGGCGGCTGTTGAGCATGGAATATTCGTTGATGAAAAGTTTGGTGTGCGGGTCGGTTTCGCGGGCGACCTTGAACCACTCGGCAGCTTCGGTCTCGGGCATCGTTTTGAAGTAGTCGCGCTCATGCAGCATTTCGTTGATCACGTCGTAGCTCGAGATGAGGCCTTTGTTTTCTGTCACGAAATCCCGAATGTGCTCCTTGATGAGCAGGGGAAGTTCAGCGCGGTCTTCAGGCATTTCCCGCACGCGAATCGGCGAGAACCGGTCGCCCGGCCAGACGAGCGTGTGGGCGCGCAGTTGCAGGCCCTGCGAAAGTAGCCAGTCGCGGGCGCGGATGGCCTCGGCACGGCTGGCAGCGGTCCCGCTCCATTTTGGCCACTTCATGCCATTTTCGATCACCGCCGTGTCGAACATCTCAAGGAGCTTCTCGCGATACATTTTGGCGTCGTCGGTTTCGTTGAGAATGAACGAAGAATCGACCGATGTGCCGAACTGGAAGGCGGGCCGGATCAAACGGCCGTTGACTTGGGCACCGGCGATGGGTTTGCCCTCGGCATCGATCACCCGGATCTTCATCGGCGCGGTGCGAATTTTCTCGATGCGCTCGAGAGCGGCTTTGCGCCACGCGGCGTCGGGTTCGCGGCCCCGGTAAGTGAAACGAGTCTGGGGCAGGCTCGCCACCTCGACCTGTTTCCCAAAATTCAGGACTTCGAGCGACGCGATCTCGATGGCCTGGGGAATGGTGCCAGCGGAAATACGGATCTGCGCCTGGCCGGGTTCGGCGTCGCGTGCGGCGGTAAAGGGAATTTCGTAAAGCGCCCAATCCGGACCGGCGGTTAGCGGCAGGGTCGTGTGGCGCGTCCAGTCGGGATCAGTCTGGAAAACGTCGAAATCGAAGATGGCTTCGCCGGATTCCTGCCGTGCAAATTCCGCCCGCACAAAAAATCGCGCGAGCAAAACGTCGCCGCGCACGAGCGGCTCAGCGGATCGCCAGATCACACTGACGTGGTCGGCGCTCTGCGGCCGATTGGTGGTTTCGACCCGTAACACGGGCGCTGACCCGGCGGGCGTGCTCCACGCGGCGGTGGCAGGCGGCGTTGCCTCGGCTTCGTTGCGAAACGTCATCGTCGTGACCGGATCGTCCGGCATGATGTTGACGGGATTTTTGGCGGTGAGTTCGGCTTCCAGCGGCTGAGGAGCCGGGGCGGCAGCCGCCGTGATGGCGACCGCCAGGGCGAGACAGCCGACTGTGAGGGACCTTGGGGTAGGATACATGGCTAAGTTGGGTTGTTTTTGGGGGTGGGTTGTCGGGGAAAGCTGAAAACTTATCAGGCGAGCAGATTTTGCAGGTAGGGAATCTCCCGCTCGTAAAATTTGATCACGTCGTCCGGTGGAACGTGGGGTTCCAGGGTTACCCAGCCGTTATAACCGTCGCGACTCAGGGAACGGACGATGGCTTCAACGTTGAAGGCGGCGTCGGGGAGTGGAACGTAACCGATGAAATCGCGGTCGCTGTCGCGCATCAACGAGCCGCGGTGTAGTCCGGGAATGGCGGCATCGTAAAGGCAGCCTCCTTTGAGGTGCACGTAGCGGACATGGGTTTTGATCGTCTCGTACGCGGCGGGAAATGGTTCGACCCGGGCGTGGTAATAATTGCACGGATCAAACTGCGTGCCGAAGCCGGGTGAATCGACGCGAGCGCAGACGGCGGCGACATTTCCCGGCAGCCCGGACTCGTCGTGGGCTTCGTTTTCGAGCGTGATCACGATTCCCCTCGACTCGGCGTACGTTGCGGCGGGGCGAACGGCGTCGCCCCAGATCGACAGGGGAATGCCAACGTTGTAGGTATTGACGAGTTTCGCGCCCAGAATTTCCGCCGCGTTCACCGCGCCGATGAGTGCGTCGGTGTTACGTGCCGCACCGCCCACGGCGAAGCAGATTGGGGCCGCCCAGAATCCGAGGGTGACACAGGCCGTTTCAAATCCTCGCTCGCGGAGGAGCTTCGCTGCGGTGGCAACGTCGCGTGTTTCGAATCGTTCGTCGTCCTCGGGCGTGCCGCCGCCCGGAAGATTGGCCGGCCAGATTTCGATCGCTTTCACCCCCTGGAGTTCGAGCACATCGAGGATCTGAGGCAGCGAGTGAGTCGCCGCGAGTTGCTGACCGTTGATTGCGAGTTTCATGAAAAAATCAGCGGAGAAATTCTCCGGGTGCGGGCACCGTGACGGTGGGCACGGATTGTTTGAGGGCGTCGAGCAGGAGGGCGTCAGCCAGGACGTCTTCAGCGGACGGCTGGTGGGGCTCCCCTCGCAACAACGCTCGAGAAAAGTGTTCGAATTCGCTGCGGTAGTTGTCGAAATGCACCAGCTTGTTTTCGGACTTGGTGTCGAGGACGCAGGGATTTTCGCCCCGAATTTCCAAACGCGCGCCGGGCGTTTGGTAAAAACAATCCGTGACGGTCAGATTCCCCGCGGTTCCGTAAAAAACGAGGGATTGGGCGTCGTGGGAAAATGTGGTGATGAGCGTGCCGGGCGTGCCGTTCCCGGTAAGAAACCACGCTGCGGTCGTATCGGGTACCACGGCACCGGCGGGTTTGAACGTGTCACAATTCAGCGGGGCGACCTCGACGATGCGTTCGCCGAGCATTTCCCGCAATCCGAAGGCGAGGTAAACCCCCACGTCGAGCAGTGCTCCGCCGCCGTCGGGATCGGTGTAACGCCAACCACCCGGCGCGCCGGGCGGATAATAGCGGTAACACGAATAGGAAAAGTGCGCGGTGACGAACGTCACCTTGCCGATGGCTCCGTCGCGAATCAGCGTCACCGCTTTTCGAAACACATCGCTGAATCGCGACATGTATGCGGTCATCAGCGGCACACCGTTCGTCTGCGCGGCGCGGACCATGGAAGCGACTTCGGCCGCGCTGCGTCCCAGGGGTTTTTCACAGAGGATGGCCTTTTTCGCTTCGGCGGCGGCAATCACCGCTGCGGCGTGGTCGCCCGTGGGCAGGGCAATGTAAACGGCGTCGATCCCGGGATCGGCAAAAAGTTCGGCGGCGTCGGAGAAGGCCCTGACGTCCTTAATGCCCGCCCTGGTCGCAAGGTTGAGAGCAAGCTCACGCCGGGGTTCGAGTGGGTCTGCAATGGCGGCCAGACGTGCGTCCGTCGCTGCAAGCAGGCCCGGGAGCGATTTATCAACGGCGATCTGTCCGCAGCCCACGACACCCCAGCGAACGGCGGTTGCGGATGGCGGCAGGGAGAAGTGGATGGGCGACATGTCGGAGGGAAACAGGACGATAGGTTGCTGGTGCCCGTTCGGAAAAGGGACGCACCGGTTCATTAAGTGACTTTTTCGATTGAAAATCCAATGACCCGGCCGACACGTTGGCCGGGAGAAGGGTATGAACCTCGAGGTGCTGCATTTTGGAATTGGGACGGTCCACGGTGAGGACTTTATTTATTCGCGGCCGGGCGGTGTGGGGGGAGCGTGGGTATTCATGCATTTGCCCGTGCCGCTCGAGATCGATACGGCAGGCGGCCGGGTGCGCAGCGCGGCGGGCGATTGCATTTTGCACGATCCTCGATTCCCGCAGATGCACCGCGCGTTACCGGGAGGATTTCACAACGACTGGATGCACTTTCGCGGCGCTGACGTAACGGCACTGATGCGGGAATATCGATTGCGTGTGAATACCTTGCTTCAACTCCCGTCGACGGATTTTCTGCGAGTCGCGATGCGCGAGATCGAGTGGGAACTCGCCGAGCAACCGCTCCACTGGCGGAGGCGGGTAGCCGGGCTGACGGCGGATCTTCTTTTGCGGGTGTCGCGGCAAAGCCTGGACCCGGTCGAGCGCAAGGTGACCCGCGCGGAGAGCGCACATCTCGAACGTTTGCGTGGGCTGCGGCTCCGGGTGCGCGGTGACCTTGAGCGGGTCTGGACGGTGGCGGAGATGGCAGCCGCCGCGCATCTGAGTGAACCACGGTTTTCAGCCCTCTACCGTCGATTTTTTGAGGTCAGTCCAAACGAGGACCTGATCCGCGCCCGGATCGAGCACGCAAAATTCCTGCTCGCTCACACGAGCATTCCGGTGCGCACGGTCGCTGCCAAATGCGGCTTCGACAGCGTGCATTATTTCAGCCGCGCCTTCCGCCGTCGTGTCGGCTGCTCGCCGGGGCAATACCTCCGTCGCCCGCTGCCGTCTGCGTCTCAGGATGGTTGATCGTTCCGCCGATCAGGGAGTGGGCTCGGTCGGCATCAGGCGGAACGTCTGGATTTGCTGGGGAGCAAATTTCGCCGTGAGCACGCCATCGGCGACCGCCGCGGGCTCGAGGTTGGTCTCGATGTGGGTTGTGCGCGTGGCGGAAGCGATGCCGGGATTCAGAGCAATCGAGGTCGTCTGGGGAGTGGGAGCGAGATTCCAGAAACGTGCAATGATGCCATCCTGAATTTCTTCCTCGGCGGGTTTTAACGCCCAAAGCAGGACGTTCGGATCGCTCACCTCGAGTAGGGAAAACGTCTTTGCGTCGTAGTCGCCCTTGCCGTCTTTGCTGATGATCGGTCCGGCCAGCAGGGGATTTTGGTGTTCGAGAGCGAACCGCATGGCGGCCACCTGGTCGTAACCGCCGTGGGCGCGCAGCGCAAACCGCTGGAGGAACTGGGTTTCGCCGTTCTGATTTTGAATGCCGAGCCAGCGCCCGTCGACCTGGCCACCCGCGAGGACATTGATCTGCGGGGTTTTTGTATCGAGTTCGGTGATTGTGCTGTTTCCGAGTTTTGCGAAAGCAAGATCGGGATTTGAGAGCGTGACGCCCCGCTTGCCGGATCCGTCCGTTATGTCGGCGAAATGGTTTAACGTGACGTGATCGTAACGGGCGTGGGTGTCGGCGTAAGCGCCACCCTGGGACTTGAGTTTATTGAGATTGATGGCGCCGACTTCCTCGGTGTGAACGGCGGGGTCATCAAGGTCGAAGCCGAACGCCCAGTAGCGGACATTGTTGAAGTTGGCGTTCAGGTCGTTGCGGATGTCGATCCGGTCCGAGTCGCGGAAGAGGGTGATCTCGGTGCGGTGGTCGAGACCGGCTTCGCTGTCGGCTCGCAGAGTGACGGACACCGGACCGCTGTTGACGACCGTGAGCGTGCCTTCGGCGGAATCCTTCGCAAAATCATTGATTTTCAGACCGTCGATGGTGGCGGCGAGTTCTCCGGATTGGCCGCGCTTGTCGATGAAGCTGGCGATTCCCCCGTCGGGATCGACAACGAGTTTGACGGCAGCGTTTTCGAAAATCGTGTTGCCGTCACCGCTGACCGCGGCGGCGGGATCGGTGGGAGCGGTGCCGGCACCCGGGAGGATTTCAAAAACCTTGTACCCGGTGGAAGGAACGTCGGGTGCCATGATGCGGACGTATTGCGCTCCCCGGAGGCGGACAATCTGGTGAGGCACGTCCTTCCCCGTAACGACATCACGAACGTGGATATCATGAGATCCGGTGTAGGCGTGATCGGCGAAGTCGGTCCGTGGCCAGCCAAGCGGATTGAGAACAAAAAAGCGGTTGCTGTCGTCCGGCCGCTGGATCATTCCGCCGAGGCGGACAATTCCCTCCGAAAAAATCGAATCGACGTAGTAGTCGATGCTGGCGGCGAGTTTTTTGTGCCACGCGGCGCGCTGGCCACGGGTGACGGGACCATCGGCGGTCCAGTCGTGTTCCCAGTAAAGCCCGAGATCGGTGAATGCCTGGTCGCGTGCGCCGATGTGGTTGTTCATGAACGCGGGGTATTTTCGGCTCACGAGCGTGGCAAGCAGCTCGGCGGTGCGGAGCTTCTCGACGGCGCGTTTGACTTGCGCGGAGGTCTCGGACATCGACGCGGAATAAAGATCCCACTCGTTGCCGTACGTGACGTTTTCGCTTTCCAGCGTGTCACCGTATTTCTTTTCGAACGCTTCGAAAAAATCGAGTTCGTTCGAAACGATAACCTGGCGGTCGTCGGTCGTTTGCTGCTCGGCGATGATGTGAAAATGGTCGCAGTAGCCAGTGGACGGAACCTTCTGGAGACCCGGAACGGCGGGAATTGGAGGTGGGGGTTCGACGCCGGTTTTGCGTGCGAGATCGTCACCCCCGAATCCGAATAGACCGATCAAGCTGTAAGGCTTTTTGGTCGCGGGATCGACGTTGCGCTGAAGAAATCCGGGATTGTTTTCGACAAACTCGATGGCTTTGAGCGGGTAACCAGCCTCCCAGTACGTGCCCATGTTGTGGGCACCGAGGGAATACCATTTCATGAGCAAACGCTGGCCGTCGTGGCCGGTGTACCAATAGATGTCGCGATCACGATCCATCAAAATCTTGTTGGGAATCTTGCTGGCGCACCCGCACACTCCGCGCCACGAGTAGTCAGCGCCAGCGCCGGCAAACAGGGATGCGAGTCCAAGGGGAAGCGTCTGGTTTTCCGTGGCGCTGGCCATGCGGAATCGCAGATCATGTTTGCGCTCGAGACGGCCCGAATAATACATGCCGCGCAGAACGGCTTCGACCGGCTGGCCGCCGTAGCAGGAAACGAGCGTGTTCAGTGGAGCGCTGATCGTCCCGTCCTTGATGCGCTCGATGAGGCGGGCGAATTCTTCAGGGCTTTTTTTCCGCTCGTAATTCCAGAGCCACAAGTTGCCGTCCGCGTTGAAGCGCGCTCGAAAAGGCGGCGGGTTGTCTTTGGTCTGATCGGCCAGATCGAGATGAAAATCGAGCAGGTCCACGAAGACCTGATCGTACGTGTCGGCGTCCGCGCTCCACATGTAGTCCGTGTGGTCATCGTTGGCCAAATAGATGCTGCGTTTTGGGGCGGGTTGCGGTTTTGCGGCAGTTTCGGTCGTCGATGTCTCGGTCGTCTCGGCACCGAAGATAGGCGCGGTCAGGAAGGCAAGAGCGAGCAGGCAGGGGGGTAGCAGTGATTTCACGATGGGATTGGGCTCGTGATCCGAGCGGATGGATGGCCGATCCCGATGGAGACGGGTCTGGGCGGGGGGCACCGGTGGATCGAATTCGCGCGGGACTCTCGCAATCGAATCGTTTGCCGACAACTCTTAATTCGAGGTGCTCATAACCTTGCTTCCTCGGCAAGGCATTCCGAGCGCGACGGATGGTGGCCTCACGCAGCGGTCAGCGGCAGACCGGTGGTCTCGGGAAGTCCGAGGTGGAGGTTCATACACTGCAGCGCGGCTCCGGAGGCTCCCTTTCCGAGGTTGTCGAGACGGGCGATAACAATGGCCTGCACGTCGTTGCCAAAAACCACGAGGTCGCAACGGTTGGTGCCGTTGCACGCCTGGATGTCAAAAAATCCGGCGTCGTGTGAGTCGGCGTCATCGTACGGTAGAACCCGAACGCACGGTTCACCGGCGTAGGTTTTGGAAAGAAGCTCGTGCACGGCAGCGAGGGTGGGGCGGCCCGGAAGTTGGGCAAGCGGGAGCGGAATCGTCACCGCCAGGCCCTGGTAAAATGCTGCGACGACGGGATTGAACAGGGGCGGAGTGACCAGTCCGGAGTGGATCTGCATTTCGGGCAGATGTTTGTGGGTCATGGCGAGAGCGTACGGGCGGGGGCTCGCGAGAGCCGGAGGCGGATCGTTTTCGTACGCGTTGATCATGCTTTTTCCGCCGCCGCTGTATCCGGTGATGGAAAATGCCGAAACCGGCCATTCGGCAGGCAGGAATCTGTGCCGCAGGAGCGGTCGCACGGCGAGCAGGAAACCCGTGGCGTGGCAACCACCGACGGCGATGCGCGACAGAGAATGAATGCGTTCGCGATACTCCGATCCCAATTCGGGCAGGCCGTAAGCCCAGGAGGGATCGACGCGGTGCGCGGTGGACGCGTCGATCACGCAGGTGCGCAGATTGGAGACCAGCGATACTGATTCGCGCGCGGCGGTGTCGGGCAGGCAAAGAAACGCGATGTCGGCGGCGTTCAGGCAGGCGGCGCGGGCAGCCGGATCTTTGCGCGCGTCGGGATCGATGGTGATCAGATCGACGTCGTCGCGACTGGCGAGTCGATCGTGAATCTGGAGGCCCGTCGTTCCTTCGTGGCCATCAACGAATACCGTTGGTTTCATCAGGCCGCGAATCTCGCCGCCGCCCGCTGCCGGGTGCAAGTGCTTTCCCGAAGCAGGCACGGGTGCGATCCGGGATGTCGGATTACATCGCCGGTGTCGGGCTGGGTGTCGCGGCTGATGGGCGAACCTGCCGAACGATAATGACGCGGCGGACGACAGAGCGATTTCCGGCATCATCGGTGGCGCGGGCGCGAACGGCATTCCGGCCGGGCTCGAGTTGGATCGAGCGCCTCCAGTTGGTCGTTTCATTCGCGTTGCGATACGGCTGGCCCCGGCCCGGTTTGACTTCGATGAGGGCGACACCACTGTCGTCGTAGGTTGTCCCGCGGATTGGCACCGAACGGTGGGTGGTGGTCGTGCGGCGACGCTGTGGTTCGGTGATGCGCACCGACGGGCGAACATTGTCCACACCGGGCTGGAAGCCGGGGATGACCGCGATCGCGATACCGGCGACCGGCTCAAATCCCGGGGGAAAGGTGCCAATGGCCGGGCTGGCCGCGCCAGTCACAAGATTGATCCGGTGCAGCGAAAATGTTCCGGCAACATCGACGGCAATAAACGCGTTGTTCAGCCCGCCATTAAAAAGAACGTCGAATCCGGCACCGGCGGCGACATCGACACCGAGCGGACCAACGGACGCAAATTGACCGCTGTTCGGATCGCCGGGCAGGCTCACGAGGGCATCGTTGAGCTATCCAGATAATACAGCTGGGTCGGCGCTCCCGTGCCGGGGCTGCGAGTGTCGTTGCCGTTCGTGTATCCCGCCGCGCTGATGGCGGATGAGGCCGGATTGCCGCCGACGTAACCGAGCTCGCCATCCACGTTGGCGATCTACCCGGTGTATTGCCGGGGTGGGAGGGTGAAACGGGATCCGCAAGATCCCGGGATTTGTTGCAAAGAATTCGGCAACAGAGCCGTCGCTGGCCGTCCTGATCGCAGAAAAAAATGCGGCCGGGAGTTTCGCCCCCGGCCGCATCCGCACCCGACGTTGCTACTCGCGGACGAAGACAACCCGGCTGGCGCGCGAGCGGTTGTTGGCGGCATCGAAGGAAACGACGCGCACGACCGTACGGCCTTCAGCGAGGGCAACACGGCGGTTCCAGCGCTCGGCGCCGCGCGCCGGACGGAACGGGCTTTTTCCGATTTTCACAAGGACACGGTCGACAGCGATGTCGTCGGACGCATTGCCACGAAGGACGATGGAGCGTTTGCGAGTGACCGTTTTCCCGGAGAACTTCCGAATGGAAACTGTGGGTTTGGTCACGTCGGGAGGCGCTGGAACGGTCATCCCAATGGCGAACCCACCAACGGGAGCAAATCCAGCGGGGAAGGTGCCGATCGCGGGGCTCGCCGCGCCCGTCACGAGATCGACGGTGTGCAGCGTGACATTTCCGGAGCCCGCATCAACCGTGATGAATCCGATGTTGCCTCCCTGCGTCGAAAGGATGTCGAAACCCGTGTTGGACCCGACGTCCGCACCGAGCGGCCCGACAGCCGTGAACACACCGCTGTTGGCGGCGGGGGAGATCACGAGTGCGTCATTGAGGGTATCGAGATAATAGAGCGACGTCGCCGGTGGCGTGGCACTCGTGCGTGCGGTGTCGGTATTCGTATAAGCCGCCCCGCTCACCAGGAAGTTTGCCGGACCACCGGTCGAGTAGGCCAGCGAGCCATCCACTGCGGCGACTCCACCCGTGTCCGAGTGCAGACGCAGGTTGACGCCATCGCTATTCACGAGGCGAATCCGAATTGTGCCGTCCGGCTGCAACGTGGTCGGGTTGAAGTCGAATCCATACTGGGCGTTGGAATCGAGCGTGTAGGCGGCGGGCGCCGTTCCGACCGTGGCAAATCCTGAACCAACGAGCGAAACCGCGCCGGTCGAAAGGTTGATCGTGCTCAGTTGCGCCGTCGGACCGGCAGCCGTGAACGAATAGAGCGTGTTCGTGCCGGGACGGAAATCGATGCCCTTCACGGCCGGATTGCCAGCAGTACCAATCGGAGTGACCGCCGCGGGATTGGCCAGCGGGAACGAAAAGAGCTGACCGGCGGCATTGTAGCCAAAACCAGATGCGCCGGCGGGGATCGGCAGCTCAGGCTGATCGACAATGGCAAAACCACTCACCGGTTCAAAACCGGCGGGGAAGGTGCCGAGGGCCGGAGAAGCTGCTCCGGTGGTGAGATTGACCGTGTGCAGCGTGTAAACGCCGGCTGCGGCGGTAACCACGATGTAGCCGATGTTCTGACCATTGGCCGTCGCGATATCGAAACTCACGTTCGGACCGACATCGGCGCCGAGTGGGCCGACAACATCGACCAATCCGGCGTTCGCGTTTGGCGAAAGCACGAGGTTATCGTTGAGGGTATCGATGTAATAAAGCGCGGTCGGCGGTGCGGTTCCTCCTGCGCGGGCGGTGTCGCTGTTTGTGTAAGCCCCGCCGCTCACGGCGCTCGTTGCCGGGGTTCCGCTCGTGTAAGCGATGGATCCGTCGACCGCGGCGACGGTGCCAGTGTCGGAATTGAGGCGGAGATTCACACCATTGCTCCCGACAAACCGAATGCGAATGCTGCCATCGGGCTGAAGGGTCGTCGGATTAAAATCCAGCACGAAGCCTGCCGCCGGATCCAGCGAGTAGGGGGTCGGCGCCATCGCGGAGGTCGCGAATCCAGCGCCAACCGGTGTCCGCACCCCGTCCGCAGGATTGACGGTAAAAAGCTGGGCCGTCGTGGCATTGACGTCGATGGCGTAAAGCGTGGTCGTGCTCGGACGCAAGTCGAGGCCCTTCACGTCGGGACCGGCCGGAGCGCCGATCGGCGTGACGGCACCCGGATTGGTCAGATCGAATGAAAAAAGCTGGCCGGCTGCATTGTAAGCAAAACCGCGTGGGCGTGCGTCCGCCGCCGGTGACGCGGCGAACAAGGCCGCCGTGGCGAGCAGGGTGAGAGAGAGTGAAACGGGTCGTATGATCATAACAGTTGGGTGTTGGGTTGTAGGGTTATGGACGCCTGCTCTCCGTCCCGAACTGGCAGCGAAGACCGGCGTCGTCGCGTCCTACGGACCGATCCCAATCCCGGATCAAAAAATTTCTACGGCTGATTCGCCTGCCATCGCCGCACTCCCTCGCGATCCATTGCCGCAGATCCGTGGGCGAAAAAAAAGCGGCGCGGGACCGAAGTCACCGCGCCGCATTTTTCGGGTGGGGAAATTTTTTCCTGCCGGATGCGATTACGCTACACCCGCAGGCTCGGGAGTGCCAGCGGACTGTTGGTCGCGATCTTTCATCGCGGCCTTGCGGCTGAGTTTCACGCGGCCTTTGTCATCGACGCCGATGCATTTGACCCAAACGGCATCACCGACGCGAACGACATCCTCGACCTTGTTGACGCGGAAGTCGGCGAGCTCGGAAATGTGCACAAGGCCATCCTTGCCGGGCAGGACTTCGACAAACGCTCCAAATTCCTTAATCGACACCACGGTGCCTTGATACATGTCACCAACGCCAATTTCCTTGGTCATTCCGTTGATGATTTCCTTCGCACGGGCGAGGCTTTCGCCGTTGTTCGAGTAGATGTGGACTGAACCGTCGTCCTCGATATTGATCTCGGCACCGGTCTCCGCGACGATTCCCTTGATGGTCTTGCCACCAGGCCCGATGAGCAGGCCGATCTTGTCCGGGCTGATGCGGATGGTCTCGATGCGAGGAGCGTACGGGCTCATTTCGGTGCGTGGTGCCGCGAGAGCAGCATTCATGACCTCGAGCACCTTGTAACGAGCGTCGCGGGTGCGATAAACGGCTTCCTCCATGAGCTCGAGCGAAATGCCCGGAAGCTTCAGATCGAGTTGGAATCCCGTCACACCGGCGTCGGTGCCGCAGAGCTTGAAATCCATGTCACCGAAGTGGTCTTCGCTGCCAATGATGTCGGTGAGCATCGTGTAGCGGCTCATCTGGTCGCCGTTGAATTCCGTGACGAGTCCGCAGGAAATGCCGGCGACTGGACGCTTGATCGGAACGCCCGCATCCATGAGTGCTAGCACGCCAGCGCAGACGCTCGCCATCGAGGTCGAGCCGTTGGATTCCATGACTTCGCTGCTCACCCGCACCGCGTACGGGAATTCGTTGACGGGCGGAATGACGGGTTCGATGGAACGTTCGGCGAGCGCACCGTGGCCGATTTCGCGGCGACCAGGGCTGCCGGTCCGGCCAGTTTCTCCGACACTGAACGGCGGGAAATTGTAATGCAGAATGAACCGTTTGCTGGTTTCGCCGCCGGTGTAGCCGTCGAGATCCTGGGCTTCGTCGGAAGGGGCAAGTGTCACCAAACAGAGTGCCTGCGTTTCACCGCGCTGGAAAAGCGCACTGCCGTGGCTGCGTGGGAGCATGCCGGTCTCGGCGCTGAGCTGGCGGATCGTATTGGCGTCGCGGCCGTCGCAGCGCACCTGTTTGTCGAGAATGCTGATGCGGAACGCTTTCTTTTGCAGATAGTCGAACGCCTGGCTGATCTCGAACTTGGTGGCCTCGGGATATTTTTCGAGGATCGCGGCGCTCACTTCGTCCTTGAGCGCACCGACCGCCTTTTGACGGGCAACCTTGCTCGGCGTGTAAAGGGCCGCTTCGATGCGGTCTCCGGCGACCGCGTAGGCGATCTCGAGAAGCTCGTCGGCAACAACAAACAACTGGGGCTGGCGCTTGGCTTTACCAGCGGTCGCGGCCAGTTCTTTTTGGGCCTGGATCAGGATCCCTGCCTGCTCGTGAGCAAACTTCAACGCGGCGACAAAATCCTCTTCGGGCAATTCGTCAGCAGCACCTTCGATCATGATGACGTCGTTCTCGGTGCCGACGTAAACAAGATCGAGATCACTGTCGGCGCGGTCCGCATGGGTCGGATTGACCACAAATTGACCGTTGACGCGGCCAACACGGACGGCCGCCACGGGACCCGCGAACGGAATGTCGGACACGCACAACGCGGCGCTCGCGCCATTGATGAAAAGAATGTCCGGATCGATCTCGCCGTCGGCGCTGAGGAGCACGCCGATGATCTGAGTGTCGTAAAGGTAACCTTTCGGGAAGAGCGGTCGCAGCGGGCGATCCGTCATGCGGCAGGTCAAAATTTCTTTTTCCGAAGGACGGCCTTCGCGCTTGAAATATCCGCCGGGGAACTTTCCGACTGCAGCGGCCTTTTCGCGGTAATCGACGGTGAGAGGAAACCAATCCTGGCCATCCTTGATGGTGGTGGCGGAAACGGCGGAGACCAGGACGATGGAATCCCCGGAGCGAACGGTGACGGCACCGTCGGCGAGTCTGGCAAGTTTGCCGGTTTCAATGACGATGGGAGAACTGCCCACGTGGGCGGTAACGGAATGGGACATGGAATGAATCAGGAAATGCGCCCGAA
The DNA here is from genome assembly GCA_041748215.1 of Chthoniobacterales bacterium. GTDB lineage: Bacteria > Verrucomicrobiota > Verrucomicrobiia > Chthoniobacterales > JAATET01 > JBGTDR01. The sequence goes on from JBGTDR010000163.1 coordinate 25,992, forward strand.
ATCCGGGCGCGAGGGTGGGTTAAACTAACGCAAAGCCCCAGCCGAATGAGCCGGGGCTTTCGCGAAACTTCATGGGAAGTTTCCCGCTTACTTGCGGAGATGGAGCTTCTCGAGGACCGCCTGGTAGCGATCGCTGGATGTGCGTTTGAGGTAGTCGAGCAGGCTGCGGCGCTGCGCGACGAGTTTCAAGAGACCGCGACGCGAGGAATGATCCTTGGCGTGGAGCTTGAAATGCTCGGTGAGTTCGTTGATGCGTTTCGTGAGCAGTGCGATTTGAACGTCTGCGCTGCCGGTATCTTTTTCATGAAGCCGCAGTTCCGCGGCCTCGCTTACTTCTGTCTTTGCCATTTCTTCGATTTGATCAGTTCGCGAGAATTACACCGGCCTTGAGGCTTGGCAAGGAGGATTTCCCACGGATTGCGAACTTCGTCTGTGCGACTGGTCCCGCAGTTGCTACGCAATCGGACAATGCTCAGCCGCCGCTCGCCATCGTTGGTATTCTCGCAGCCATGACCGCCCGTCCCGTTGTTCCATCTCCTCCATCGGTGCATCTCGGGGCGGCCGCTTCGTCGGCGAAGTCTCCGGGGTCCCGGAAACGCGCGCCGTCGTTGCTCGAGCTCTGGCCCCGCCTGCGACAGCACATGGACGGGCATGAACGCATCTTCCTGCTGGCATTCGCAATGGCGGCTCTCGACGCGATCTGCCAGGGCGTGATCCCACTTTTTTTCCGTGCAATCCTCAACGCGTTGCAGGCCGATCCCGGGCAGTTCATGGCGACGGGCATCTGGCAGGCAATGGGGTGGGCGGTCGGGCTCGCGGCGATCTTTTTCCCGGCGGCCTACCTTTTTCACGTTTTCCTGAGTGTCGGGGCCGCACGGCTCTCGAGAAATCTACAGAACAACCTGCACGACCACGTCCAGCGGCTCTCCGCAGACTTTTTTCAACGTCACAAAGTGGGTGAAATCAGCGCCCGGTTGAACGCCGATCTCGAAACGATCAACGCGTCTTTCGGTCCGCTTTCGTTCGTCGTCTGGGCAGCGTTCGGGTTGTTTTTCGGCCTCGTGGCTGCCTACTGGGTCGACTGGCCACTGGCGGTCTTGATGACGCTTTTTCTCATTTTGATCGCATGGGTCACCAGTCGCCACCTGCCGGCGGTCCGCGACATGAGCCGGGACGTGCGGGATGCGGCGGGCGAAGTCACCGCGATGGTCACCGAGTACGTCGGCATTCATGAGCTGATCAAATCGTATTCCCGCGAAGACCTCGCTGGCGCGCGGGTGCGAGCCGGCAGCAACCGGGTCCGCAAACGCCGTGAGCGCCTGGCATGGCGAATGTTTGCGGTCAACGATTCGATTCAGCTCGTCACGCGATTTGTCGCGCCGTTCATCCTGCTCTTCTACGGGGCGTGGCGGGTCCTCCAGGGCCAGATGATGGTGGGCGACATCGTCGCATTCTGGGGAATCTGGATGATCATCGGTTCGCAAATGGCGGCGGCTTACGGATCGATTTCGCAGATTTACGCCGCGATCGCGTCGTTTGATCGGATTGACGAATTCCTGCTGGAAACACCAATGGTCCGAAACGAGCCCGACGCCCGATCGTTGAGCCGGGTGCAGGGTCGGATCACGTTCGATGACGTTGTTTTCAGCTACCCGAGCGTGCCCGACTCGACCGTGTTGCGGGGCATCACCTTTACGGTCGAGCCAGGCCGGCGGGTCGCTCTCGTCGGACCGTCCGGGGCGGGGAAAAGCACGATCATTCAAATGGTTCTGCGCTTTTACGATCCCGACTCGGGGGTGGTCCGGCTCGATGGGCAAGATCTGCGCGTGGTGCGGCAGGACAGCTTGCGCCAGCAAATCGGCGTCGTAATGCAGGAGAGCATCCTCTTCAGCGGATCCATTCAGGAAAATCTCCGGCTCGCGGCGCCCAACGCGTCGGAGGAGGAATTGAAAACCGCGCTCGAAGCGGCCGGGGCGTGGGATTTCGTCTCGAACATGGACCAGGGGTTGAACTCAGTTGTCGGCGAGCGGGGCACGCGGCTATCCGGAGGTCAAAAACAGCGACTGTCCATCGCCCGCGTTTTTCTCAAGGATCCGCCCGTCCTCCTCCTCGATGAGGCGACCAGCTCACTTGATTCGCTTTCGGAAAAACTTGTGCAGGCGGCAATGACCCGTTTGATGGCCGGTCGCACCTCGCTCGTTGTCGCGCACCGGCTGGCGACGGTGAAGGATGCAGATGAAATTCTCGTGCTTCGGGCCGGGCAAATCGCCGCCCGCGGAAGTCACGATGAATTGCTGCTGACGAGTCCGGACTATTACGAACTTTGCGCCCACCAGGGGCTGACGTGATGTCCCGCTAAAGTGGGTTCGGCGATTCGGAGCGGATTTTTTTCAGAAGCGTGAGACCCTGCGCATTTGCGCCCGGGGTGAATTCATGTCCGACTTCCGGCCACGTCTCGACCGTGACGTCGAACCCGAGTTGCTCGAGCTGAGCAGCAAACGTTTTGGCCGCCTCGATGCGCGGAATCCGGTCGGGACCGCCGCTGCCGGCGTCCTTTTCGCCGCAAGATATCGCAAAGGCCACGCTACGCGCGTCGGGATTGATTCGGTCGGGACCTTCGAGTTTCGCCCAGGACCCGCCGGAGTGCGCGGCAACTCCCGCAACCCGGTCCGGAAATTTCATCGCGTAACGGTGGGCGAATTGCGCACCGGCCGAAAATCCGTTGAGGAAAACTTTCGGGTGCAGTGGCCACGTTTTCGCGACTTCGGCGATCAACGATTCGAGCTTCGCAACGTGAGTCGGACCGCTCATCTGGTAGCTCGCCTTCCAGGCGGCGGGGGATCGTTCCTTCGGTGGTGCGAAGGTCGGCGCGAGTACGATCACATCATCGAATTCACCGACCCAATTGCGAATCCAACCGACACTTTGGCTGCCGTCGGCACCAGCGCCATGCACGCTGACCACGAGCCAGTAGGTTTTTCCCGGCTCGGGTTCCGCGGTCGGCGTTTCCAGCCATGCTGTGAGGCCTTCGGTGTCCTTTATCGTCGTCTCGGCCGCCCGCAGCGGGAGCACCTGCGCGACGAAAAAGACAACGATGAGAGGGAGCAGGGGACGGAAAAGATTCATCGGGGGTGGGCGGGAAATGCCGTCCGCCCCGAAGCAAGTCAATCCACAAACTTCAGCAGGTGACGTCCTTGCCTTCGCTTCCGAAGACGGCCATGCGCTCGGTGGCGGCAATTTTTTCCGCGTGTGCACCCACGTAATGATACTGCAGCGCGCGGCGGCGGCGGCCCGACGTGTTGTGTGGCGTACCGTGTGGCAACAGCCCGTCGAAAAGCAAAAGACCACCGGGCTTGAGCGGCGCGGCGACACTGCGCTGACCGAGGATTTCCGTATCGCAAATCTGCCAGTCGCGGCGTTTGAAATGAATCACGGGTTCGTGGTGCTGGCCCGGAAGCAGCTGCATGCAGCCGTTGTCGATGGTGGCTTCGTCGATGGCGATCCAGACACCGACCACCGGGGTCCCCGATTTGTAGTTAAAATACGAGAGATCCTGGTGCCACGGTTTTTCGCGACCGAGGCGGGGCGGTTTGAGCAGCGCCATTTCCTGAAAGAGTTCGGGCTTGTCGCCAAGGATGCGGTTCACGACACCGAGCAACTTTTCGTGGAACGCGAGAGCGGCGAGCCGCGGGTCGTGAGCGGCAAAATTCACCAGCTTGCGTACGGCATCCTGCCGGTCCTCGAGCGACAACGTGGGCAGAAGGTCACGGGCTTTCACCTCGAACGAAATGCCCTGGAATGTCGGGTCGCCGCCCATGATCAAGCGAATCAGCCCCTCGCGGGCGGCGTCGATTTCATCTGGCGTGAACGCCTGGGCCACGGAGAGATACCCGTGTTCCCGGTAAAACGCGATTTCGTCATCGCCGATGGCGTCGAGATTGGGGATCTGGGGCACGCAGCCGGCGGGTGAATAAAGTTCCTCCGCGTAAGTTTCCGCGGTGCCTTGGTCATCGAATTGGGCGGTGGCTATCATTGGTCAGGATGAGGTGTTGGGGTTGTGGTGAGCATACGGAATGTCTCCACTTGCGCCATGGACTCGACTTTCAAACGTTTGTGTTTATTGATCATTAAATCATGCATGCCCTCGTTGACGCCCCGATCCGGATCAACCGCGCAGGCCGGGTGCGTTGTGAACCCGGGTGGCGTCTTGATGCACAAGGTCCCGGCTGGCTCGAGGATCATGATCTCTGGTTCGTGTGGGCCGGGCGTGGGCGGATGACCATTTCCGGTGACGTGTTCGAATTGCGACCCGGGGTTTGTGTCTGGATGCGGCCCGGTCACGAATACGCTGCGGAGCAGGATCCGACTGACCGGCTTGGCGTGACCTACGTGCACTTTGAGTTTCCCAACGTCGGACGCGGCAGGAATCCGGCTGCGGGTTGTCCGGAAATCAGCGAGGTGCGGGATTTTGCCTATTTCGAACTGGCGAGTCGCCGTCTGATTGATTTGCACCTCGCGCCGGTCGTGCCCGGAATTGCTGGTCATTTGCGGGCCTCCGAAGCAGCGGGTTTGTTGCGGTCGCTGTTGCTGGGGCTGGCCGCTGATGCCCGGACGCCGCGGCCGCGCGACGTGAGCGGGACGCGGGCACGGCACGAGAAGCGGATGCGCGACGTGATCAGCGAAATCCTGGAAAGGCCTGGGGAGGTGCCGCCGGTTCGCGAGATGGCCCGGACGAACGGTTACAGCACGGTGCATTTTGCCCGCGTCTTCAAAAGTTTCACCGGGATGCGTCCGGAAGAATTTATCATCCGCGCCCGGATCGATCGTGCGCGCCAGCTCCTGCACCAATCCACACTGACCGTGAGCGAAATTGCCGCCGCGCTGGGTTATGCAGACGTTTTTTTCTTTTCCCGCCAGTTCAAACAGCGTGCAGGAATCAGCCCGACGCGGTTCCGCGCGGGAAAAAGCTGATCGCGCTTGCGCGGTTTACTCGGCGCTCACGACACATCGCGACGGGGCGGATCGGCCGAATTGGCGCGAATCGTACATCGGTGTGAGGCGGGTGGAGGGCCAGGTAAAATCACCGGCAGCGGTGACGCGGGCAAGAACGCTGGCGCTCTGAGCTCCGACCGGGAACGTGTCGAAATAAAGGTTGGTCTGCGTGTCGCGGAGTTCGCTGTAAGAAAGCTGGGCGGATGGCACCGAGGTGTCGAGAGGCAGGCGATACGTTTTTGCGAACAGCGCGAGATTGGGATTTACGATTTCAATGCCGGCGGGCAGGGCGTCTTCAAGGGAAACGAAGGCCTGCGGTTTGTCCGCGTACATTCGGAACGAAATCAGCAATTGATCCCCCAGGCGAAAGGGTGTCTCGGCCGTGCCGGTGCGAGCGGGATCCGTGAGATTGGTGATGGTGCGCTCGACCCGCATTCCTTGATCGACTGAGACCTGTTCGGCGGGCGGCACGGCGCGGTGGGCGGTCATCATCCAGGTGCCGCGGGCGGATTTTGCAAGATTGCCGATGGTGAAATCCGCGAGTCGGGCGAGGTCCAGATTGGTCCACTCGGCAGCTGTGGCGTTGGGTGAAATGGCGACCGGAGCGGGTCGGAGTCGATCGGAAAGTCTGGCCGGCGTCTGGCTGGAGAGCAGCTCATTAAACGCGATGAGGAGCCAGAGGTTTTCCTGCGTGGAGAGGCTGGCGGAGGATTCCAGCAGGCTGTCGAGGCGGGATTTGAGGGGCGCGGTATCAACGTCAGGAGCGATCAGCAGTCGTGCCCACGTGATGATGGCTTCAGCCCGGGTGGTTGAGGAAAAGGTCGTCGCGTCGAAGTCGCGCTCGGCAACCGAAGCGGGCAGTTCGTCGATGAGCGTTTGCTGATGATCCTGGAGGATCTCGAGTCGGTGAAATGCGACGGCGAGCATGGCGCGGCCTTCGTCGGTGAGGCGATCACGATTCAGAAACAACTCTTCGGCGGCGGCGGACACTTCGGGTTTCACCTCGCGGTCGAATTGCGCCAAAGCGAAAAGCGCGAATGCCCGGATCGTCGGCGGGGCGGTGAGCCGGCTTTTGCGTTCGACGAATTGCTCGAGTGCACGGGACAGCCGCCAATCAAGGGAGGAGGGGACGGTGAAGCCCGCACGAACCGCTTCGGCCGTCGCCCATGCAATCTGAATTGTGACGAAAAAATTGCCCGCTGTGCCGTTGGGCCAGTACGGCAGGGTGTCGTCCGGCAGAATCGAATCGGAGAATTCCTGGAGGGACGATTCGATGACTGCGCGATAATTTGCGTCACGGTCGGCGGAGGTCGGCACCCATGCGAGAAGTCGGGCGAGGGCAGTGTAGACGAGCAAACGCGAGGACTTCTGCTCGAAACACCCGTGCGGGTAATCGAGAACCTGAGGCACGCCGAGAAGTTTGGTGAGGTAATCTGACGTTGAGAGGGTTGCGCTGGCTGTGCCCTCCGCGCCCTGCCAGGTGGTCGGAACCAACGAAGCGGGTGAAAAACCCGGACCGCTCCACGCGCCTGCGGTAGCCTCGCGCACAACGATGCTGGGCGGCTCGACCGGCAGCGTGATTTCAACGGAATCGCCGAGGCCGGAATCGGATGCCACGGCGAAGCGCACCGTAATGCTCGTGGCGTCGTCGGCGATTGTCGCCGGGAAGCGGACGACATTCGGCTGGTCGCGGCTCGCGGTGACGGAAATTGGGCCGGGTTGCTCGAGCGTGACGCCCGGGCCGGGTTCGCATTCGACGGTGAGCTCGAGGGAATCCGCCGCCTTCTGCCGGGCGACGACGCGCAGTTCGATGGTATCACCCTGCCGCACAAAACGGGGCAGAGCGGTTTCCAGCAGGAGAGGTTTGCTGGTTGTGAACGTCGTGTCGCCGGAGCCGAACTGCCCGCGAGCCGTCTGACCAAGCACCGCCACGCGAAATCGCGTGAGATTGTCCGGGGCCTCGCAATCGAATGAAGCAACACCCTCGGCGTTGGTTTTAACCGATGGATGCCAGAGAATAAGCGGGCGGAAATCCTGCCGGGTGAACAGCACGTTGCCGAACGCGTCCTTGCCGCCACCGCCGATCACCACGCCTTTTTGCGTGAGGCTTCGCTCTTCAAACGAACGCACGAAATCGGTGAGTGCGGGGTGGGTCGTCACGCCAAACGATCGCTCCGGATAAAAAATGGGATGCAGTTCGGCGAGAGACCAGCCGCCGAGCTCGAGAATGGCGTCATCGACGGCCGAAATCGCCAGTTCGGCGCCTTCGACGGGTTGTCCGTTGGACGTTACGCGCACTTCCCCTTTGATCGTTTCGCGTGGCTGGTAGTCGGGCTGTTCGGTCGAGACCGCGACGTCGAGTTCGGTCACTGGGTTCAGGGCTTCCAGCTCGGTCCAACCGAACATTTCTCCCGGCAGGTCGTCGCTGCCGCCGGGCCGCAGCACGTAGGCCGTCACGAAAGCATTGGGCGCGTATTCGGGCTTCACCGGGATTTCGATGCGGCTGGAGTTCCCCGCCAATGGCACGGTGAATGTGTCGAGGATTCGATCTGTCTCGACGGTCACCCACGCGATGCCGGCACTCGGCGCGAGGATCTGAAACGCGGCCGTGTCTCCGGTGCGCAGTGGCGTGTCCGCAGCGTCGGCGCGCTGAATCGTCAACGTTTCGTCGGACCGGACCGGCAACTCCGCCTCGCCGGGACCGGTGAGGAAAATTTCGGCGCTCACCATCATGCCCGTTTCGCCGGCCAGCGGTGCGGTGGTGAGCACGTAGCGGCCGGGTGTGCGGGGCTGAAAAACAATCCGGCTGTTGGCGGGTGCCGTTCGCTGCTCGATCGGCACAAAGACGTCCGTATTCCGGTAGCGGTAAACGAACGGAGCGATGCGCTCTTTGACGGTCTTCGTGTCCACCCGGAAAAGTTCGGTCCGCACCTCGGAAGGCACCGGGCCGTTTTCCACGCGGGGCAGTGCGCGCAGATCGATGCCAATTTCCGTTTCGCTGGCGGAATCGTCCGCGCGAACGCCGAGGGTGACATCGTTCATCGTTACGGTGTCATCGAGTCCGCCGCTGATCGTTTGTCCGTCGGGCCCGGTGATGTCGACGCGCCAGATTACGCTGGCGTGCGCGCGATTCCCGGGATCGTTAAACGGAGCGGTCGTGGTGAGCGTGACGCGACCATTTTCGTCGAGCACGGCTTCGCCCGACACTTCGACTTCGTAGCTCGGAATCGTGCGTCGCTCGGAATACAGATCGACCTGCATAAATCCATCGCTCTCGCTCGTGGAATAATAATCGCCCTCGTGGTCACCGATCCACGTCGCGGTCCAAGTCACGGCACTGCCGACATTTGGCGCACCGTGGAAATACTGGGACGCAACCGAGATGGACGACGTCGCAGCGCTGGTGGCGGGCACCGGTTCGACCACGACGGAAAATGCGGGCGTGCGAAATTCCTCGACCGTAAAATTCCCGTTTGTCCCCGCCGTCTGGCCGTCGATTTTACAACGAATCTGGAATCCACCCAGCCGCCCGCGCTCGGGCACGGTCCAGGCACCGTCCCATCCGCCGGACGGGCTGAGTTTTGCGGTGCCAGTGGCGAGGATTTCGTCGCGCCCTCCGGCGAGAATTTCCCACGTGACCGTCGAATTTTTGGGAACGCGTCTTCCCTCATCCTCTCCGGTGCGGAGAAATCCTTTAAAGGAAACGTTCTGCCCCGGCCGGTAGAGGGGGCGGTCCGGGACGATGATGCCGAGGAATGGCTGAACGCGCGGTGATCGGGAAAAGGAACCGGAGGGGAATCGTCCGGTGGTGCCGGTCAGTTCGACGGCAGGCCCATCGGGCGTGTCGGCGATGAAATACGACGCGCCGGTGAAAACGTCGGCCGGGAAGGCCGCGGTGCCGCTGGCGTCCGTGGTGGCACTGGCGATGTCAGTGAGCGCGGCGGTGACGACGCGAACCGGGATGTCCGATTGCGGCTCACCGGCCGCCATGCTGGCGAGGTGCAGATACGTCGTGTCGGCGGACGTTTTTTGCGTGAAGACGAGTTCGTTGAACGAAAGGAACGCGGAATTTGCAATGGTGCGGCCCTCCGAATCCCTGGCGGTCGCCTCGATCACAAAGGGACCCGAGAGCCGCCGGGGGTCGTCGGGTATCCATTCGATGCGGCGGAATTCTTCGCGGTCGCCGGTCGATGCGTCGATTTCTCCGGTGGCGATGACGTCGAGGCCGAAACGGTCGATCAGCAAATTCGGCGCGGGATCGGGAGTCGTGGTGGTGGATTCGGCCGCGGCCTTGCGGAGTTCGGCGAGGCGTTGGAGGGGAATGCGCGCGAGCTGCCAGGTGACCGGGCCGGTATTTGCCTGCAGCAGGGCAAAACGCAGTCCGAGCGCCGTACGCTGCCGAATCACGCCGCCGGGAAACATCAACGTGGCCTCCTTGGGGCGGAAGGTCGCGCCCCAGCGCGAGGGGGCGGCGAGTGGGAAGCCGCGGTTGCCGCGGACCTCGTCCGAAATCGTTACGATGTAACGTTGAGTCGTGTTGAAATCCCCGTCCGCGTAAAGATATTGGCCTTCCTTGCGCAGACGCAGGTTGCTCACGGGCGGATCGAACGTCAGCGCGCCATTTGGCGGGGAGCCGTCAGCCAGCGGCACGTCAAACTTCACCTCGACCATCGGCTTTTCACGCGGCCGGTTCCGGGCGGCAACGTAATCGACGACGAGCGGTCGGGTCGTTCCGAGCGCAAATACGTTGGGATACGCGAGGGTGCCGCCACCAGTCGCGTCACGTGGATTTTCCACCACCAGATCGTATGCCTGTCCGACGGGCAGCGAATCGCGTGGGCGGACGCGGAAGCCACTTGGGATCGGCAGCTCGGCCTCGGTCACGTCCACCGCATCGCCGGATTCGCCCGCCGCGTAATTCAACATCACCTCGGCAGGAAATCGCTGGCGTGTAGCCCGGTTTTGAAACCACACGCCGTCGGCGACCGTTCGCAGATCCATCGGGAAATTAAACATGAGCGGAACCTGCGGTCGGGCGCTCAGTCGTTCGCGTTCGCCGTATTCTTCGCTTACCTCCAGCCCGGGTGCGGTGAGGTCGAGCCCCCATTCCGCCGCTGGCAAAAAGTTGCCCGCGAGGTCGGTGAGACCGTCGCGCAATCGAAAACGATACGTCTGACCCGGGATGCGCGGGCCATTGATCCGCCACATTCCCATCGACTGTGTGCGCCAGCGAAATTCAGCGTCGAGAGCGGGCGTAATCGCGAGTGGCGACTGCACGTCAGCCGCGTCGATGCGATCCGGCGCGACCATCGGTTCGGGGAAAAGTATCGTAAATGATGTGTAAGGTTCGAGCGCCTCGTCGGGATCGGTATCGACCTTGATGCCGCCAGCCGCGGCGTCAGCGGCAAGGGCGTTGGATGCTCCGATAACCACGGCGAATGCGGTCACCAGAATCCGCACAAAACGTCGGTTTGCGGTCGCGATCCCTGACTTGATGCGATGATGACTCATGGCCGGGCCTCCAATTTTTCCGCGCGCTGGAGCAGGGGAGTGGCTTCATCGCCGCGGCCGAGCCGCTGAAGCGAAAGCGCCTTGATGCGAAGCACGGGCGGCGTCTCGACGGCGGCAAGGGCCTGGTCGGCAAATTCGATGGCGAGTTCGAACTGATACTGACGAAACGCGGCTTCCGCGATCACGGCCGCCGCTTCCGATCGGCGACTTTTTGGCGGCTGCATGGCAATGAGCGTGCGCAGCCGGGCGGTGGCGTCGTCGATGCGATCCAG
>JBGTDR010000164.1:0-5636 GCA_041748215.1 Chthoniobacterales bacterium
AAAGTGGTTTTCACTCAAACTGCACAACGCAGCCAGGCGCGCGTTCGACGGCGGATCTGCCATGTGTTCCTCGATGGCCACGAGAGCCCGCCGCACCTCACGGGCCTGCGTGAGCCACCGCAAGCAGGCATCCCGATCCTCCCTGGCGACTTGCCCGGCAGCCGTGGAAAGGGCGGCTTGAGCGAGAGCCGAGGCCCAACCGAAGTCTGCCCAATCCCTCAGATGGCCCGCTGAGAGGCCTGCCCGCCAGCGATCACGCAACCCGGCGAGCAAATCGTCACACGCAACGGCCAATGGGCGATTGAATAGCTGGTGGTGCAACGACGCGGGAAAGCCCGTGAGGTAAAAATGGATGTAGTCGTGCGTGAGCGGACGGTTCAGCTCCGTTCTGAATTCCACCCACGACGGGACGAGATAAACGTGATCGGGCCGTAATTCGTAGACGACTCCGCCCGATCTCAGGAAGCCGCCCGAACGGTCGTTGGTGTAAAGTCGCCAGAACGGGCTGCAAAGTTCGAAGGTCCAGTCATCAAGCTCCATTCGCCGCGAGACCGCCACGCGGAGCTGGATGCTTTGCAGCATCTCTTCCACGGATGTGACTTTCGGCTCGCCGGTCTCCATCGGATTTGAATCAAAAAACCGCAGGGTTTTGCATTGGATTCCGGCGAAGTTCGCGTGGCCCCGCGCCAGTCGCAACGCGCAGCGCCTTGGCGAGCGAGTGCGAGCTGCCGTAGCCGCACTCGCTGGCCACGACCTTGACGGGCAGACTGGTTTCAATAAGAAGGCGACGCGCTTCGGCGAGCCGCAGGCGCCGGGCGTAATCAAGCGGGGACACGCCCAGCCGTTCGCGAAATCGCCGGATGAGCAAATTGTGCGACACGCCCAACTCCGTCGCGAGTTGGGCTATTGCCGGCAGCTCCTGCAAACGTGCTGCCATCAGGGACTGCGCCTTCGAGACGAGATCGAACGGGTCAGCGCTGTCGGGTGCCGTCAGCTCGTTTAGCAAGTCCCAGACTCTCACGCGGCGAAACCGATCGTCGTCATTTTCCGCTCCGGCTCGAAAGCGCGTTCCCCACCCCGCGGGCAACTCACCCGGTGGCGTGATCCGGCGTCCCGGGCGCGGACCGGACCAACCGAAGATCGAGTAGGTGTGGACGCACTCGGCACGCGGGAAATCGTAGTCCATTCGCACACCGGCGGGCACCAGGCTCACCGAACCCGACGCCAGTTCGTGCACTTCGCCGTCAAGCGTGAGTCGCAGGGGGTAGCCGTAGTGATGCAGGCACCAATAATGCGCGAAGCAATAACTCTCGCGCCGTTTCCGACCGTGGGTGGCGCGCCCGTAGCGGACGATTAGCGGCGCAACCAGGTCGAGCGAAGCAGGCATCGCACGTCATGCAACCACCAGGACGAAATCCTGTCAGGCCTCATTACCAGGCAGTGTCCGGCGTCCACTTCGCTTTCCACTCTGCGTAGCCGGTGAGCGGGTGTGCGCCGCCACTGCGTACGATCAGGCCCTGGTCCAGGGCGGGCGGCATGGCCTTCGTCGTCGAAACGTAGCGCATGTCCATGCTCCAACGCATGAGGCCGGACGTGTTGCTCAGCGCGCGATGCGGGGTCAATTGCGGAAAGAGCAGCACGTCACCGCGTTCCATGGGTACAGGCAACGAAGTCAGGGCGGCGGCCTCTTCGCGCCGGATGCCAGTGAAGCCGTTCTCCGGATACTCGAAATTATCGTAAAGGACGGAGCGATCAAAGTCCGGTGCGACTGCCAGACAGGAGGACGTTTCGTCCACATCGTGCAATGGAAACCACATCGTCATGATGTGAAGGTGCGCCTGGTTGCGGAAATATTGACCATCCTGGTGCCACGGCGTGTCGGTGAAGGAGGAGTCCGGGGTCTTCGGCCGCGAGTTCCAGACCGAATGCGAGATGAGTTCGTCCGTGCCGAGAAAGAGCTCGGCGAGATCGACCAGCGCAGAGTGACTGAGGATGGTGAACATCTCCTCGGGGCAAATCTCAACCAAAGGCTTGCGAGGGCTGCGGTGATACTTGGGTTTGCCGGCCTCCTGCCAGAGACGGTAAAAACGTTCGCGAAAATCGAGATCCCGGTGCGAGTCAGCGAGGCGGCCTTCCGCCCGCCATTTCCGGGCCATGCTTTCGGTCCACTCCTCCAGCACGTACTGGCAGCAGTTCAGCAGATCCGGCGGCAGGACGTTCTTGGCCAAATAAAATCCATTCCGATGATACTCGTCGCGAGCAGCGGCGAGATCGAGGCGGTGGGAAAGCCGCCGCAGTTCCGAGGTTAGCTCAGATTCAGCGGGCGGGATTTCAGCGGAGGCGGAAGTCGACATCAGGGAAGACATAAAATGACTCTAGCTGGGAAGTTCATCCGGCGGCAGTGGGCCGGATTCACAAAAATTGGTCCGGGCTCACCCGTCTGAGTCAAGACCGTGTGGTGGTTTCATCCATATCCACCGAGCCATGGGACATACCTTTTTTCCGGAGACCGCGTAATTCTGCGGGCCGAGATTACCAACCTGCGATCTTTGCCCAGCCTCGTGAATTCTGACTCCGAAGATCGCCCCCCACCCACGAAATCGGCCGACCCCGTTCCCTTCGGTTCGAAGTGCGCCTATGGGCTGGCGGGCTGCGCCGACATCCTCACGCAGATCAATCACTACATGCTGCAACCGATTTTTGTCGTGTTGCTTGGCGTCTCGCCCGCCTTGCTGAGCACCGTGGCGGTGAGCTTCCGGTTATGGGACGCCTTCATTGATCCGTTCATCGGGATGAAATCCGACAACACCCGCTCGCGGTGGGGCCGGAGGAAACCATACATCCTCTTCGCCGGAATCGCGATGGGCCTGTGGTATCCAATGCAATGGATCGTCGGACCAGCGTGGAGCCCCGCGTGGATCGTGGCTTGGTACGTCATCTTCGGGCTGCTGCACTCCACGTTCCAGAGCCTCTGGAGCGTGCCGTATCAAAGCATGCTGCTTGAAATGACACCCGACTACAAAGAGCGGACGAGCGTCACAGCGTATCGCTCCTTCTTCCAGAAGATCGCGAGTATGGCCGTTGGATGGACCTGGTTTCTCACGCTGTTGCCCATATTCAACGACAGTGCCGGGAACCCGGACTCGCTCCTGGGCATCCGTGTGATTTCCGTCGTGGGTGCCGTGCTGATGATCATCGTCGGCATTCTCCCGGTCTTTTTTGTAAGAGAGCGGTTTTACCAAACCGCCACCCATCAACCGAAAATCCCGATGCTTGAAAGCATCAAACTCACGTTGTCGAACCGGCCGTTTTTGATTCTGGCAGCCTGCGCTCTGTTGATGAGCATCGGCACGACGGTGGTCGCGTCGCTCACCTTTTACATCAAGCTCTTCCACGTCTTTGAGGGCGACATGGCGAAGTCATCTGCGCTCACGGGCCTGGCCGGATCGGTCACCCTCGTCACCGGATTGCTCGGCATACCGGTCTTTCAGTGGATATCGAATCGCATCGGCAAGACCAAGGCTCTCGCCATCTCGCTGGGGATCGTGCTGATCGGCAGCTTCGCCACCTGGTTCACCATGACGCCGGAATACCCGTACCTTGCGCTGGTGAGCGGAATTCTCAACGCACCGGGCTACACCGGACTGTGGATGCTCCTGCCCTCGATGCTCGCGGACGTCGCGGATCACGATGAACTGCAGACCAACGAACGGCGCGAGGGTTCGTTTGCGTCAATTTTCTCGTGGCTGTTGAAATTGAGTCAGACGCTCGGCTATGCCTTGTCCGGGCCGGTGATCGTCTTTGCGGGATTTCAGGCCGGATTAAAGGCGATGCCGCCGCCCGACGTGATGCTGAACATGCGGCTGCTATTCGCGTTCGTGCCGGCGCTCTTCCTCATCCCGGCGATGCTCGTCCTCGCTCGCTACCCGCTTTCGGCGCGGGTCGTTGGCGACATTCGCAACCAGCTTGAGGCGCGCAGGGGAAAAGTGTGAAGCCTCACGGGGATCGTTAAGGGGTGGAACGCGTGCGCTGAGGATTACGGCAGTACGAGCGGCCGACCCGTGGTGGTCGCGAGCTTCCACTACTGCCAGATAAATAACCGCATCATACACAACGTGTTTGCCGTCGATGAGGATGACCGCCGTTTGCTCGACGGACTGCCAGGGTTGTGGTGCGTCAATGTCGGCTATAACTGCACCGAGGGGATCGCGTTGCGCATCGTCCGATAAATCCTCCACCTCTCGCGCGACGATCGCAATGGCGTCTGGTCCAGGGTGGACGCGTTAGCGCATTGGGAAACGCACCAGCCGGAGCTGAATGCTTTGCGGCATTTCCCAGACGGTGATCGCCTTGGCGGCACCGGTTTTCATGGTGGTGAAATGCATACATGCGGGGTCGTTGGCCATACCCACTTTTTTCAGATCGGCTAGGTAGTAATCGCAGTTCCAGCACGTCGTTCAACAGATCCACGATCGCGCTCGGCAAAGGAAAAACCTTCGTGATCGCAGCCCCCGCCGCCACCCTCGACGGCAATCCCTGGAGCCAAATCTCCGTCCCGACAACCCCATAACCACCGCCCCGATCGCCCGCCATGTCCCGCCACCCGCTCGAATCCCACCAGCGCCAGGTCCATCTGGACTTTCACACGTCACCGGTCATCCCCGACGTGGGCGTGAACTTCGATGCCGCCGAGTTTGCGGGCACGATGAAACGTGCCCACGTGAACAGCGTCACCGTTTTCGCGCGCTGCCATCACGGCCTCTGCTACTTCCCGTCCAATGTCTTCACCGTGCACCCTGCCATCGGCGGGCGTGACCTGCTCGGCGAAATGATCGAGGCGCTGCACCGCGAAGGCATTCGCGCACCGATCTACACCACGGTGGCGTGGGACGAGGACGTCGCACACCGTTTCCCGGAGTGGCGCATGATGCGGGCCGACGGCACGTTCGCGCGGTGCGACAATCCCGACATGGGTCGGCCCAAACACCCGGGCGGCTGGCATTTCAACGACTGGTTGCACCCCGATTACAAGGACGCCCTCGAGCAACACACTCGCGAGCTTGCGGCGCGCTACGAGATCGACGGCATCTTCTACGACATCGTCTTCTTCGATCGTTTTGCCCATTGCTCCGAGGCCTCGTGGAGATTCCGCCGCGAGCACGGCTTCGAGGCCGACGACGCGGAGACGTTCGCGCGATTCCAGTCCGCCGCGCAGGGGGCGTTTACCGCGCGCTTTACAAAGCTCCTTCAAGGCCTCTCGCCGCGGGCGACAGTCTTTTACAACTCCGGTTTCGACGTGAACGTGGATGGCACCGGCGGCCGGGTGCGCGCGGCGAACTGCTCGCACGTCGAACTTGAATCGCTCCCCTCCGGCTTCTGGGGTTATTTTCACTTCCCCCGGCTTGCCCGCGGAGCCGGTCGCTGGGGCAAACCCTGGCTCGGCATGACCGGGCGTTTCCAAAAAATGTGGGGCGACTTTGGCGGCATCAAACCGTCGGCCGCGCTCGAGTATGAATGTTTCCGCTCGCAGGCCCTCGGCGGGGCGAACTCCGTTGGCGACCAGCTCCCGCCCCGCGGTCGGCTCGAGCCCGCCGCTTACGAACTCATCGGCGCGGTCTTCGCCGAATGCGCGCGCG
>JBGTDR010000165.1:0-7073 GCA_041748215.1 Chthoniobacterales bacterium
GTATTCCACCGTGATCCGCCGAATTCTCCGGTGACCGGATCGACAAAACCGCGCCGGTTCAACCAGTTGGTGGGCATTTGGCGGCTGGAATCGGCGATCACGTTGCCGAGGTTGTCGAGCGTGAGGTGAATGATGTCGCGCTGGGCGTTGAGCGTAACGTTTCCACCGGCCAGGCTGTATTGAGCCGCGTATCCCGGGGTACCCTGCTGAACGGAACCCAGCCCGCTCTGACCAGCAAGGTTGTTCAGGAATGGGAGGTCGAACGTGCCGCCCAACGTCGCGTCGGCAACCTTCGTGCCCGCCGTGTAGATCGTCGCAAATTGATTCAGCAGGCGAATATCGCGCCCGGCGGAAATATCGATGTCACCACTGCCGGTCCGGATGACCTGGTAGCGATTGCCAACCACTGCGCTCGTCTGAGCGTTCGATCCCGAGGGACTGGCCGACGCGATTCCAGCGTTTTTGCCGAGCCGTAGCGATCCCTTGTCTGTCGGCAGAGCGGCGAGAGCTTGAACGCTGCGGAAATCCGCTGCTCCGAGATCGGCACCGGCCGTGAGTCGATAGGTCCACGACTGCGCGTTGAGAGGCAGCAGCGGGTTCTGTGGCATCAGCTCGGCGCGATAAAGCGGCGTGGTTGCCGTCGGTCGCACGAATCCGTCGCTGAGCGCATTAAAGAAGACCAGATCACCCGCCGCCCGCATCGTCAGCACGCCCGGGGCACTCAATGGACCAAACCGGAAGCCGGAAAGATCCCAATCGGCACTCGTGGGTGAGTTCGTCGCACCGAGAACGAGATCGCCGGTGCGGTGAATGATTTCCGCGCCTGGTGTGATTACCAGCACACTTCCGAGCCCGGTGCTGGTTCCGAGGAGGCGGTCACGCATGGCGGTGTATCCGGCGGATTCGCTGCCCGCCGCGCCGAGGAACGTCGTAGCGTCGGTTCGGATCTGGGTCTGCACCGCAGCCGTGATCGCGCCATTCGTTCCCGTGAGGTCGTAGAGTCGATATCCTTCCACGAGGACACGGGACGCGCCGGTTATCGTGCCGCGGATCGGATCGATCTGGACGTCGCTGCCGTCGGCAAGTTGCGGGGCGCGCAGGTGCAGCGTGCCGGTCAAGTTGCCCGATCGCGCGCTGCTCCCACGATTGTTTTCGACGCTAAGGTCGATGGTCGATCCGCTACCAACATCGACCCGCGCAGTTTCGTCGACGACACCGTCGATGGCCGCACCGGCTTCAAGCCACACGGCCCCGCCCTTGCCCGCCGCATCAAACGTGCGCGCGGCCACCGAAAGCACGGAGCCCGATCCGAGCACAACACTTCCCGCCGCACGCAAGGCGATGCTGCCTCCCCGCGATCCGGATGCGTCAATTTCGCCGGTTACCCGGATCGATCCCCGATCCGCAGAAACAGCGTAATGGTGCGCGGTCGCTTCGCCGTTGACCGCGATGTCGCCATTGCGGACGCGGAACGAACGCAATTCGGTGAAGCCCGCGACGTTGAGTGTCTCGTCCAGATCGCTCGTAGTGGCCAGGCGTCCGACGTCCAGCAGGAACGATCCGCCATTGCCGCCGTCACCGCCCCGCGCAAACACCTCACCTCCGAGCGTGAACGTGCCGTTGGCTGCATTGATTGCCAGCGTTCCCGCGTTGCCGCCAATCGGCTGGGCGGCGAGATTGACAACACTGGTCGATTCCAATTCCACGTCACCACGATCAGCCGTAATCGTCACGCTGCCCGCGCTGGTCGTCCGAATCGTGTCGAAAAACGTGCGTGCGGTGCCGCCAACGTCGAGCCGGCCGCCCACGACCACGTTGCCGTCCGTGGCGCGAACGGTCAGCAGGCCACTCGGCAGCAGGATATCACTGTCGATGCGCACGCGGGCTCCTTCGAGCGTGACACTGGCTCCAAGGCCGCTCGGCGGCGTTGGCAGGCCGGGGATTTCGGGCAGGAGAAATTCCAACGTCCCGCCCGCGCGAATGGTCTGCGTCGCGGAGCGCCCGGATTTCACGACGGGCGTGGTGGCGATCAGGTTGCCCTGCGTGGAGAAACCACCGATGTCGTCGAGCACGAGGGCATTCGCCGCGTTGATTTGGACGTTTTTGTATTGAAGGACGTCGAGTTGATTGATCCCGATCTGCAGCGTGCCAGCGTTGAAGACGAGACTGCCCTCCAGCGGATTCGGATCGGTCTCGCCTTCCGGGATGAACGCGCCCGGACCGGTTACGCCCGCTTCGTTGTCGAGCAGGATGGACGACGCGGCGAATGTCACCCGGCGCCCACCGGTGTTAAATCCCCGAATCTCTCCCGCGTGCAGTTCCAAAACGCCGCGAGCCGAGAATGTGCCCGAGCCGTAAATATCGATGGACGAATAGCTCAGCAGCGAAAGCGAGAGGGCGTCCTGCAACCCGCGAAGCACCGGTCCAGCCAGCACCAGGCCATCGGTTTTTTCGATGTCGCCCGGCCGGCGGAGCGCGAGGGTGATCTGGCCGCTGCTGAGAGAAATCGCCTGGCCGTCGAGAGTCGCGGTCGGTGAAAGTTTGGTTCCGTAGGTCGAATCGAGTGTGATGCTGGTTGCCGAAATCGTCGCACCGGGGCTGATGAGCATTCGCGGAATCGTCGAATTCGTCACGTCGGTGCGCACTGTCTCGGCCGCAAAGATGGAGCTTGTCCGCAACAGCAACCCGTCGCCGCGCAGGAGCAATTTCTCGGCGGGTCCAACGTATCGTCCGGACTCGATGATCGCGGCATCGCGGCCGAGGTTCAGGCTGCGATTGGACACGAGGATGATTTCCGGACCCGTCAGCGGAACGCCGGCGTTGTCGAGCGCGACGCTGCCACTGGTGACCTGAACCCGGGTGCCATTGGGTGTCTCCGTGCGAAGGCCGCCCACGAGCAGGCTCTGAGCATCGAAACCGTTCAGGTCCGCGGCGCGCAGAACGATGACGTTGTCCGGTCGGCCAAATCCTCCGAGCTGCGCAAGGCCTCTTGGCAACACGCTGGACTCGGGCGTGACACCGGGGCCGGCGATCAGGATGTCGAGCGGACTGCTGATGTCGATGAATGCTCCGCGTCCGCCAGGCGCTCCACGTCCCTGCACCGCCCCGCGCAGACGCATGGACTCGGTCGCCTGAAAGACGAGGCGGCCGGCATCAACGGGCAAGATGGGGATATCGAGTTCGAGCGCCCGCGCCCCGCGGCGCAGGAACGTGTTGGCGTAATAATCTTCGTATTCCGCCCGGGCCCGGAAGGTTGCCGCCGGAGCGACTTCAAAGCTCGTGCGAACCGCTGGATCCCGGCGGCTGGTATTCAGATCGCTGTATCTATAGCCGGGCACGTAGGCGCTGCCGTCCGGCCTTTCGACGGTGCCGCGCACCGCACCGTCCCGCGGCGTAACCAGCACGCCGCCATCAAGCAACGCGTAGCGGGCAGGCAGAAGCGTGTAGTTTCCCGCGGGGAGGCCGCTGCTCGCATCGAGGTAAACCCGGTCGCCGACGCGGAGATTGGGGTTCACGTAACCGGGATCGCCATCAAGCAGCGAGGCTTCCGCAGCGGTGCTGAACGGCGCATATGGCGCGTAATTCGCTTCGTATCCGGGCACCACGGCGAACGAGTCATTCGACGCGAGAATATCGGTGAGGCCGCCCTGGCCTTCCACCCAACGATACGCGTAGAGATCGCCACCGCCGCGCAGGTCGATTTCCGAACCACGCTGCGTCGTCAGGTTGCGCGCGGAAAGATTGACGGATTTCGACGGAACACCGCCGCCGGTGATGTCGAATCCCAAGGGATCGACCCACGAGGTTCCGTTCACGTTGATGCCATACGGGATCAACAGGCCGGCACCGGTCGCTGGATCGACGGCGGAAACCGAGGTCACGCTCCCCGACTCGAGAACGAGTCGGCGGGTAATCGGCCGGGGCAGTGACGTACCGGCAAGCGGATCGCGCGGAACCCCGCCCGTACCGTCCCACCCGAGATTGATCGTGCCGAGCGGTGCCCGCAGCGTGCCGCCCTGATTAATGACCGAGGCGTAGATGTTGAGCGTACCACCGGCGGAAAGCGGAAGCTGGCGTGTGCCCGAACCCGTGATCGTGATGGTGCCGGGACGATTGACCTCCGTGAACGCGATTGGCAATCCGACCTGATCCGGATCGCGCAGCAGAGAAGGATCAAGAACGGTATCACCGCGGCCGAGGTAATCATACGCCACAATCCGGAAGGTGCTGCCTGTCGTTGGGTAGATCTGGCCGGCGCGGAAGAAAAGATTGCCCGCGATGTTGAGAGTGCCATTGCCGCGGATGTCCCCGCCATCGGCGAAGAACCGTGCCTGCCGGATATTTTGCAGCGAAAGCGTCCCGATATCGATCAGGGAAGCGATTACCGTCAGGCGGCCCTGGCCTTTGGTGGGTGCGACAAAGAGTGGCTGCGTGGCGGAGCCAAAGATGGAGGTGCGGGCCGGGTCGTTCGGCTGCAACGGCGCGCGGAACGCAGTGCCGAGTTTGACGTACGGTGCGCGCAACGTGACCGGCGCGTTGGCGTAGAGCACGCCGCCACTTGCGACGTCGATACTGCCCGCGGCGTCCAACCGCACCGGTCCGGAAAACTCAACCACGCCACCGAGCGTGAGGTCTTCAAACCCTCCGGAGCTGAATCGATTGGCCGTAAAATATCCCTGCCCGGGGATCAATTCTTCGTCGGCGTCCAGCGTGCTCTCGCCGATGACTTCCTTTACACGCGGCAGAACCGACGCAAACGGAAAGTCGAGATTGCCCGGGAAGTCCGGAGGCCCAAGAGGCGGCACCGGCAGGGTGGGATCCCGTGCCATTACGCTGAGTGTGATATCGAGCGGACTTTGAAACTCGAGCGGCAGGTAAAATCTTCCGGAGGAAACTTCGAGCGAGCCACCCCGGGCGGTCGGACCACCGGCAAATCCCCGCAGAGTCGCGTCGGTCATCAGCAGATCGTTTCCTTCGAGCGTGATGCTGCCGGCATCGCTGTCCACCCGGACGCGAATCACTTCGCGGCTTGCGAGCGGTGCGTTGAGGCCGCTGGTGGCGGGAATGGCGGACGTTTCACCTGCCAGACCCGTGAAACCACCGGTCAGGCCGAGTTCCGCGGGCGAATAGTCCAGCCGCCCGGTGGCACCCGAAACGTCGAGCACCGCGCCCGTAGCGGCCACGACATTGCCAGCGATTGAGATACTGCCACCCGGCAGCACAAATCCTCGGCGCTGGCCAAGATCGTTGGGCGTCAGCACCAAAGTGCCGCGCGCCGCGAGGCGGGCAGTTGGCGCAAGGTAAACTGTCGGAAGCGCCTCGGTCGGGTTGGGATCGAGCGACGGAAAATCGTCCGCACCACTGATGGCGATGCTGCCACCCGGGGCGCTGATCGCACCGCGGACGGTCACGGTGTCGCCATCCACGGCCACACTGCCGCCGGGGCCGGTCCGAATGAGGGATCCTTCACCCAGCTCGATGTCGCCACGCACAAGCAGCAATTGCGTGAAGTCGTCCGTTGCGCCCAGTGCTCTGAGGGTCAGGTCCAGGGGCGTGCGATCGGCGCGCGGTTGAATTACCTGGCTCAGCACGAGGGGATCGTCGCCCTCCGCCGTTGCGCGCAAACCGCGCACGATCGGATTGATAATGGTGCCGGGGCGAATTTCAACCGCGGGCCGGTACTGTTCGATCTCCTCGCGGATCGCGAGACCGATGCCCGTGAGCGTGAACGATCCAAAACCGCCCCGTTCGAAAAATTCCGGGGCGAGCACGAGGTTGTTTCGGTTGGCGGGTGCGTCACCGACCAGAATTTGCGATGCTTGGAGGCTCAGGGAACCACCCTGCGCTCCGGAATAGCCAAGAAGGTCTCCGTCGAGCTGGATGCGGCCACGGAGCAGGCTCGTTAGCCGCGGATCGCGGCCCGTGAGAATCGCAATTTCTCCACCATCGCCGTATTCAAAATCCCCGCGCAATCCGGCAACGACTCCACCTGAAACGTCGATCGCACTGCCGGGCCGCAGATTTGCGCTGTAGCTCTCAATCGCGACGCTCCCACCGTCGAGCACCAGCGGATCGCGGAATCGTGTCGCGGAGACAAAACGGTCATCAACCACAAGTCCCGCCGTGCGGAGCGATCCACCAGCCGCCAGCAGAAAATTGCCCCGCTCGCGGTCCGGCCGGGGCAGAAAAAAGTCCTCCGACGTTGGATCCGACAGCCGGATGTCGGCCTCATACGGATTAAAATTGTAAGTCGTGATGGCGATCCCGCCACCCGGAGCGGAAATCCGGCCGCGCACGGTCACGTTCGCCGCAAAAAGCGTAATGCTCCCAAGCGGCTGGGTTTCAAGCGTCACGTTTTCCGGGACGAGCATGCTGGAATCCCGGTGGTCAACCGTGAGTTTGCCGAATCCGCCGGTCGTAAGCAGTTCGGGTGAAAGCACGACCAGATTCTGCCGATCTTTTCGCAGAGTGATCGGGAAATCCCCGGCGTCGACGCGGAACGGATCGTCACCCACCGGCACGATGGTGAGACGACCTGAGCCATTGGCATTGACCGGCACGCCGTTGCGGTCGAGCTCAAACGCATTGGCCGGGCGCTGCGTGAGGTCGTCGCTGAAGACAATACGGGGTGAAGTCCGATTGATCGTGGGGAACCTTAATGCTTCACGCACCGTTGGATCCTGCGACGTGAAGACGAGGGCAAGCTCCGAGGCGGCGGGCAGGCTCGTCTCGCCCTGCGCATCACGAAGCTGGCGCGGGCCGATCACGGTCTGGCCCGTAAGCGTCCCGTCGAGCGCCATGGCGGGCGCAGTGATCGCGATTTTACCACCACCGGCTCCCTCGATGTATCCGGGATCAAATCGTCTGCCGATCGGCGCCAGAACGCGGGTGTAATTTTCGGTGATGCCCCACTTCGCGCGGACCCGGGTGTACGTATCCGTGAAAACTCCGTCGTAAACGCGGTCCGGCGTTGCATCCGCGATATCAAAAATGCGACCGCCCGAAATGACACGGGTCGTCTCAATGAAGCCGCCCTCGTTTTGCGACCAGCCGCCCGAGACATCGATCGTCGA
>JBGTDR010000166.1:0-12651 GCA_041748215.1 Chthoniobacterales bacterium
TTCCGCGACCAAGTCGGCGAGCATACGCAGGCAGGATGCGGTCGTGGCGTGCTCGCCGGTGCCGAACGCCATACCCGCGGGCACCAGAATGCCAACTCCCTTTCCGGGAGCGGCCCGCCAGGCTTTATAAGACATTTCATCGGAGAAAACGCGCAGGCGTCCCCGAATATTGAGAGGCGGGCGTGGAGTGACGGGATCACCGCTCCACGGTGCGGAACGGGTTGTTTTCCCGCCGAAGTTTGCCACGAGTTTCCGCGCGGTCTTTTGATCGACGAATGCCTCCATGCGCACGCTGCGGCCGCCGGGCCAGGTCGTGAAGGCGACGCGCCCGGGCCCGAGGAATGCCAGCCGTTCAGCCCAGGCGTCCTCCCATTTTTCGGATGTCAGTCGAGTCCAGCGCCACATGGCTTTTTCGTTGCAAATGCCACGGTCTCCCGGACCATGGCGAGCGTGAAAACCGCCCGTCTTATCGTCGCAGCAAGCGACACAAATGCCGACATGCTCTACGCGACTCGATTTTCCGCGCCGGACGCGTTCGCTTTTCTCGAAGCCGATGGACGGACTGCCGTGATGCTCAGCGACCTCGAAATCGACCGCGGAAAAAAACACGCACGCGTCGATGATGTCGTGGCTTACAGCGAAATCGAGGCGGGCCTGAAAGCGGCGGCGAGGAGATCCCCGGCCAAACCTCCCGGGTTTGGCCAGGTGGTGGCGGCATTTGTGAAATCGCGCGGTGTGCGACGCGTCACGGTCCCAGGGGATTTCCCCCTCGCTCTGGCCGTCACGCTCGAGCGTGAGGGCGTCAAGTTGGTGCCCGTTGCAGGTTTGTTCTGGCCCCAGCGGGAAACGAAGGAAGCGGCGGACTTGCGGGCGCTCACGGCAGCGTCACGCGTCACCGAACTTGGACTGGAGCGGGCAATCGAAATTCTCAAAGCCAGCACGATCCGCCCGAAGGATCGTGTGCTGATCTGGAGCGGCAAAACGCTCACGTCGGAGCGTCTGCGGGCGGAGATCGAGTCGGCAATTCTTTTTGCCGGCGGCGTGGCGATGAATAATTCCATCGTCGCTGGAGGCGCTCAGGCGTGTGATCCGCATGAGCGCGGGCACGGTCCGCTGAAAGGCCACGAGTTGATCATCCTCGACGTGTTCCCGCGCATGGCGCGGACGGGATTTTACGGTGATCTCACGCGCACGGTGGTGCGCGGACGCGCCAGTGAAGCTCAGCGGCAGTTGTGGGAGACGTGTCTTGAAGGACAAAAAATGGCTTTGCGTGGGCTGGTCCCCGGCGCGAGCGGCAAGTCGCTGCAGGATGCGGTGCGCGACTTTTTCACCACCGCTGGTTACCCCACGGAGCAGCGGCTCGGCCGGTGGCAGGGATTTTTTCACGGGTTGGGTCACGGGCTCGGCCTCGAACTTCACGAAGAGCCGCGGTTGGCACGGACAATGTTCACGCCCGGCCAGGTTTTCACGGTCGAGCCGGGGCTCTACATTCCGGGCATCGGCGGCGTGCGACACGAGGATGTCGCGGTGATCACCGAGGCCGGCAGCCGCGTGTTGAGCCGCTTTCCCAAATCGCTCGAAATCTGATGCCTTGCGTTGAACACGCGGCCGGACGAATTGTCAGAATCTGTCGCATAACCACTTTTTCCTGACATGAACATCACACTCCTCATCGTTTTAATTGGTCTGCCGATGATCCTCGGCTTGATCGCGCAGGCGAAAGTCTCGTCGGCTTTCAACAAATGGAAAAACGTCCGGGCATCGTCGAACGTG
The DNA here is from genome assembly GCA_041748215.1 of Chthoniobacterales bacterium. Lineage (GTDB taxonomy): Bacteria > Verrucomicrobiota > Verrucomicrobiia > Chthoniobacterales > JAATET01 > JBGTDR01. The sequence continues at coordinate 1,774 of JBGTDR010000166.1, forward strand.
ACCGGAGCGCAAGCGGCGCGGGAAATTCTCAACGCCGCCAACATTCACGACGTCGATGTTGTCGAAATCAACGACATGCTCGGCGACCATTACGACCCGACTCACAAACGTCTCTGCCTTTCGACCGACGTTTACAATACCCCGTCCGTCGCAGCGCTCGGTATCGCCGCTCATGAAGTCGGCCACGCCATCCAGCACGCCAAGGCCTACGGTCCGCTAAAATTACGGATGGCCGTCGTGCCTGCGACCATGGCTGTCTCGCGGATCCTGCCGTTTGTGATCATCGCGGGATTTTTCATCCCGGCGCTTGGTTATCAGGCGATCATGATCGCAGCCATCTGCTACACGGTGCTGGCTATCTTCCAGCTCATCACGCTGCCTGTGGAATTCGACGCCTCACGGCGTGCGAAGCTGATCCTCGGCCAGATGGGCATGATTCAGCCCGGCACCGAGGCGGCTGGTGTAAACAACGTTCTGAATTCCGCCGCGCTGACTTACGTTGCCGCGTTTGTTGCGGTCCTCGGCCAGCTCATCTACTACCTGCTCATTCTGGCGGGTGACCGGCGCTGAGCGGCCCGCCTGCTTTGTCACTCCCGGTCGTTCTCACCATCGCCGGCTCCGACAATTCCTGCGGAGCCGGCCTCCAGGCGGATTTAAAAACCATCACCGCCCGTGGAGGGTATGCGCTCACGGCGGTCACGTGTGTGGTTGCCGAAATCCCGGGACAGGTGAGTGCGATTCAGTCGGTCAAGTCGGCTATCGTTGCCGAGCAAATCCGGCTGGCGTTCGCGGCTTTCCCGGTCGCGGCGGTGAAGACCGGCATGCTGTATTCCCAACCGATCATTCGTGCGGTGATCGACGCGATGCTTGCGGCGACCCGCGACCGACGCGATAAACCCGCGCTCGTCGTCGATCCGGTGATGGTGGCGTCCAGCGGTGACGCATTGCTCGCCCCGGGAGCCGTGCAGGCATACCGCCGGGAATTGATCCCGCTGGCGACTCTCGTGACGCCGAATCTCGACGAGTTGAAAATTCTCGCGGGGCGGGATGTCGCGTCCCTCGAGGAAATGGAATCCGCCGGCCATGCCCTTGCCTCGGAATTTGGGACGGCATTTTTGCTGAAAGGCGGACACCTGCGTGGTCGCGAAGCCGTGGACGTGCTGGTCGAGCCCGGCGGTCGGAGTGAAAAATTCTGCGCGCCTTTTGTCCGCGGCGCGGATCCGCACGGTACGGGCTGCACCTATTCTGCGGCCATCGCGACCGAGCTGGCACGGGGCGCTTCCTTGCGCGAAGCGGTCGCCGGGGCAAAAGAATACATCACAGCCACCATCCGAGATCGGTTGCGGTGGAAGGGCGGCACCGAGGTGCTGAATCACCAGACAACTTAGCCGGATTCGGACCGCGACGCCGAAACTACAGTCCGGGGAAATTCCGCTTCGTGCCTTTTTCGAATTCCGGCGGGATCGTGGCCGCGGGATTTTCCGCCTCGGGATCCCACCACACGCGTGCAATTTTCGTCCAATACGTGCCTTCGAACGGGAACATCGTATCATCCTTGAGTCGCGCGCGGACGGCCTGGCGCATTTCGTACGAGGAAACGTTTTCGAGTTCTTTCAGGTCCGGTGCGTAAACGATGAAATTTCCCGGCCAGCGCCATTCGTACCGGAGAAATGTAAACTTTCCGCGGGTCGGTGAATCGTCGGTCACGTCTTCGAGGGTCAGGTAATAGTCGTTGTCGACGCGCGAGATCCACCCGACGAAGACGGTTGTGCGGGCGGGTTTTTTGTCAAAATCGCGGTGATAAACGAGGTATTCATCACCATTGCGTGGCAGCACCGCGACGCGCTGGGTGACCTTTTTTTCGTCATCCGCGAGCGCTTCGCCGCGGCGACGGTTCGGCTTTTGGTCGTATTCGAAAACGCCGAGCAAGCGCGTGTCGATGTTGGTCGATGCGGTCGATGTGAGGGGAAAATCCGTCAGACAGCCTGAAAGTGAGACGAGGGCGGTGGCGGCGAGGCACGCCAGAGTGGTGCGAAAAATTCTCATGGTGATCCGGATTGCGCGTGGCCGGGTGTGCCTCGTCTGCAAGGGCCGCACTGTCGTCAAATCCACGTGCCCGGAGCAATCACAGAGTTCTTCGGGATCACCACGATGCCGTCGCGGATGTAAAATCCATCGCCATCGACGTCAGGTGATTTCCCGGCAGGTGAAATGACCACGCCATCCCCGATGCGCGCATTTTTGTCGATGATCGCGTCTTCGATTTTGCAATTCCGTCCGATGCCGATCTCGGGCGCTCCGGACGGCGGCTCCTCAATGTCGGTCTCGTATTGATCCGCGCCCATCATAATGACATTGCGCAGCGTGGAGCCGGGCCGGATGATGCTGCGAATGCCGACGACGCAGCGCTCGAGCCGGGCGCTCAGAATGTGACTGCCATCGGAAACGATGGCCCGGTCGATCGTGGCGTCGCGAATCACACTGGCCGGCAGGAAGCGCGGCTGCGTGTAGGTCGGGCGGCCCGAAACGTAAAAATTGTACTGGGGATCCGGGCTGGTGAGGGCGAGATTTGCGTCGAAGAACGCGCGGATCGTGCCGATATCCTCCCAGTAGCCCTGGAAAATGAACGCATCCACCCGGTGGCGCTGAATTGCTGCCGGGATGATGTTTTTCCCAAAATCCGCGAGATCGTTGTCGAGGGAGGAAATGAGGACGTCGCGATTAAAGACGTAGATGCCCATCGATGCCTGGAAAAGCTCCTCGGCCGGGTCGAGTCCGATGGATTGGAGCAGGTGCGGCGGGATCACCAACGTGTCCTGTACGGCGGGATCTTTTGGTTTTTCGACGAACTCGATGACCCGGCGATTTTCGTCGGTGTGCATGATGCCGAATCCGGAGACGGCGGGCCGGTTGACCGGAATGGTCCCGATGGTGATTTCGGCGTTGCGCTCAACGTGCTGCCGCAGAATGTCGCGGTAGTCCATCCGGTAAAGCTGATCGCCGCTCAGAATGATGAAGTAGTCGTAGCTCTTCTGGAGAAATGTGCGGAGGTTCTGCCGGACGGCGTCGGCCGTGCCCTGATACCAATGCGACCCTTCGGGCGTCTGCTGCGCGGCGAGAATATCGACGAAGCTGTTCGAAAAACTGTCGAATTTGTAGGTCGCCGTGATGTGGCTGTGCAGCGACGTGCTGTTGAACTGGGTGAGGACGTACATGCCCCGGATCCCGGAGTTCAGGCAGTTGCTGATCGGAATATCGACAAGGCGATATTTTCCGCCGAGCGGAACCGCGGGTTTTGCGCGTTCTTTCGTGAGTGGGAAGAGCCGGGTACCGGCGCCCCCGCCCATGATGATGGCGAGTGTCGAGGTCGTGAGAGAGACGAAGTTTTTGCCCATGGAGGAGAGCGGTAAATTTGATTCGATCTTGCCGCTCAGACTGGTCCTTGTCACCCTGCAAATCCTTACAAAACGAGGGGAAACACATGTGTGGCATTGTTGGATACGTTGGCCGTGGGGATGCGCCCCAGGTCTTGATACAGGGACTTAAGCGGCTCGAATATCGAGGGTACGACTCGGCCGGACTCGCCACGCTCGAACGTGGCCACCTCGCGGTACGCAAGGCGGTCGGACGCATCGCCAATCTCGAACAACTCCTCGCCACCGATCCAATCGAGGGCGAGATCGGCATTTGCCACACCCGCTGGGCGACCCATGGCAGTGTGACCCGTGAGAACGCTCATCCGCATTTCGACAAATCCGGTCAGCTTGCCCTGGTCCACAATGGCGTGGTCGAAAATTACCAGGAAATTCGCGAAAGCCTCGAGGAGATTGGTCACGTTTTTCTCTCACAGACCGACACCGAGGTCCTCGCGCACCTGGTCGGGCGGGAGTTCGATCTCATCAATAATCCGGGCAATGGCACGCTCGTCGAAGCGGTTCGCCGGGCGCTGCGTCAGGTCATCGGCACGTACGGAATTGCGGTGATTCATTCTGAAGTTCCCGGCGTGTTGGTGGGAGCCCGGCGCGGCAGTCCGCTCGTTCTCGGCATCGGCAAAGGGGAACATCTGCTCGCCAGTGACGTGAGCGCGATGATCAGCCAGACGCGCGACGTGGTTTACCTCAAGGACTACGAAATCGTCTCGTTGCAGGCGGATCAGTTTGAACTCACCACGGTGCAGGGAACCGGCGCGGGATACGAAATCAGTCAGGTCGAGTTCACGGAAAAGGACGTGAGCAAGGGGTCCTACCCGCACTACATGCTCAAGGAAATTTACGAGCAACCGCACACCGTGCTCGATGCGATGCGCGGGCGGCTTTCGACCGAAGAGGCCACGTCGATTCTTGGTGGGCTCAACATGCCCAACTCCGATCTGCGCGACGTGGACCGCGTGATTCTCATCGGTTGCGGCACGGCGTTTCACTCGGCGATGGTCGGCGAGTGCATGATCGAAACGCTCGCGCACATGCCGGTCGAATGTGAATTCGCCAGCGAGTTCCGCTACCGCAATTTGCCCACGACCAAGGACACGCTCGTTTTTGTCATCAGCCAGAGCGGCGAAACGGCTGACACTCTCGCGGCATTGCGGGAAAGCCAGCGTAAGGGCCACACGACATTGGGAATCTGTAATACCGTTGGCAGCACGATTGCGCGCGAAAGCGACGGCGGTCTTTACATGCACGCAGGACCGGAGATCGGCGTGGCGGCCACAAAATCTTTCACGTCCCAGCTCGTCGTCCTCAGCCTGATCGCGCTGCGCATGGGCCGGATCCGGAATCTGTCGTATTCCGAGGGCATGGGCGTCATCAACGAACTCGAAAAACTGCCGGAAAAGGTGGCGAAGACGCTCGAGTTGAACGACCAGATCGCCGAAATCGCGAAAAAATACGCCCGTTCGCAGATGTTCCTCTTCATGGGACGGCAGTTCAATTATCCCGTCGCGCTCGAGGGAGCGCTCAAGCTCAAGGAAATCAGCTACATCGCAGCGTCCGGTTATCCCAGTGCCGAGCTCAAGCACGGCGTCATCGCACTCGTCAACGAAGTCACTCCGTCCGTTTTCATCGCGCCACGCGACGCCGTTTTTGACAAAAACGTGAGCAACATCCAGGAAGTGAAAGCACGCCAGGGGCCGGTGATTGCCGTGGGCACCGAGGGCGATACCCGTCTTAAAACGGTCGCTGATGACGTCATTCTCGTGCCTGAAGCCCCGGACTACCTCACTCCGATTCTGACCGCGATTCCGCTGCAGCTTCTCGCTTACCACATCGCTGTCGAACTCGGCTGCGACGTTGATAAACCGCGGAATCTCGCCAAGTCTGTCACCGTCGAGTGAGTTGACCCGGCGAGCGGTCGGAGCGCGAAATTCGCCCTGACAAACCCGCCGCCCTGAACCAGTTTCCCGGTATGAGCACCGCCGAGATTCTCGAGGAAATTTCGAAACTCACGCCGGAGGAGCGTGAGGAGATCCGAATGAAGCTTGTCGAATTCGAGGACGACACTCTCAGCCCGGAGCAGTGGGCTATCGTGGATGCGCGGATTGCTGAGCATGAAGCCAATCCGCAATCCGCAATACCGTGGGAGGATTTTAAGGCCACTCTGGAGAAAAAATACGGGTTGTGAGGTTCCGCCTCGTGATTCGTCGGCAGGTAGGCGACGATATCGCCGAGGCGGTCGCCTGGTATGAGTCTTGTCGACCGGGACTCGGTGCAGACTTCGCTCGCGAAGTTCGTGATTGCACCCAGGAGATTCTCCGCGACCCACTACTCCCACGGATTCGAGATCACGGCCGGCAAATTCGTTGGGTGTTTCCGCCACGCTTTCCGTATCGAATTATCTTCCGCGTGGTTCAGGACACAGTGATCGTTTACGCCGTTATTCACGCGGCCCGGCACGATCGCGAATGGAGAAAGCGTCTATGAATAACGCGTTCCGGAGTTTCACCGTCGCGTGCCGGCGGCCAGAGGTCGGATCCGGAGGGCCAGTGCCTGCCAGTCCCAAGCTCGAAGCGCGATGAGGAAGAGGGTGGCGAAAGCCAGCTCGAGCGGAAAGGTTGCCGCGTACGGTACCCGATTTGTGGGATTTGAAAGGTTGGTCCAGATCAGCGGGAGCAATTGCAACGCACCGAAAAGCAGAAGGATGCGGAACTCGGGCGGGCCGCGCAGAACCGCAATGCCGACGCCGGCAAGCGCCAGAAAAAACAGGATGGGAAGTGGCCGTTCAGCCCGAAAGGGAATCGCGAACACGACATTCCAAAATCCGCGCACGAAGCGCTTTACGACATCGACGGGCGTGTGAGTTTCGACGTAATCCCGCCACGTGTAAATGGCCTCGCGCTGGCCGACATGGCCTTCTTTGTAGGTGTCGACCCACAAATAATTCGAAAGGTAGCCGTGATGGAAAGGACGGCCGTACTCCGTGAGCCGCGGCAGCCAGCTTGGGATCGTGATCAGCGCAAAAATTCCTACGGCGGCGACGAGCAGGCCGGAGGTTCGCATTAATTTGCGGACCGGAGTCAGTCGGCGCGCTTCGATGATTTTCCAGCCTTCAGCGGCAACCAATGCGGCCAGCATCGCAGCCATTACGAAAAGCCCGTTCGGCCGCGCGAGGTAATCAAGACCGGCCGCTGCCGCAGCGATCAGGAGCGCTCCAGCTTGTTTGCTCGTCGCATAGCGCAACAGCGCAAAAATCATCACGATCATGAGCAGCACGTGAAGCGGTTCCGTGAGCAAGTGGTGCGTCGTCTGACCCATGTGAAATGGGTTGATCGCGTAGAGTGCGGTGACCGCTGCAGCAATCGCGTTGTTACCGGAATAACTCCGAACCGCCGCGTAAAGGACCAGTAGCGTGAGCGTAGCGAGCAGGATATTCACGCTCGAGAGGAGAAAAAGATCGCGGCCCGTCGAGGTGATTACGGGCACCAGTAGCGCGGAATATAGCGGCTGACGGTGAGGTCGCTTCGCGACGTAGTCCATCGACCAATTTCCAGCGGCGAAATCCTCGGCAATTTCGAGGTAATGTCGGGCGTCACCGCTGACGATTACCGCGCGTCCCTCGGGGTCCGCGACAGTTGCCTGGAGAATGAAAATACTGGTCGCGAGATAAATTGCCGCCGCGAGCGGGGCGAAAATCCACGGGCGGAGCAGGAACGCAAAGCGGGAGGCCGGATTCATGTGGCGGTGAAAGTCCGGCCGCTCGACGCTCAGCGAATCCGGTCGAGCATCCAGTCCTTCAGGTCGCTGATCGCGATGCGCTCCTGCTGCATCGAGTCGCGATGCCGGAGTGTGACCGTGCCGGCATTCCCGGGTCCATTTTCACCGATCGTGTCGAAATCCACCGTGACACCAAACGGAGTGCCAACCTCGTCCTGCCGCCGGTAGCGCCGTCCGATTGCTCCGGACTCGTCATAAAAAACGTTCATGTGCGGGCGAAGCAGCGCGACGATTGCGCGTGCCTGCGCGACGAGCTCCGGTTTGTTTTTCAGGAGCGGAAAGATACCGCATTTGATCGGAGCCATGCGCGGGTGAAATCGCAGCACGGTGCGCGTTTCGGATTTGCCCTTTTCGTCCGTGACCGTTTCCTCTGAGAATGCCTCGCAAATGAGGGCGAGGGTCGTGCGGTCCACTCCGGCGCTTGGTTCGACGACGTGCGGAACAAATCGCTCTTTGCGCTCCTCGTCGAAATAATCGAGCGGTTTGCCGCTGGCCTCGATGTGAGCGGAAAGATCGTAATCGGTTCGGTACGCGATGCCTTCGAGTTCGCTCACGCCGAATGGAAATTCGTATTCGAGGTCGTAGGTTTTTTTGGAATAAAACGCACGTTCGCCGTCCGGGATGTCGACCACGTGAATTTTCGACCGCGGAATGCCGATGTCCTCGTAAAATCGCAGGCGTTCCTCGAGCCACGTGTCGGTGAGCGCGAGGCCATCCTCGGCGCGACAAAAATACTCAATTTCCATCTGCTCAAATTCGCGCGAGCGGAACGTGTAGTTGCGCGGATTGATCTCGTTGCGGAATGCCTTGCCGATCTGAGCGATGCCAAACGGTAATTTCTGGCGCGACGTATCGAGCACGTTGCGGAAATTCACAAAGATCGCCTGCGCGGTCTCCGGGCGGAGGTACACGAGGTTGTCTTCGCTTTCGACGGGACCCGCGTGCGATTTGAACATAAGGTTGAAATCACGCGGTTCGGTGAGCAGCGCGCCATTCTCGGGATTGAAACGCGTCGAATCGGTGACCTCTTCGGTGCGTTCGCCGAACAAGGTGACGTCTGGTTTTTCCTCCGTGGCTGAAACCGGCATGCCTTGCGTGTAATATTGCCGGGCGAGCTTGCGGGCGCGTTCGGCGTTTTCACCCTTGGACAACAAGACGGCAAACGACTTCTCGGATTTCCATTCGGTGGCGGGCGCTTCCGCGCCGGTGAACCAATACACGGTCCCGGATTGCGCGGGCACCTGATCGGCACGGAGGCGGCTCCGGGTGAGCAGGCAATCGACCATCGGGTCGCTGAACGTCGCTTCGTGGCCACTGGCTTTCCAGACGGCGCGGTTCATGATGATCGAGCCATCCATGCCGACCATGTCGTCGCGCTCACGCACGTTGCGCTGCCACCAAAAGTCTTTGAGGTTGCGCTTCAACTCGACCCCCATCGGGCCGTAGTCCCAAAACCCGTTGATGCCGCCGTAAATTTCGGACGATTGGAAAATGAAGCCCCGGCGTTTGCAGAGGCTGACAATTTTTTCCATGCGTTCCGTTGAAGATTCCGTGGCCATAAGAGTCGGCTGTCTTAACGCGGCGCTTGCGCCCGCTTCAACGGAATTCGCCCGCGCGTGGCTTCACGGTTGCCGGGCCGGGGGGATCGGCTAGCCTCCGCGCATGGACGGCACCGAAGAGTTTGAGCTGCAACAATACGAAAAAGGCGACTTCGTTTACGTGGTGCCGACGATGTGGGAGCACGTGGGCGGCGAAGGATTTGTCGACAATTTCGAGCACCCGGAAATGGGGCGGCTTTCCATCGAGGTTTCGCCCTGGATGATCGAGGGCGAAGATTTGCACGACCCGACGCTGCTTTTTCAAATGCGGGAGCCGATTCCCGGGGAGCATTGCGGACCAATCGTGCGACTGGCGAGTGGGTTCGCGTTTTTATCCTACACGCACCCGGACTCGGAGATCCCAAATTTCCGGTGGCTGAATTGCGAACTCTGCGGCTGCCTTCCCGACGGGGGTGTGGGCGTGATTCGTTATTCGGCCTGCGTTTCCGAGGATCGTCTGGCGCTCCCGGAGACACGTCTGCACGCGCACCTGTTGCGGAGTTGTGCGCGGATGGCGCAGCTTGCCGTGGAATAACGCCGCTCAGGCAGCCGTCACGGCGACCGACCGGGCTGCGGCCGGGGTGCGGAGTTCGGCGAGAATCCGTTCCGCGGCGGCACGAGCGGTGAGGCCGTGTTTTTCGCGCAGGATCGGAACGGCCCCGTGCTCGATAAATTCGTCTGGCCAGCCCACGCGAACGACGGGAGTCGTGATGCGTTGGGTCGCGAGGTGTTCCATGACCGCGCAACCGAAACCGTTGGTCAAAACGTGATCTTCGAACGTGCAGACGACTTCAAATCCGCGGGAGAAAAATTCGAGGGTGGCCGTGTCGAGCGGTTTGATCCAACGCGGGTTGATGACGGCGGCCTGTATGCCGTGCTCGGCAGCGAGCAGGTCCGCGGTTTCCTCGGCGAGCTGGCACATGTTGCCAAGTCCGACGAGCGCGACACGCTTGCCATGGCGGATGACTTCCGCTTTTCCGATTTCGAGGAGCTTCGGCTGGGCTTTCGGCTCGACGCCCGTGCCGGCACCGCGTGGGTAGCGGATCGAAATGGGGCCGTTGTGGTGGGCCATTGTCCAGAGCATGTCGGCGAATTCATCTTCGTCCTTCGGCTGCATCTGCACGAGATTCGGGACGTGGCGCAGGTATCCGATATCGAACAACCCGTGATGCGTCGGGCCATCGTCGCCGGAGAGTCCGGCCCGGTCCATGCACAGGGCAACGTTGAGTTTTTGCAAGGCGATGTCGTGAATGATCATGTCGTACGCGCGTTGCATGAACGTCGAGTAGATCACGAGAAATGGCTTCATGCCGCGGGTCGCGAGACCACAGGCGAAAAGGGCGGCGTGCTCCTCCGCGATGCCGACGTCGAAAAATCGCTGGGGATGCCGTTTGGCAAAACTCACGAGGCCCGTGCCGCTGGGCATGGCAGCGGTGATGGCGGCGATGCGATTGTTGTGGTCGGCGTAATCGGCCAGAGTCGTGCCGATCAATTGTGAATACGTCGGCGTGGGTGCGGCATCGGTCTCACCGGTATCGAGCTGGAATTTGCCGAGTCCGTGAAATTTATCCGGTTTGGCGAGCGCGGGCGCGTAACCTTTTCCCTTCTGCGTCAGGATGTGAAGGATCACGGGTTCGGTTTGATTTTTGAGGAACTCAAACGTCTGCGTGAGCAGCTCGATGTCGTGCCCATCGATCGGACCGTAATAACGAATCCCGAAATCCTCGAAGAGGACGGAGGGCGCGATGAGATTTTTCAGTCCGGCTTCCGCTTTGTGAGCGAGGATGCGCGCACTTTTACCCGCCAGCCACTCGACGAATCCAGCGGCCTTGTGGTGGAGGTGGGCGTAAGCGGGATTGGTGACAATGCGATTGAGGTATTCCGCGATGGCTCCGACGTTTTTCGCGATGGACCACTCATTGTCGTTGAGCACAACGATGAGCCGGCGGGTTGTCGCGGCGACGTTGTTGAGAGCTTCGAAACTGACACCGCAGGTAAATGCGGCGTCGCCCGCCACGCACACGACGTGTTCGTCGCCGCCGCGCAGATCCCGGCCGGCGGCCATGCCGAGGGCG
>JBGTDR010000167.1:0-6193 GCA_041748215.1 Chthoniobacterales bacterium
CGTTGCCGAAGAGTTCCCTCCAACAGTTCGCGTTTGCCAGGTGAATCCCTGGTCGTCGCTCACCCGGACGGAAGACGCCCCAGCCCCGCCGAGAATCAAACGGTTCCCCACCTGCTCCATTCCAAATCCATTCTGCCCGGCCGCCCGCAACTGCCACGTCAACCCGTTGTCCAGGCTCGTCCAAATTTCGTTGTTCGTCGTCGCAAAGAGAGTTCCGAAAAATGTGCCGACCATCCGGAGATTCGGCCCGACCGGCGGCGACCAGATCTTCGTCCACGAGGAGCCGCCATTCGTGCTCCGCCACGCCGCGTTGCTCGAGCCCACCGTTACCAGCGTTGATGGTCCGGTCTGCACCGTCGCCCCCTCCGGCGCGATCACGGTCGCATCTGCCAGGGTCCACGATTGCCCGAAGTTGGCACTGCGATACGCCCCGACGCCGACGCCGACCAGCCCGCCGCCGGTCGCAAACGAATTCCCGTAGAGCCTCGGCTGCTCGTAGGCCGTCCACGCCCGCGCCCCGTCGAACGGACTCGGCGACACCAGCGTGTAGAGCGCGTCGATTCTCGACGTACTAATGAACCCGTCCTTTGGAATGAACTGCACCGCCTGCGCGACGTAATTTCCCCCCACCACTGCCACGTCCTGCAGCCACAGCGCCCGACGCGTCTCGAACGGCAACTGCGTTCCGTCGGGCGTCGCGACCGACGCGCTCGACATCGTGTAGCCGTTCCAGCCCGCGCCATCCGCGCTGTCCAGCGCGGTGGACAATCCCGTCGCCACCAGCCGCCCGCCAGCGTCCGCAATCTTCGATAGCGGACCAAAGGCAAACTTCGCCTCGGTCCACGTCGAACCATCGTTGCTCCGGTAAATCAACCCACCCACGCTCCAATAAACGATGAAATTGCTGGTCACCGTCGTCGTTCCGTATGCCAGCAGGATCCCGCCCGGGGTCTTGTGCAGTCCCGTCAGATTGACGCCGTAAAACGTCGTTCCCAAAAATTGCGCACTCTCAAACGGGAAGACCTGGCTCGTCCACGTCCGGCCATTGTCCGCGCTGCGCAGCAACGACGTCCGGACGGCAAAGGGAAATCTTCCGCCCGACGAATCCACCACCTCGATCATCAACGCCACGACGCCCGCCGGGCCCCCAAAACCCTCAATGTCCGTCACCACCCCCGTGATCGCCCGGCCGCCAACCTCGATCCGGTCAAACGTCCAGTTCGTTCCGCCGTCGTCGCTGATCATCAGGGCCCCGCCCTGCCCCACCGCGATCAATCGACCCGTGCCGGTCTGCGTCAGCGCCGTGTATTGCAGTCCCGGTGTCAAATCCCCCCGCCGCGGCGTCCATTCATCCCCCACCCGCTGGCCCCAAGCTCCCTCAACCGCCAGGAGCACGAGGCTCATTCCAATCACAAGCCCCTTGGGAAATTGCATAATGCTCTTGTTTTGCAACTGGATCCAGATCGCACAAGTCAAAGCTTCCGGTCACCCGGAAATCCTTGCCGCATACCCATCGGTCGAAAGCGAGTGATGCAGGTCAATAGCGTTCCGACTCGTTCCGGTGCGCGCATTGACCGGAGTCTCAGCGTGCTGACGCCTTCGCAGTCAGCATCGCCTTGATATCCCGCGCACGTGCGAACGCATCCTCCACGTTTTCACTCAGGACGCACAGATGACCCATCTTGCGGCCGGGTCGCGGTTCGCTCTTGCCGTAGAGGTGAAGTTTGACTTCCGGATCGGCGAGCACTTCGTCCCACGGCGGCTCGCCGCCATGCCACAAATCGCCGAGCAGATTCAACATCACGACCGGGCGCAGCAATTCGGTCGATCCAAGCGGCAGCCCGCACACCGCGCGGAGCTGCTGCTCGAACTGACTCGTCACACAGGCGTCGAACGAGAAATGACCCGAGTTGTGCGGCCGCGGTGCCATTTCGTTGACGAGCACACGCCCATCCGTGGTGAGAAAAAATTCCACCGCGATCAATCCCACGACGTCGAGTTCAAGCGCGATCTTCCGGGCGATTGCAACCGCCTCCGACTGCACGGCATCGGGAACGCGCGCGGGCAGAATTGAATAATCGAGGATGTGATTGGTGTGCAAATTTTCGGCGACCGGAAAAACCGCCGTCCTGCCGTCGATGCCGCGGGCACAGAGGACCGAGAGTTCGCAGGCGAAATCGATCCAGCCTTCGAGCACTCCGCGCCCGGCACCGAAGTTGCGCCAGATGGCCGCCGCATCGTCCGCCGCCGAGACCTTGACCTGTCCCTTGCCGTCGTAGCCGGAATCCGCCGTTTTGAGCACCCCGCGACCGCCCACCGCGTGGATCGCTTGTGCCAGCGACTCAGCGGAATCAACAATCCGGAACGGCGCGCACGGAATCCCGTTGGCGGCGAGGAACGTTTTTTCGCGTTCGCGATTCTGGCAAACGTGCAGCACCTCACCGCGCGGCCGCACCGGGCGGAGGGCGCCGACCGTCTCAATGGCGGCCAGCGGGATGTTTTCGAATTCGTAGGTCACGACGTCAACCCGCTCAGCGAAGGAGCGTAACGCCTCCGTGTCGGAATACTCCGCCGTCCATTCCAGATCGCCGACCTGCCCGGCCGGGCTGTCCGGCTGCGGCTCGAAAACGTGAACCCGGCAGCCGAGTCGCCGCGCTTCGAGCGCAAACATGCGTCCGAGCTGGCCACCGCCGAGCAGACCGATCGTGGATCCGGGCGGGATGGATTTGCTTCGCGTTCCTGACGGGTGCGGCCTAGTTTCCGGGGCTTCTTTGAAGTTCATGGATCGCGTCGTATACGGCATCGCCCTCGCAGTGGTCTCGGTGATCCGGGTGCTTCCTCTGCCAGTCTGTTTTGCGCTTGGCCAGGCAGCCGGCGCATTGCTCTGGGCGATCCTGCCCGGCTACCGCCGCCTCGCAAGGGAAAATTTGGCGCGCGCGTTCGAGGGGGAAATGCCGCCTGCGGCGGTCCGCCGCCTCACGTTTCAAAATTTCACGACACTCGGTGCCAACGCCTGCTGCGCGTTCCGCGTCGCCGCCATGGGCGAGGAGGAAATTCGCCGCTGCGCCGCCATTGAAGGCCTCGAACACGTCACCGCCGGACTGAATCGCGGCAAGGGCGTTGTTCTCATGATCAGCCACATCGGCAACTGGGAGCTTTTTGCGCAGGCAAATTTTCACGCCCGCCCGTACCCGACCGGCACGGTTTACCAGGCGCTGCGCAACCGCCGCCTCGACGACCTCATCACCCGCGATCGGCGGAGAAACGGTGTTGCCACGTTCGATCGCAAGCGTGACCTCGGAAAAGCCATGGCTCTGCTGCGAGCCGGCGGCCTGGTCGCCATCCTCGTCGATCAGCACGCCGGCGACAGCGGCGTCTGGACCCCGCTTTTCCGGCGGCTCAGTTCAACGTCACCGCTCGCCGCTTCGCTCGCCACGCGCACCGGAGCCGCGGTTGTGCCCATGGCCGTCTTCACCGCCGGTTTTGCAAAATGGCGCATCTCCGCCCGTCCGGAGATCCCGTACAATCCCGATCAGCCTGACCAACTCACGGCCAATATCAACCGCGCGCTGGAATCGCAAATTCGCGAATCGCCGCGTGACTGGTTCTGGGTTCATAATCGGTGGAAGGTCCCCCACCCGGACTTCCTGCTCGCCCGCACCAAACGCGGCGTTTATTTACCCGCCGACACCGATCCCATGAGCCTCCGCCCTTTTCGCATCCTCATCCGCTCGAGCAACTGGCTCGGCGACGCCGTCATGAGTTCACCCGCCGTCCGGGCTATCAAAGCGGGTCGCGAGGACGCCCAGGTCACCGTTCTCTCACCGAAAAAACTCGCCGATTTCTGGACGTCTTTGCCCGAAGTGGATCACGTCATTCCGATCGAAGAGGACGCGTCCGTGTTTTCGGTGGCATGGAAAATCCGGGGGCGGTTTGACGTCGCCGTGCTTTTTCCAAATTCCGCGCGATCCGCTCTCGAAGTCTGGCTCGGCGGCATCCGGCGCCGCGTCGGCTACGCCGGTCACAAACGTGAATGGATGCTCAATCAGGTCGTCAAGGAGGGCAAAAAACATCTGCGCCCGCAGCACCAGGCCGCGCACTACATGCGCATTGCCGACCGCCTCGGCGCTCCCAAACTTCCGCTCGCGTACCCGACCGCCCCGCCGCCAACCGGACCGCTTCGCGTGGGCATTTGTCCCGGAGCCGAATACGGAGCCGCCAAACGCTGGTTTCCCATTCGTTTTCGCGACACCATGAAACGCATCGCCGCCACCGTGGATTGCGAATTTGTCATCTTCGGTGTCGAAAAAGATCGGCCGGTCGCCGAGGACGTGACCGCTGGATTTCAGGCGGGCACATCCCGAGTCACCGACCTCACCGGTCGCACCACGCTTGCCGAACTCATCGCCGAACTACGCACTCTGCGCGTGCTCGTCACCAACGACACGGGCACGATGCACCTCGCCGCCGCCCTCGGTGTTCCGGTCGTCGCGATTTTTGGCTCCACGGAACCCGCCCTCACCGGCCCGCTCGGCGATCAACACACGGTCATCCGTCACCAGGTCGAATGCAGCCCGTGCTTCCAACGCGATTGCCCGCTCGATTTCCGTTGCATGGAAGCCGTGACCGCGGACGAAGTTGCCGCCGCCGCTCTCGAGCGGCTGACGTGATCAGCGACGCCGGTTTTTCTGAATCACCGAGCGGTAATACCCGGCCGACGGTTTGAGTTGGCGTTCGTAGGTTTTGGGATTCATCCGGGCGAGACCAAACGTGGCAGTGTAGCCGTAGTGCCACTCGTAGTTGTCCACGAGCGACCAATAAAAATATCCACGCACGTCGGATCCGTCGGCTTTGGCCCGGTCAATCGCCGCGAGGTGTTCACCGATGTAGCGCACCCGCTGGGCATCATCGGCGGTGGCGATGCCATTTTCCGTGATCATGAGCGGTTTGCCGTACCGCTCACCGACGAGCTTGATCTGGCGGTAAAGCGCTTCGGGATCGATGTCCCATCCCATCATCGTGAAATCCGGTCCGCGGTGGCTGCCCGCGTTGATCAGGCTCATCGGACCCGCGACCTGCGAATAATAATAATTAAATCCGATCACGTCACAGACGTCATAAATCGCGTCGAGATGATCGAAGTTACTTTGCTGCATGAAATTGTGGAGCGCGTGCGTGACATCGACGGGTGAGCGGTTCCACCACGGCAGGGCCTCGACACTCAGCACCAGCGCGTCTGGATTGACCCTTTTGAGAATGGCCGCGGCCTGGCGAAATCCCGCGGCGCTGGCCGCCACGGCCCGGTTGTAATTTCCAAAATTTGCGACCTGGCGTGGTGGCCAGAGTCCCGCGATGTAAGCAGTCGTGATCTGGCCGTTCGGCTCATTTTGCGGGGCGTAGAGCCGCACGCCCGGCCCCATCGCACGTGCCATTTTTTCGACGTAAGCCGCCCAGCGCTCCGCGTAGAGCGGGTGCAACCAGTTGGAATTGGCGGGGCGTTTGGTGTCCGTCAGCCAGTCCGGAAACGTGAAGTGCCACAAACAAACGACGGGCTCGATGCCGGCTGCGCGAAGTTTCCGCGCCATGCCGACGTATTCACGAATCGCGTCTTCGTTGTACTCGCCCGGTCGCGGTTCGATTCGCGCCCATTCCAGGCTGAAGCGATAATGGGTGACCCCGATTTTGCGCAGCGCCGCGAGGTCTTTGTCGAAATGCGTCCACGTGTAAACGGCCTGACCTTTTTCCGGAGCCGCGCCCTTCGCGACCATCAGATCCCAGTCGGTCGTGAATGCTTCCGGCGTGCCCGGCTTCACCGCGGGATCTTCGTATTGGTAACTGCTCGTGGAAATGCCCCACGCGAACGGCCCCGTCTTCACCCGAGCCCACTCGGCCCGTTGCGCCGCCGTGATTTCCGGCGCTTTGGGTGCCGCGATGCAGCCTCCCAGAAGAATTGCCACCACCGGGACCAGGAAGAAAAACGGCTTCACGATCAGCCAGCTGTAGCGGGTGGACCCAGCCGTTGGCAACCCTCGCCTCCCCTGATCACATCCGGCTCTAGAGCCTGTTATGCAGATATGGAGAGGAGATTGGCGAGCATGAGGGAGATGGCGGCAATCCAATGATAGCCAGCGAGGTTGGAGCTCAGGCGCTCATAATCGCGAGCGAGGCGACGAAAGCGACCAAGCCAGGCAAA
>JBGTDR010000168.1:0-15065 GCA_041748215.1 Chthoniobacterales bacterium
CGCGCGCGGACTGCGACCGTGGGACCAAAAGTCGACGCCGTTGCTTGCCGGCGGAGCGTTGCTGCTGGTCTCGGCGGCGGCGGCCATTTTTTCCATCGACCCGATTCGCAGTTTTTGGGGATCTCCCCAATTTGTGCAAGGAACGTTCACTCTGGCCTGTCTGGTCGCGCTTTTTGCCGGCGTGGCGCTGCACCTGCGAACGCCCGGGCAGCGCGAACGACTCGTCGCGACGGCGCTCGCCGCCAGCGTGCCGGTGACGATTTTTGCTCTCGTCCAGCGGGCGGGTCTCGACCCGATCTTTGGCGCGACGGGCATGGCATTTTCTTTCGCCGGTCATCCGATCTATCTCGCCGGTTACCTGCTTATGCTGATGCCGGTCACCGTCTGGATGCTCTGGCGGTGTCGATCCAACCCGGGGGGCCACCCGACGGCGGCCAGAATTTCCGCGGTCATTTTGGTGCTCCAGGTTGCGGCGTTCGCTGCTGCTGAGAAACGCGGTCCGTTTGTCGCGCTGCTCGCGGCGGTTTGCGGCGGCCTGATTCTGCTTGCCGCCCGCTCGGGTCGGCAGCGCATGGCCATTGGAGCGCTGGGGGCATTCGGTGCGATCGTCCTGTTTCTCACCATGCTCGCCGGGCTGGGAAAAATTGCCCCCTCCGTCGAACAAGTGCCGTTACTCGGGCGACTGTCGCGTGTGGTCCCGCTCGGCCCGGGAACCGGCGACGCCCCGCGTCCCTGGCTGTGGGCGCAGGCTCCGAACCTCGTGACTGCGTCGCAAGGATTGGTGTTTCCCGACGGCACGCCGGATCCGTGGCGATCCCTGCGGCCGCTCATTGGCTACGGCCCGGAGTCGCTGCAGCTCATGCTTTCCCAGTGGCCGCTGGCAGAATACCACCGAACGGCCGGGCCGGAAGCGATCCCGAAACTCGAAAGCCGGTTCCACAATTTTTTCTGGGATACCTGGCAGGGAACCGGGCTTCTGGGATGGGCGGCGATGCTCGCATTCTTTTTTGTGATTTTTCGCTGCGGATGTCAGGCCGCCGGTTTTTCGCATCGCCCGCGCAACGGCCTGATCGTGGGTGCCTGCGCGTTAGGCGCTGCATTGGTGGTGGCCGCGGCATTGAGCGGGATATACGGCGCGGGATTTTTCGGACTGGGTTTTCAACTCGGATTCGCCGCGGGATTGGTGATCGGGACGTTCGGCGGGACAGCTCGGCGGCCAGAGAATCGACCATCGCCTGCAAGCTCGCAGGAAATCCTGATGCTCGCGCTGCTGGCCGGCTTGCTCGGGCATTGGGTCGACACCGCCTTTTCGTTTCAGACCGCAATGCCGATGATGCTGTTCTGGATTTTCGCCGGCGCCCTTGTCGCGGGGAGCGTGCCGGCTCCGTCCGACGCGACGGAATGCAATGCCGGCTCTCCGAACTGGGTCACGAGCGGTTTGCTCACCGGCACGCTGCTCGGCACCCTTTTGTTTGGCCTAATCGACGTTCGCCTGAACGCTGCGTCCACAACCGGGTCAGCTTTGATCCCGCTCCTGCTCGTGCCGACGTGGGTGGCAGGAATTCTGTGCATCCGCTCCACCGGAAGTGATGCCGAGGCGGCATCCAAGAGCGGCCGACCAATCCTGCGGGCGGGAGTCCTTGCACTGGTTGTCGCGATTGCGATCGGATCGTTGAAATCCTGGGCGCTGGTCGGCCTTGGACCGCTGCCCTCGGAAGATGACCCGGTCCTTCTCACCATCAATCAGTTGACTCGATTGGAATTGGTGAACACCGGTGCGCTCGGCCTCGTCGTGGTCGCTGTGCTGGCACTGGCGGCGAGCACGTTTTTTCAATCCGGAGGAAAGGTACGTCCACGGCCGCGCGGCTGGGTGGTCGCCGTCGCCGTAGTTACCAGCCTCGGCGTAACTGTCGGGATCGTGATTGGCGTGGTGCCCGGCTTGCGAAGCGAAGTGGCCGGCAAAAGGGCCGACCTCTTGAATCTTGCGGGTAATCCATCGCACGCCGTCGCCGCTTACGAATACGCTTTGGTCCGCGATCCCTCCAATGTTGCTAACCGCATCTACGCGGCGGAAGCCCTCGCGTCTCTCGCGGAACGCAGCTCTGAAACCGCGGACGTTGCTGCCTACATGCAAAGGGCCACCGCCACGCTCCGCGCGGGTCTTGGTCGCTCCGAACTCAATTCTGCGAACCATCATCTCGGCACGATATCGCTCCGGTGGGCACTCCGTGAACCGGACGCCTCCCGCCGAAGCGAACTGGCGCTGGAGGCCCGCGAAGCGTTGCGGCGGGCGCTCGTTTTTGACCCCGAATCCGAACCCGCCTGGTTTCACTCCGCCATTGTCGAAGGCGAACTCATGGGAGACTCGCGCGCGGCGTTTGAAAAACGCGACGCCGCCGACGCGCTCACAGCACCCGTAAATGATCCCCTGCCTCCCATCGACGCAGCCGCCTGGGGTCGGCATTATTTTCGTCAGACCCAGAGCACCGCCCCACCGCGCCTGCGCGTGATTTACGCTCAACGCGCGATAGCGTATTTTTCGCGAGCGATCGCCGAAGAAAATCTCGCGGCGCAAAACGAAATCCGCACGCCGCGGGAAATCGCCGCCGCCCGGTCACGGTCTTACGAAACCTTGTTGTCGATGGGGATCTTGCAGCGGGGCCTCGGGGACCGCCGCGCCGCTCTCGGATCGTTCGAACGGGCGGCTGGCATCGAATTGGATTCTGGAACGTGGGAGGCCGAAATCCTGCTCGCCCGCTGTCACGCAGAACTCGGCAATCCCGCCGCAGCGTTGATTCATCTCGACCGCGCCAGCGCCAGTGCACCCGCCGACGCCGGGCCGGAAATCGAAACGCTCCGACGCGAACTCACTGCCTCCCCGGTGCCCCGCTGATTTCTCAATCGAGCCGCAGGTCGTGAGTCAATGCGCCTTTGAAAATTGGTCGGCACCGTTTGGATCCAGCCGACAGGACCAGACTTGATGTGCGTTCAAATTCCGTCTGCCCCGCCCCCATCGAATATCCCGCCTCCACCTGCCGCGCTCCCTTGCGCACGATCGCGACTTCCAGCGGCAGGTGCGGCTCGATCCCGGGATGCAGGCATGGGTAAAGCGCACTGCGGCGGTAGCGCAATCCGGCCAGCGCCAGACCATCACCCGACGGTGTCAATCGCAGGATCCGCCCTTGCACGATGACGTCGCAGGTCTTTGCGAATGCTTCGTTGGCGGAAAATTCCAGGCGATGCATCGACGTATCAACAAAGCGACTCGTCGAGCCTCCTTCGACGGGTGTTTCGGACAGCAGCGGCCAGCTTTCGTGGGCGCGCCGTACGTCCAGCGTTGCCTCGCCGTCGGCGTACGCCAGCACCTTCGGGAACCGCCATTCCCAGATCGCACGAAAAATGTCCCGCGGGATCGGGCAGCCAGCTCCTTCGAGATCGGCGAAAACTTCCTCGAGATCTTCCCAGAGACCCGACGGCAGGAAATACCGGTCGTGCAATTGACCACCGTACGCCACCAGTGACTCGCGCAATGGCGTTTTGAGATTGAGGGCCGCAAGGCACGTCCAGAGCAGCATCACGGCCGACATCCAGTCCGCGCGAGGCAGTGATTCCACCGCGCGAAATTCCACCAAACCCAGCATGCCGCCGGGCCAGCCGACGTTCCAAAATTTGTCGAAGCTCGCTTCCGACCGGTGGGCATTGCCCGTAACGTCCGTGTGAAGGTGCCGCAACGTTTCGTTGATCAACCCGCGATGATCACCCGCGGGAAGATTTTCCACGAAGTGGTAGCCCATCTCGATGTCGAAAAGATCCTTCGCCGATTCGTCCGGCCGCGGCGCCTGCGACGAAGCGCCAACGTAGGTGCCGGTGAAAAGATACGCCAGCGACGGATGGTGCTGCCAGTAGCGGAGGATCGATGCCAGCCACGCCGGGCGCGTGAAAAAGGGATTTTCGTCCAGCGACGGACCGCCCCACAGCAGGTGATTTCCACCACCCGTGCCGCCCGGGTAATCACCCGGGGTTTCTTTCCACGACCGCAACCCGACGCTTTCGGCGCACGCGGTCAGCAGCGTGATCCACTCGTCGTAGTCGTGCCACGACGTGCACGCCGGCACGTTGATCTCGAGCACTCCCGGATCGGCAGCGAGTCCGACCGCGGTCCAAATGCCTGCAGTGTCCTGCGGCACGTAACCTTGCAATTCGTAAAGGCCGATGCGGGCGGCCCGCAGCCCCTCCCCGACCGCCGCCAGCAATTCGGCGAATGGCTCCTGCAGCAGCGGCGGAAAAAAAATGCAAAGCCGCCCGTCGGTGTCCAGCTCCGCGACGAGCGCCCGCTTCGGCAGCCCCTCAGGCACGAGATTGAGCGGCAACCGCAGGCCCGCGGGCCCCTCCGCTTTGTTGAGCACGCACTGGGCGCGTTTGAGTTTCCAGTTCACCGTGATCCATCCCTCACCTTCGTGATCAAGGGGCAACACCCAGGCCTTCACTGGCGGCGTACGGGAATCGCTGAAGGCAAGCCAGCGCGCCGTGACTTCCAACTTGGCGAGCACCGTGTCGAGAAAGACCGCGCACTGCGCCGGCTCCGTGCGTTTTTTTCCGCTCACTCCGCGAAAGAGTTTCCGGCCGTCACGACGCGCAATCATGCGCAATGCCCAACGCGGATTCACCTCACCGGGATATTGTTTTCCGGGGCTGAAAAAGACCGCACCGCCCGCCATGCGCGAGGCGAACAACTTTTCCGCCATGCGCCGCGCGTACGAAAGTTTGGTCGGCCCGACCGCGGAAAATGACCACTCGGGCCCTTCCGGATGAACCGGGACATAGGTCGGTTCTCCACCCAGCGTGAAACGCACGCCCTCGCGGGAAAAAATCCCTTCGGCCCACTTCGCGGCGGCGGCCATCGCCTTTTTTGGTTGGTTCTTCACAAAGGCGTGATCGTGAGCGTGCTCGTCATCCGGCTCTCGATGTGTTTTTTGCCGTAATAAAATCCCTTCACCGGTGTGATGTCGTCGGGGGTGAGACCGACGGCTGCGGTGATGAAATGGTGATTGCAGAAGACGCCGTTCGTCGGGTCCATGCCGATCCAGCCCGGCCCGGGAACGAATGCCTCGACCCACGCATGCAGCGCACTTTCGGCTCTGCGCTCCGACGCGTCGAGATCGGGCGGCTCCCACAAAAATCCACTCGCCAGCCGTGCGGCGACGCCGTGTTCCCGCAGGACCGCCGCGAAGAGCACACCAAAATCGCGGCACGCTCCCGCGCCGCGCGATAGCGTTTCGCCGGGAGGCATGGCTTCGCCTTCGTCCCGTCGTTCGTATTCGAGATTTTCAAAAATCCAGCCGTTGAGCGCGACCAAAGCTTCCACGGTCGGTCGGGGGCTGCCCGGCTGCAATCCCGGTGGGAGCGTCCCCGTGAACGTCCGCTCGAGGTACGGCGCCAGCATGCGCAATTCCTCGGGTTTGTACGTAAACGGCAACCGCAGCGCGTGCGAATCGACGAGGAAATGAAACGGATTTTTTTCCTCGAGTGTCATGTCGAGATCGAGGGCGTAATGCAGTGCCGCCAGCTTCTCGGGATAAAAACAATAACCCACGAAATTCCCGAAAATGTCGTGTCGGTATTGCACGTCCGCCGACGGGTCGGCCCGGAAATCCACCCGATCCGCGCGCGTGAAGATGTCACTCCGCGGAAACAATCGCACCCAATGCGGAGAAAATCCCGCCTCCTCGGCGTAGGCATATTCGACCTCGTAGCGAATCGCCGCTTTCATGATTTCCCCATCCGTTTCATATGCACACGCACTTTCATCGTTTGCGATCCTGACCCTTTGAATGTCCCTCGCACCGGTGCGGCGTCCTTGCTGTCACGGCCGAACGAAACGGCCACGTGCTGATCTCCGCACCACCGATCATTTGTCGGATCGAGCGCCACCCACGTCATGCCGGGCACGAGGACCTCGACCCACGCGTGGGTCGCGATGGAGCCCACGAGTCGGCGGCGTTTTTCGGTCTGGTGCCGCGACGGCAGCGGTTCGGTTTCGATGTAGCCGCAAACGTACCGCGCTGGCAGTCCGGCCGTTCGCAGCACACTCAGCATCACGTGCGCGTAGTCCTGGCACACCCCTCGTTTCTGCCGCCACACCGTGCGCAGCGGCGTATTGTTGTCCGTCGAACCGGGTTTGTACTGGAACTTCCGGTGCAGCGTCCCGTTCAGCGATTCCAGCGCCTCCCGGAGCGGACGGCCCGGCGGCAGGTGACGTCGCGCCCAGTCGCTGGCGGCCCCACCGATGGGCACAACCGCCGTCGGCTGCAGGTAGTCGAAATAATCGATCAACATGGACGAAATCACCTGCCGCGCCTCCGCAACCGGCAGGCTGAGTGCGTCTTCGGGAAGCTCGGGCACCCGCGTTCGAACGACCATGCGATTGTGCACCGCGAGGCGTTCGTGCCGCAGTGTCATGGAAAAAAAATCCACCGCGTTGCCAAACGGATCGACGTATTGCGACGTGGCGAGATCCGGCGTGACCTTCATCGTGCGGCTCACCACGGATTGCGAACTCGTGTCGGGAGGCGTGAGCCGCGCTTCGAGATACGCTTCGATCACCGGCTGGCTGTAGCGGTAATCAGTGGTGTGCTGGATCTCAAACAGCATCGGAAAATCCTTTCAGCAGCGGCTGGCCCGCGCCGCGCATATGAATCTGATGATTAAGAAATCCATCGGAGATCAGGTGATGAATGCCAAGCGTCCGATCAAGCAGTGCCTCGATGCGGTGCAGCAGGACGCTTTCGGCCACAGCCTCGGGACCCTTGAGCCGCGGCTCGACAATCTCCGCCTCCGCCAGCAGATCCCAGTCGGT
The DNA here is from genome assembly GCA_041748215.1 of Chthoniobacterales bacterium. Taxonomy (GTDB): domain Bacteria; phylum Verrucomicrobiota; class Verrucomicrobiia; order Chthoniobacterales; family JAATET01; genus JBGTDR01. The sequence continues at coordinate 6,857 of JBGTDR010000168.1, forward strand.
CTGCGCAATCTCGGCATGCAGCGCCTCGATTCCGGCCACCGTCCGTCCCATTGCCGGTGACCCATCCGCTTGCGACTCCGCCAGCAGCGATGCGCATTGCGCGAGGCAACGGCTCACCGAGCGGGGCACGACGGGATTGAGCCACAACATCTGAAGCACCGCTCCTGGCTCGATGCGCATTTGATAAACCCGCCGGTAAACATCCCGGCTGCCGAGCAGGCGGAGGAATGCCGAAAGCTGGATCTCCCGGGCGTGTTCGTGAGCCGGTCCGGATGCACGCAGCAAGGATCGCATCATCGACCCAAGGGCGTTGCCGGTCGTCGACGCGCGCTCGACCATCTGGCCGATCAGGCAAAATCTCCAGCCGCCGTCCGCGATCATGGTCGTTTGCGCAGCGCCAAAAAACTGCGCGACGAGCGCGGTCGTGTGATCGCACATCTTGCGCGTCGCCACCGAGCATTCCGCATCCGACGCCGTCCGTCTCAATCGCGTTCGTTGGAACCGCGACTGGAGCTGACTCAACACAGCCCAGGCCTCGAGGCTCAGACATTCCAGGATCGATTCGCCGTTCCACGTCGCGCGTTGGACCGCGTTCACGACCGATCCGCTTTCGGTCAGATCGAGCGTGAGACGGTATCGCCCCTGCGGATTGGAAATGGTGCGCCGCGAACCGCCACCACCGTCCAGTAGAGGCAGGATACGGTTCCACACCGGCCGGTAGAGCATGCGTTCGGTGGGATTGAGTTCCTCCGCTTCAAGCGCCTCGATCACTGCGATCATGCCAGCCAGATTCCTCGCCCGTTCGAGGTATCGTCCCGTCCAGTAAAATGCCTCCGCCACCCGGCTCGTCACGTGCTGGGAGGGCAGGCGCGTTTCGTGGATCAACCGGGGCGAAGATTTCACCGTCTCCTCCGCGCCGGAAGCCACCCACGTATCTTTGCTGCCACCTCCCAATTCGGAGGCCGTGAACGGTGACTCGTCGGTCGAAACCCGCGTGAGCGCTCCCGGGAATACCGTAAAATCTCCGCCGTTCGTCCGCAGGGAAAAAAGAATGTGATCCTGCGTGCGCATTTCCGGCCGCCCACCGTCGTAGCTCACCGTCAGTGCATCGCAGTCCCGCGGCTGCGCGACGAAAAGCGCCGGATTTTCGAGAATTTCCCGGATGACTGCCGCCCGTCGCCGGTCATCAAGACCGTGACCATTTGGAGGAGTCAGGATGCGCTCCCCGTAAAGCGGTCGCACGGTGTATTGGTCGAGATCTTCGAGCACGAGCTCACGTTGATCCAAATCTCCCAGCCAATACGTTTCCAACCCGTCGAGGATCGGGACCTCCCCGAGATAGTACCGGATGATTGCCGGCGCGATGGCGAGCAACGCCCGGTCGTCCGCCAGCTGCGATCCCACGGCATTGATCACCGCGACAGTGCCCATGCGAATGCACTGAACCAACCCGGGGACGCCGAGCAGGGAATCCCGCCGGAAGACCAGCGGATCCAGATAATTATCCGAGAGCCGCGAATATATCACCTCGACGCGCTCAAGCCCCGAAACCGTTTTCAAGTAGACGCAGCTATTGAGAACGAGCAGATCGCCGCCCTCCACGAGCGGAATGCCCATGCGCCGCGCGAGAAAGCTGTGTTCGGAATAAACCGCACTGCCCTGCCCCGACGACAACAACACAACCGTCGGATCTTCGTCCTGCGAAAATCCCCGCAGCACTTCGAGGATGTCCGTCGGCACGTCCGCGATCGAATGGATCATGTAATCCGCAAACGCCTGCGGCATCACGCGTGCCATGGCCCGGCGGTTTTGAATCATGTACGAAATCCCCGACGCGTGGCTGAAATACTGGTGTTTCACCACGAACTCGCCCGACGGCCGACGCGACACCGCCATGCCGCTGAGGTGCAGAAACGCTCCGTCCGGTGGACGCAGTCCGCTGGCCGCATGCTGGTAATACGGGCTTCCGAGCACCGGGTGCAACGGGACGAGGCTCTGCCGGAGAATGCGCCGTTCGCCGTAGACGTCGCGCAGAAAACATTCGTACGCGTGCAGCCGCTGCGTCATTCCCGCGACCAGCGGTTTCCATTCCGACTCGGTGACGATGTGCGGCATCAGATCGCAGTACCAGGGCCGACGGCCCCAAGGGCGATCCCGCCCGATGTCGAACGTCACTCCCATCTCGCGCATCGTCGCTTCCAACTGCTCGTCCAAACGGCGCAAATCAGTGCGGGATACCGCCGACAGCCGGTCGAAGAGGGGTCGGTAAACTTCGCGCGGAACTCCGTCGCGCTCAAAGATTTCGTTCCAGCTGCCCGGGAAGGCGCCGGAAGATGTCGTCCCTCCCCTTTTGGCCTGATGCACGGGGAGACGCTTTTCGGACACCCCCCCACGGTCAAGCGCAATCCCAGAAAACTCCCGCTCTCCCGTCGGAACTTCGGCCTATGGGCTCCCGATTTGGAAAACGATAAACCGCGGGCCGTCGCGGTCTTTCACCCAACCCAGCTCGCCCACTTCCGTCATCGCCCGTAACTCGAGCACATTTTCCCGCGACATCCGAAACGCCGCCCCCGGCCCGTAAACAGTGTCCAACACAAACACCGAGCCCGTTTCCGCGCGGCGAATTTCCGACCGCAAATCCTCGCCGTGCGGGGTCACCGTCCCGAGGTAATGCCGCACCCACGGATCCGTTGAAAGGACTGTCGGCGCGTTGGGCAATCTCTCCCCCACCCACGCCACCGCTTCCTTCGCCTGCGAGAGCGACCCCTGGTTTTCCGCCGGCCACTGCTGAATCGCCCATTGGGCGGTCACCGCGAGCATTACCATCGCAAAACTGATCTTCGATCCGAGAGATCCGCCTTCCCGGCCAGAGGAAGCCACCCGCTGAATCACGAGCCACAGACAGACAACCGCGGCCTGAACAAATATCGTCCAGTACAAAACCCAGAAACGATCCATCGACAATCCACCGAGGTCGAAACTCCCCATGTTCGATTCCCAGAAGAGCCCGGCTGCCATCAACACAACCGCCGCCAGCGCCGCCGCCCACATTGCCGGAAACGTCACCGCCCACCGCGGGTGCGTTCGCCACCAATCAAAACCCGCAAGCGCCAGCAGCGCGATGAGTGGACCAATCGTCACGATGAATCGCGGGTAACCCGCCGTCGCAAAAAGATTCAGCGTCCGCAGCACCGTCTGCACGCCGAGGCTGCAGGCTGCCAGGAGAATGATCAACGCCAGCCAGGGGGTTTCTCGAACCCGCGCGACGCCGAAAAGCGCCAGCACCATGACGAAGGCGCCAAACGCCACCGCCGACCCCGCCGCGTACGCGAGCGGCGTGCCCGTCCCGTAATCGAGATTTGCCCGCGCCGTGGTGAAAATTTCCGCCGGAAGATTGAGCCCGAACACCGCCGACAATCCATTCACCACCAGCATGGCCACGGGCAGCATCGCGCACGCACCGATCCAGCCCGCAAACGAACTCCGCCGCAGCCACAACGCCCCCGCCCAGATCGGTGCGAACGCGATCAACTCGTGGCGCGTGATGAATTGCAGCCCGAACACCAGCGACGCCCATCCAAGGTGCCCGCGAAAAAACAAAAAGAGCGCGGCTGCCAGGTAAAATGCCGCGGGCGTCTCGGTGAGCGTCGTTTGCGCGAGCCGGAAAAAAAGCGGCTGCGCCAGGAGGAGTAATCCCGCCAGCCACGGGTCGCGCAGCCCGAGCTCGCGTGCGATCAGCGCCGTCAGCCACGCCGTCGCCAGCGCCAGCAACAACGAAAAAATCTTCGCGCCGACCCAGCCCGCCTGCGCGGCGAGTGCGTACGGCACCGTAAATCCCGGCCGCCCCCAGCTATCCAGCAGGTAGCCCGGTTCGGCAAAACTCCACGCCGCCATCTGGTAATGTGTCAGGTCGTCGTCGTGGTGCACGGCGTCCGGATTCCCAAAAATGAGCGCAAGGCCGACGACCAGTGCCAATGCCGAACCCACTACGAGCCAGCGCCACGAAAAATTACCCATGAGATCGGAACGTCTTATCGGGCCGCCCCCGCCCGGCAAGCCCGGCGAACAATGATTCCCACCAAATACTCTTGCCAACGTCGTCGCACGCCAGACGATCCCCTCATGAAGGTGCAAGTCCCCATCACCGCAATCTTCACCGTTCTCACAATTTACCCGGCCCTGGCGGGCCAGACACCCGCGCCAGCCACCGAGGAGTTCCCTCTCAATCAGACCACCCTCGGTTCGCAGAACGACGTCTACGTCGCCCTCCAGCCCGGCGGCTTCGTCGCTACCTGGGAGGACGTGGGCGACGTCGTCGGCGCGATCTTTGACGATGCCGGAGTCCTCACCGTCCCGGAATTCGACATTCGGTTTTCCGCGCTCGGTTCCGGTATCGCCGCCGCGGCCGACGGCCGCTTTGTCGTGACCTCTGGTGACACCGACGCAGATGCCAACGGGATCTTCCAGCGGCGCTATGACGCCGCTGGAACAGCATTTGCCGACGGCGTTCCCGTCAACACAACGACTGTCGGCGACCAGGATGATGCCCGCGTCGCCGTTCGCCCCAATGGCGACTACGCCGTAGTGTGGGAAAGCCCCGACCTCGATGCCGATGGGATCATTCTCCGCCTTTTCCAGGCCGACGGAACGCCGTTTTCTGCCGAGCTTCCCGTAAACATCACCACCACCGGCGATCAGGACACACCCACTGTGGCCGTCGCCGGTAACGGCCGCGTGATCGTCGCCTGGGAAAGCCAGCAGGATGGCAGCAGCGACGGCGTTACCGCCCGGATCTTCAACGCCGCCGGCGCGCCGCTTTCTGCCGAAATCTCGGTCAACACCTTTACCACCGGCGCGCAGGGAGATCCCCGCGTTGCCTGCGACGCCGCGGGAAACTTCGTCGTCGTCTGGGAAAGCATCCTCCAGGACGGCGATGGCCTGGGCGTTTACGCCCAACGCTTCAGCGCCGTCGGCGGCAAGATCGGCCAGGAGTTTCGGATTACCACGGCGACCGTCGGCAACCAGGAGAGTCCTGTCGTCAGCGTAGGAGAAGACGGCACATTCGTCACCGCTTGGGAGAGCCTCGATGCAGACGATGACGGTATTTTTTTTCAGCGATATGACCTGCTCTCCGGCGTCAAGCGCGGGGTTGAAACGCAGGCCAACGTTTTTACGAATGATTTTCAGAACACCCCCGACATCGCCCTCGGCTCCGGCGGCCGCATGGTCATCGCTTGGGAAAGTTTCGGGCAGGACGGCAACGGCTTGGGCGTTTACGCCCGCCGCTACTCGCTGGAGGCCCCCAATGCCAGCACGGGCCAGCCAATCATCGAGGTCAACGGCCGCAAAAAACGCACCGTCTCCAGATCCCGCATCAGCCTGCGCGGAACCGCCATCGATAACGGCGAAGTCGCTGAAGTCCAGCTCAAGGAAACCGGGAGAAAGTTTCGCACCCAAAAAGTCAAAGGCCTCGACCAGTGGAGCGCTCGCGTCCGACTCAAGCCAGGCGTAAACCGTTTCATCTTTCAGGCACTCGACGACGAAGGCATCCTTTCGTCCCGTCGAAGAGTTGTCGTCACCCGCGAATGAAGCACGCATAGCCCCAACCCGCCGCTCGAAAAGACAGTCGGGAAATCCGGCTGGGCCAAAACCCGAGGCCTCGTCGCAAAATGCCATCCATCAATGCACCATGAAACCCACTTTTCCCCTCGTTGCGGTCTTCACCACCCTCACAATCCGCCTCGCCCTTGCCAGCCAGACCCCCGCGCCCGTCACCGACGAATTCCGCCTCAATCAGACCCTCGCCGGCTCCCAGAATGATCCCGCCGTCGCGTGGCAGCCCGGCGGCTTTGTCGCCGCCTGGGTGGACAGTAACGCCGGCAATGTTATCGGCTCCCTGTTCAGCAACGCGGGCGCGCTCACCGTTCCCGAGTTCACGATCCGGACCTCGGCTCTCGATCCCGCCATTGCCACCGCGGCCGACGGTCGTTTTATCGTTACCGTCAACGACGATGACGCCGACGCCAGCGGCATCTTCCAGCACCGCTACGACCCCGACGGGACGCCTGCAGGCATCGGCGTCGCCGTCAATACCACGACCGCCGGCAACCAGATCCAGGGCCGGGTCGCCACCCGGGCCAACGGCGACTACGCGATCGCCTGGCGAAGTCCCGACGACGATTCTTCCGGCGTCGTTCTCCGTTTCTTCCAGGCCGATGGCACCCCCGTCACCGCCGAGATCCCCGTCAATACGACGACCGCCGACAGCCAGAACCGGCCCGAAGTCGCCATGGCCGCCAACGGTCGCGTGATCGTCGTCTGGGACAGTCCGCAAGACGGCGACGGCGACGGCGTCACCGCCCGAATCTTCGACTCGGCCGGTGCCCCGCTCACAGCCGAAGTTCCCGTCAACACCGTCACGACTGGCAGCCAGGGCTCGGCCAGCGTCGACTGCGACGCAGCCGGGAACTTCGTGGTCGTCTGGGAAAGCGACGGCCAGGATGGCGATGGCCTCGGCGTCTACGGCCAGTGCTTCAATCCCATCGGCGGTAAGATCGGCCCGGAATTCCGCGTCAACACGACCACCGTCGGCAACCAGCAAAATTCCAGCGTGAGCGTTGGCGACGACGGAACCTTCGTCGTCGCGTGGGAGAGCCCCGACTCCGGCGGAGGCAGAAGCATTTTCTTCCAGCGCTATGACCTGCTCTCCGCCATCAAACGCGGCGTCGAGATCCAGGCCACCGCCAGCACCGGCTTCTTTCAAACGAATCCCGCCATCGCCCTGGGCTCCGGTGGCCGCATGGTCCTCGCCTGGCAAGGCCTTGGACCCCGCATCCGCGCCCGCCTCTACACGCTCCCGGCTCCCAACGCCAGCACCGGCCAGCCGATCGTGGAGGTCCGGGGCCGTAAAAAACGCACTGTCACCAAAACGCGCATCAGCCTCCGCGGCACCGCCATCGACAACGGCGAAATCGCCGAAGTCCAGCTCAAGGAAACCGGGAAAAAATTCCGCACCAAAAAAATCAAGGGGCTCGATGCCTGGCGGGCGCGCGTGCGCCTGAAACCCGGCAAAAATCGCTTCATTTTCCGCGCGCTCGACGACGAAGGCATTTTCTCGTCGAACCGGCGGGTGGTCGTCACCCGCGAATAACGACGCGTCCGCGGTTTTGTTAACGGTACGCGCCGAAGATTCGATCGAGAAATTCTGCGTCGCTGAATGATCGGCCCGTGCCGAATCTGACGATGACGAGTTTGCGCGACGGCACGACGTAACAGCGAATGCCGCCCGAGCCGATCATCGCGAGCAGGTCAGCCGGGGCCGCATTAGCAAGGCTGGAGGCCCGCCAGGAAGCCGGAGAGCGGCTGTCGCCCAGCGTGTTTTCAACCGAAACCGGTTCGACACCAGCGCGGTCCGCATTGCGGTTCAGCCAGAACGACAATCCGTACATGGCGTTGGCCGACGTGCCGTCCGCGGCGGCGAGGAATTCCCGCTCGGGGATCACCTGCACCAACCAGACGCGACCACGCAAACGAACGAACTCACCAAATTTTACGACGTCACGTGCCGTCATTTTTGCGCCCGCGGACAAAAATGCGTTGCCTACACGATCCCGCCGCCACGCGCTGGCCGAGATGCCCACCGGAGCGAGTACCTTCGCGTCGATAAATGCCCGCGGATCGGTGCCCCGCGCGGCAAGTTTGCGCCGCAGAACCTCCGCGAGGATCTCGAAATTGGCCGGGCCGTACGTAAACTGCTCACCCGGCTCTCCGATCACCGGCAGGTCGAGCGCGCGTTGGTTTTTGTCGCGAACGGATCGGGAATAGAGCACCGGAAATCCTGACGCCAGGCCGGACGTCTGCGAAAGCAGCTGACGAATCGTGATCCGGCGTTTCACCGGATGGTCGCTCCACTCGGTGATCGTTTTGGCAACCGGCTCGTCGAGGTCGAGCAGGCCGTCCGCCTGCGCCGCGAAGGTCGCGACGGCCGCCAGATTTTTGGTGAGACTCATGATCTCCGTCGGCCGGCACGGCGCGCCCCCCTGCGCGTACGATTCGTGAGTGATGCGACCCGACTGCATGACGATCAATGCCTGACCACCGGTCCGGCGCGAATAATCGGCGGCCCGCGAAATCTGCTCCGGGGAGATCTGGAGCGCCCGGGGAGATTCCATCGCGCCCGCCGATGCCGCGAGCAGCATGCCCGCCGCCG
>JBGTDR010000169.1:0-5890 GCA_041748215.1 Chthoniobacterales bacterium
GCGGCGGCTCAACTCATCTTTGCACCGCGCCCGGTGATGCGCGGCACATTGCGCAGAAACGAATGATTCACCGTGCCGCAGTCGCCAGCGAATGACTCGGCGGACGGATCTCCCGTCCCCAGTCAGTCGGCTCGGCCACCATCTTCAATTCGAGCGTGCCGCCGGCCATGATGTCGCTGTGCCGCAGCCACGCCTGGTTCCACGGCTTCCCGTCGAGGGTGGCGGAAGCGATAAATTTGTTTTCGGTGCTAGTATCCGGCGCGCGGATCGTAAACGTCTTTCCGCCTTCAAGGTGAATTGTCGCTTCAGGAAAGACCGGGCTGCCGATGTAATAAAGATCCTGTCCCGCGTTCGGGTAGATGCCGAGCATCGTCCAAACGATCCACCCGGACGTCGTTCCGGAGTCGTCGTTGCCCGGCAATCCATTCGTCGCTGTCGTGAAATTTTTCGCCAGTGCTTTCCGGGAGAAATATTGCGTCTGATCGGGCCGTCCGGCGTGAATGAACAGGTAGGTCTGCAACATGCAGGGCTCGTTGTAGGCCTGGTAATAGTTTTCGCAGGCCGTCGAGAGTTTTTCGACGAACGCGTCGTCATCACCCAGCAGCTCGATCAAACCCTGGGGGTCGTGCGGAACGTACCAACTCCACGTCCACGCATGGCCCTCGTAATATTGCGGACCAGTCTCCGTTTTGAGCGGATCGAACGGTTCGTGCCACTGGCCATCGCGAGTTTTACCCCGCATAAATCCCCCGCTGTCCGCGTCCCAAAGATTTTTGTACCAGAGCGAGCGTTTTTCGAGATCCGCAATGTCCTCGGGCGTGCCGAGGTCCCGCGCGAGCGTGAGCACGGAAAAATCGTTGTGTACGTATTCCAAAGTTCGCGAAACGGACTGGTGGTGGTCATACGTTCCGGCGGGCACGTCACTCGGCAGGTAACCGTGTTGCCGGTAGGCGTCCAGTTTGTAGCGCCCCTTGATCGGGCGGCCTTCGATGGCAGGATTTTCATCCACGAACGCGTTTTTTCGGATCGCGGCGTAGGCGGTTTCCCAATCGATGCCGGGCAGTTTCTTTGCGTAGGCATCGGCAATGATGACGTCGGCATTGGTGCCGTTTTGAATGTGTTCGTACTGGTGCGCACTGTGGGCATCACCGGTCCAGCCATCGATCGCGTAGTACGAGAGCAGCGCATTGACGAGGTCCACCGTGCGCTCCGGCTGGATCAGTGTGAGCATCGGATACACAGTCCGGAAGATGTCCCAGAGACAGAGGTTGTTTTCGTAATAGGTGCGGTCGCCGTAACGATCCGGCGCTTCGCCGGTCCAGTCGTTCGGCATCAGGTGCATGCGGTAAAGCGCCGTGTAAAACATTCGGCGTTGATCGGCCGTGCCACCTTGCACGGTGATTTTTCCGAGCACGTCATTCCATTTTTCCCGCGCCGCGCCGCGCACCGCGTCGAAATCCGCACCCGGCATTTGCGTGGCAAGGTAGTCCCTCGCCTGGTCGACACTCTTCCACGAGATCGCGACCTTCGATTGCACGATCGGCTGCTGCGCCGTATCGAAATTCACGAAGGCTCCGATCTCGGCGCCCAGCGCTTCGCGGGAATCGTCGGACAATTTTCCGCCATCGGTCCACGTACCGTACGAAACAAACGGCGCGTCGAACGTTGCCGCGAAATAGACCTTCCATGGTTCCCGGGTGGAGCGGCCGCCGCGATACACCATAAATCCGCTCACCTCCCGTTTCTCCGGATCAATTTTCACCTCGCCCGCTTGCGGCATCGCCGAGCCCCAGCCCGTCCGAGTGCCAAAAAGGCAGTGGCCCACGTCCACGAGGACCCGCGACACCGCTTCGCCCTTCGGAAACGTGTAACGGTAGAATGCCGTTCGATCCGCCGTGGTGATCTCGGTCTTCACGTCCCATGGCGCGAGAGTGACACTGTAATATCCCGGTAAAGCCTCTTCAGCAGATTTGCCGGTCGACGTGATGTCGGACGGATTTTCGATTTCGCCCGTCATGGGAAACAGCGAAACCTGGCCGTAAATCGGCCCGCCCATTCCCGAGATGCGTTGCTGCGAAAATCCGACGACGTGTTTGTTGTGTTTGTAGCCGGGAGCGCTGCTACCCACGCCGGTGTCAGGTCCGGGTTGGAGGAAGCCGAACGGCAGCGTAGGCCCCGGATACACGTTACCTCCCCCAGTCGTCCCGATGAAAGGATCGACCTCATCGACCAATTCAGCGGCGCGAGCGGTCGGGTGAGCCGCGGCCAACAGCAACGCGGCAAACATTCCACCAAGACTCCAGGGAAACGAAGGCAGGAAACGGAAAGACACGGTCATAAGATATGGGGATGGGGACGGGCGAGGGCGGCGGAATGCCACCGTCAATCCCTGTAAGTGATAAGTGCCCGGGCGGGCGCGCGAAAAGGGGAAAAGCCCGGGGGATCGATCACGTCGTCAGCGATGGTGCCGGTGGGGTCAGCCCGCCTCCGGAAGTGGTCCACCGTCGATTGCGTCGAAGATCGTTCAGCGGCTGCTCGACACCTTTAAAAAAGAGATAGGAAACTGCCAGCGCAGCGCCGATGGACACGCCTTGAACGAGTAGGTGCCACGGACTCGACACGTCCAGCCAGCGATCTGCGAGGTTCACCACCTTCTGGACGATCGGGCCGTGAATCAGGAAAATCGACATCGACATCAGACCGATCACTTGCAGCACACCCACTACTGGAAGGCGGCCAAGCCGTGCGTCCAACGGACGGATCGCAAAGAGCATAATGCCCAACGCGGCCAGAAAACCGGTGTAAAAATCCCCGGCTCCAAAGTGTGCGCACAGACCAATCAAAGCGATCGCGCCAACCCACGTCCATGCCAGCGCGGGACGGCCGGAAGAATTTTCCATCAACCCGCAATAAACCAGCGCTCCGATGCAGAATTTCGGCCACGTCACCCAGAAACTGTCCCAGATGGAACCTCCCGCCGCGGGCGACCAGAAAAAGCTGATCACGGCGGCCGCCAGCGCAGGGATCAGGTAAAATGGGAAAGGCAGACCCCGGATGCGGATCGAATAGACCAGACCGACGAGGAGGTAAAAATAAACGATGTAGGCAAACGCCCACGCGACCAGGAGGTAGGTGCCGTGACCAGTAATGCCATGCACGAGAAACAAATTCGCAAGCAGCGAGGACCAGCTGGGAGGCAAACTTTCCCGCAACGGGGTCGAATTGAATATGCCGGCTCCAAAGTTGACTGCAATCGCGACCGCAAAGGCAGCCCAGTAGACTGGAAAGATGCGGCCCAGACGCATGCGCAGAAACTCGGTGCGGGGAGCTCCCGACCTGACCAGACCGTTTAAATACGAACTGATTCCGTATCCGCTAAGGACAAACAGGAAACTTGATCCCAACATCCAGCTGTAGCTCGCCACGAAGACGAGTGGGCGCATGGTCGGATGGAAATTCTCCAGATCCTCGTTCAAATGGATGCCGACGGAGTGAAAAAGGACAATACAAAGAGCCGACACCCCTCGCAGGGCGTTGATGCTGTTGAGTCGTCTGAGATCGTTCACGGGAATTTTCGCTTACTTTGGTTCCGACCGACCAAACGGCGCACCATGGAGCAACTTCCATGCAAAAGAAACCCCGAACGGACCTGACTTGAAGCACCAAATCGAAACGGGGACGGAGTTTCCCTGCACCGGGTTGATGCATTTGCGGTCCGCCTTTTTTGGCCTCTAGACTGGCGCGACTCCGGTGGGTCTGGCACAAGACGGTTGATCTACCGGAATCCATGCGATTACAGCGTCTCGACCACCTCGTGCTCACCGTATCCGACGTCACGGCCACCGTGGACTTTTACAGCCGGATCCTTGGAATGACGCACGAGGTATTTGGGGAAGGCCGGCACGCGCTGAAATTCGGCAACCAAAAGCTCAACCTCCACGCGGCGGCGGCACCGATCCAACCCCACGCCCTCAATCCGCAATCCGGATCGGCGGATCTGTGCTTTCTCACCACGACGCCGCTCACCGAGATCATGGACGACCTCGCCCGTCTCGGGGTCGTCGTAGGAATGGGACCCGTCGACCGGACCGGCACCACCGGACCGATTCGGTCAATTTATCTCCGCGATCCCGACGGCAATCTCCTCGAGATCGCAAACTCATCCGACTGAGGCAGCCATACCGTTGGCAGTCGTCATGCTCGAGTCGTCCGCGACCCACCAACATTTTGACCGCAATGCGAAATCCCGAAGCGAATCTCGAGGCCACGACCTGGCAAAACTTTCCCGCCTGGCGTTTTTCGAATGCGCACCTGGAAGCCGTCGTTGTGCCCGCGCTCGCCCGCGTGATGCACTTCGGGCGGCCGGGGAGCCGCAACTGGATGTGGATGGATCCCCGCTGCCTGACGGGCGATCACGTCGAGCCCTCACCAGACCCTTGGCTCAATTGGGGCGGCGACAAAACCTGGCTTTCTCCGCAGGCCGATTGGTCACGGCTCACTGGCCAAGGGTGGCCGCCAGACCCTGCCTGGGGACATCCCGTCACCGGCCGTCACGAAGCCGAACCCCTGCCGGACGGAGGTCTGCGTGTCATCGGCCCGGTATCCCGTGCGACGGGTCTGCGTGTGCGACGCGACTACCACCTCGACGGTGCCGGGTGGGTCACGACTCAGATTGTCGAAAATCTCGAAGGTCCCACCCACGTTTGCGGGATCTGGTCCGTCACCGACATTGCATTGCCCGACGCCACCTACTTCGTTCCGGCAGCACAGAGCGCGTATCCGCGCGGCATTTTTGAATTCGAGGGGTGTGTGGCACCCGAATTGACGGCCATCGGCGGACTTTTGATCGGGGACGGCAAAAGTTTATCGCGCAAGACCAAGTTTGGTTTCGACTCACCGGTGGCAGCGCTCGCGGCCCGATTTGGTGATGAGGTGCTCGTTCAGCGGGCCGAATGTCCGTCCGGCGAATATCCGGACGGCCTCCCGGAAGCCGGGCTTTCGGTTGAATATTACGACAGCGGTCCGATTTCCTGCCCGTTCGCGGAAATGGAATTGCTCGGTCCGCTGGTGCGCCTGGAGCGCGGTCAGGGCCTCAGCCACACGATGCGGTGGCACCTCGAAATCCTCGACGAATCGCCGGATTCCCCGGTGAGCCACACCCAAATCTTTTCCGCACTGCACCGGCCACTGCCCGTGGCGCGCGTGCAGCCGCACATTTTTGCCGTGACCGTTTGACCGGTCAGGGTTGCGTGACTTCGAGCCGCAGGAAAAAGCGGGGTTCGCCGATCGAGGAGGGCGCGGAAACGGTCACGAGCTCACCGACGATACCCGGATTTTCTTCGATTAATTCCTCGCCATTCGGAGCGACGCCACCGATCACCCGATACGTCACGTCGCCGCGGGCACGCAGGAACGTCAGGGTTAAAGCGTCGGTCTCGTCGCGGCCGGGGGCCGGCAGATCGACCGGAGAAGAAACAAATGGATTCAACCCCAGAGCGTAGGCCATGAGATTGGCGATGCCGTCGCCATTCGGATCCGCCGCCGAGCCCCATACGGTGGATTCCAGCGCCGGATTGGCGAGGTCCGTCGGGTTGAAATATTGCAAGCGCCACGTCTGCAGCGGCGTGGGAGTTCCCGTTACCGTGAACGTATCAAATCGCGTCGTCACGAGCGTGCTGGTGGCAAAATACACGCCGAAGGCATCGATCGTGCCCGCAGGCAGCGAAACAGCGGTCGTTCCCACGGCAAAGGGTGCTCCAGGCACCGCAGCGAGCGTTCGCCACTCGGCGGTGGCAAAGTCCACGGTGTGCAAAGTGGCTCCGGTAGTGAAGGTCACCGCACTGCCGATTGTCGTCAGGTTATTGGCGGGAGCGCTGACGTACCATTGTCC
>JBGTDR010000170.1:0-4015 GCA_041748215.1 Chthoniobacterales bacterium
ATGGCGATGCGATTGCCTTTCGGCTGTTTCTGCGTGGCGTCGAACGTGTACCAACGCATGCCGAGATACGCTTCGAACCACGCGTGCAGATCCATCGGATCGAGTTCGTGGAGATAACCCACCACGATGCGCGCCGGGATGCGCAAGGACCGGCAAAGCGAAATACCGAGATGTGCAAAATCACGGCAGACGCCCACCCGCTGCTCCGCCGTTTCCAGCGCGGACGTCGAAGGATTGCTCGTGCCATACGCGTACCGCACGTTCTGTTGAATCCACTCACGGATCGACTCGACCTGCGCGTAGCCGGTGGCCTGGCCGTCGATGATCGAGCCCGCGAGTCCGGCCAGTTGATCGCTTTGGCAATAACGGCTGGGCAGGAGAAATTGCAGCAACGGGTCCGGCACCATTTGCACAGGCACAAAAGCCGCGTCGAAATCGACGTCGATCTCGTCGGCGGTATCCACGGTGCAGTTGGCCGTGAGTGACAACTGTCCGGGCGGAATCACCGTGCGCTGGCAGAGATTGCCGTAATCGTCGGTGTATTCGAGCATCGGGAGATGGGGCTGGCAGACGTATTGCTCGGCCATCACCCACTGGCCCAGGCCACTGCGGGGGCGGAGCATGAAGATGACCGGCACCTCGCACGGGCACTCGAATTTCAATTCACAAGACGCGTCAAGAATCATGCTCCTTGCAAGTGCATCGTTTGGTGCCGGGACGCAAGTGTGGTCGCGCGAATGCGACAATTTTGTGACGCGTGACGGCTGCCGGGGCCCCTTGCGCCGGGTGACAGGTCGGTTATCGTATCGGCCTATGAAAAAACTCCTTCTCACCCTCACCGCCCTGTTCGCGGCGGCCTCGGTTTTTGCGGCTCCGTTTCCGAACATCAGCATCGACGAGTTGAAGACCGCCATCTCGAACAAAGAAGTCACCGTGATCGACGTCAATGGCTCGGAATCCTACAAAGCAGGCCACATCCCCACCTCGATCGATTACATCGCGGTGAAGGATGAACTCGCGTCGAAATTGCCCGCGGACAAGGACGCGCTGATTGTGGCGTATTGCGGCAGCGAAGCCTGCGGTGCCTACGCAAAAGCGGCCGAGGCAGCCAAAGAGCTGGGCTACACCAACGTGAAACATTTCAGCCCCGGCCTCGCGGGTTGGAAGAGCGCGGGCGAACCCCTCACCGCGGCGAACTGATCCAGTTCACCCATTTTCTCTGCGAAAGCCCGGCCGTGATTGGCCGGGCTTTCTGCTTTTTGGCTGTGGTCGATGCCCGGTAGATGTTCTTCGTGGATCTGGCCGCCCGTCAGCAGGAATTTATCGATCGTTACGCCATCATCACGGATCCGCAGGAACGGCTGGCGGCGGTAATCGAACGCCGTTCGCGCCTGGAGCCGTTGGCGGTGGTGGACCGCATCGACGCAAATCTCGTGCGTGGCTGCGTCTCGCGCGTGTGGATCGTCGGTGCGTTCGACGCCGAGAGACGGCTGCGGTTGCGCACGGGCGCGGAATCATCGCTGGTGCGCGGACTGGTGGCGCTTTTGTGCGAGCTTTACGACGGAGCCGACTCCGACGCAGTGGCCGGCTTCGAGCCCGCGATTTTTGAAAAACTTGGCATCGCGCAAAATCTCTCCCCGACGCGTCTTCACGGCCTGGCTCAGGTGCCGATTGCGATTCGAAACCTGGCGCGGCCGCACGAAAAATGAGGGACGCGCATAATCACGTGCATCTGCCAGCGCTGGCCGCAATCCGCGGCGATCTGAATGCTGCGCTCGCCGAAATCGGTCTCGAAAAAATGGTCGTTAACGGATCGTGCGAGAACGAGTGGGCTGCGGTGGCAGCACTGGCGGCGGCGGATCCCCGCGTGGTCCCCAGTTACGGAGTGCATCCGTGGAAAGTGGACGATGTGACGCCGCAGTGGCGCGAGCAACTTGCGGCCCGGCTCGATGTTGGGGGGCACGTGGGAGAAATCGGTCTGGATCGAATGATGACGCGCTTGAATCTGCCGGCGCAGCAGGAAATTTTCCGGTGGCAGCTCGCGGAGGCTGCGCGACGCGACGTGGTGGCGACGATCCACTGTCTGCGGGCGTGGGAACCGATGCGTGCGGCCGTGCGCGAATCGGCGCTGCCCCGGCGGGGGTTCCTCCTGCACGCGTTTAATGGTCCCGCGGACTGGGTGGCGGAATTGGCCGAACGCGGGGCGTATTTTTCGTTTTCCGGTGCGTTCCTTGCCCCGCGCCGGGAGCAAATCCGATCAACTTTTGCGCGCATTCCGACGAATCGATTGCTGGTCGAAACCGACGCGCCGGCGATGCCATTGCCAGCAGAGCGTGAACGTTTTTCCCTGCCGATCGGAGTCGACGGAAAGCGGCAGAATCATCCCGCGAATCTCGTGGTCGCTTACGACGGGCTTGCCGAAACGACGGGTGTGCCGCCGGCGGATCTCGTGGCCCGGGTGCGGGACAATTTTGACCGGCTTTTTGGGGGCAGCTGAATCGCTCCGGTGAGGCGTGCGACAACTTCGGCGGCAGCGGCAAATCCAAATGTGCCGGTGACAAAACAGGCCGCTCCAAATCCCGTGGCGCAGTCCATCTTCAGGTTAGATCCCGGCTCGGGCTCGGAACAAATCTGTCCGTCGCTCCACGGGTAGGCCGGCGGTTCGGTCGAAAAAATGGCGGGCACGCCGTAGTGGTGGCCCTCTCCGCGTTCCCAACCGTGCGAACGGCGCAGTTTCCGGCGGACGAGGCGCAAAAGATCATCGGCACCGGAAAGACCAAGGTCGGCGGTCTGGATGCGCGTGAGGTCACGCTTGCCGCCTGCCGCTCCGATCGTCAAGGCAGGCAGCCCGCGCTGGCGACATCCGTCGAGCACCAGTGCTTTGATCGACATGCGGTCGGTCGCGTCGACGACAAAATCATAACGCGTGTCGAGCAGCCGCGACGCAGTGGCCGCGGTAAAAAATTCACAGATCGCGGTGACGCGACAGCCGGGATGAATCTCGCGAATCCTCCGGGTTAGCACCTCCACCTTGGGGTGTCCAACGGTTGACTCGAGGGCGAGGACCTGCCGATTCACGTTGGTCACGCACACGTCGTCCTGGTCGATCAGGGTGAGCGCGCCGACTCCGCTGCGAGCAAGCGCCTCGACCGTCCATGACCCGACTCCGCCCACTCCGATGACCGCGACGTGCGCGCGGGCGAGTATCTCCAATGCCTCCGCGCCCAGCAGGCGGCCAAGGCTGCCGAATCGCGCGGTGTGATCAGGTAACATCGTTTGCTCGGAGAGCTCAGGCCGCGGCTTCGGTGATGGCGGGTCGCTGGGCGAACGTCACGGCATCCCAAATGGTCAATTGGCGGCCGAGCTGCCATTCCCGCGCAATCGTCCCGGCGTCGAGGGCCGCCGCAAGCGCGTTGACCGAGCGATCCAGATCGGCGGCGTCGGAAGCGTCGAGCGTGATGCCGATGGCTTCGCGGGCGGTTTCGGCCGCGCCGAGCAGACGGGCGGCGGCGGGGGGCTGGCCTTCGATAAGAAACGCGTCGGCGTAGAGGTGGAGAATGTACGGGAGGACCCAGCGATTTTCGAGCGAGCGGGCGATGGAAACCCATTCGTCCACCGCGCGGCGAACGCCCGGTGCGTCACCGTCGATCACGTAGATCTTCGCGACCCCCCAGAGAATGTATCCAGTGACCCAGCGGTCGCCGATGGTGCGGTAAATGGCGAGGCTTTGTTCCTTGTAGCGTCGGCCGAGTTCGATTTCGCCGCGGTCGCCGGCAAGCGTGCCGAGGCCGCTGAGCGCAATGGCTTTGAGGACCAGGCTGCCGGTGGATTCGCTGACTTCTTCGGCGCGCTTGAATCGGGATTCGGCCTCCTCCAGATTTCCCGCAATACGGGCAAGAAATCCGCCGAACGCGCGGTTGAGGGCGGCCTCGACGACCCCACCATACTCGTCGAAAAGCACGACGGCTTCGTCGTAATACCGGGCGGCGTCTTCGTTGCGGTCCTGGCACCAGGC
>JBGTDR010000171.1:0-17682 GCA_041748215.1 Chthoniobacterales bacterium
TGGGGCAACGTAAATCCCATCGGCCGGCGATCCTGTTACGACGAAGGTAAACGCTGCGCCGAAACGTTGTTTTTCGATTACCATCGGGAAAATGGCGTCGACATCCGCGTCGTCCGGATTTTCAACACGTACGGCCCCCGCATGCACCCGAATGACGGCCGGGTGGTCTCGAACTTCATCGTTCAGGCACTCAAAGGCGAGAATCTGACGGTTTACGGCGACGGCTCGCAGACGCGTTCGTTTTGCTACGTCGATGACCTGATCGAAGGCTTTGTGCTGCTGATGAATCAGGAGGAAACCGTCGGCCCGGTGAACATCGGCAATCCGGGTGAGTTCACCATGCTGGAGCTCGCCGAACTCGTCCTCAAAATCACCGGCAGTTCGTCGAAGATCATTCACAATCCCCTGCCCGCCGATGATCCCAAGCAGCGCCGACCCGACATCACGCTCGCCAAAAAATATCTCGGTTGGGAACCCAAAGTTCCCCTCGAACAGGGTCTCGAGCGCACCATCGCGTATTTCCGCGGGGTGATTTGAAAAGCAACCCCGTCACGCGGCACGGTTCCCGCTAAAGGGACGGCCACACCTATTTCCATCATGAGTAAAATCGCATTGATCACTGGCATCACGGGGCAGGACGGCTCGTATCTCACCGAGCAGCTCCTCAAAAAAGGATACACCGTCCACGGCATGATCCGGCGGTCCAGCAGCTTCAATACCGGCCGCATAGACCATCTTTTCAGCAATCCTGAGATTTACGGTGAGCAATTGTTCCTGCACCACGGCGACCTGACGGACTCGAGCAACCTGAACCGCATGCTCGAGCGCATCGGGCCCGACGAAATTTACAACCTTGGCGCACAGAGCCACGTGAAAGTTTCGTTCGAAGTGCCCGAATACACCGGCGAGGTCGATGCCATGGGCACCCTGCGATTCCTCGACGCGATCAAGGAGGTCGGACTCAAGGAAAAGACGCGATTTTATCAGGCGTCGACCAGCGAACTGTATGGAAAGGTGCAGGAGATCCCGCAAACGGAAAAAACACCGTTTTATCCCCGCTCACCGTACGCCGTCGCAAAACTTTACGGTTTTTGGATCATCGTCAATTACCGCGAGGCCTACGGAATCCACGCTTCCAATGGCATTTTGTTCAACCACGAGTCTCCCCGCCGCGGCGAAACGTTCGTGACCCGGAAAATCACGCGCGCTGCCGGCCGCATCAAGGAGGGCCTCGAGGATGAACTCGTGATGGGAAACATCGACTCGAAACGCGACTGGGGTTACGCGCCGGAATACACCGAAGCGATGTGGCGCATTCTCCAGCAGGAAGAACCCGACGATTACGTCTGCGCGACGAACGAGACCCACACGGTGCGCGAATTCATCGATCTGACATTCAAACAGCTCGGCATGGAGCTGGAATTTCAAGGTGAGGGCGTGGACGAGATCGGCGTGGAAAAAGCGACCGGCAAGGTCCGCCTGCGCATCGACCCCCGCTATTTCCGACCCACCGAAGTCGAATTGCTCATCGGCGATCCCGCCAAGGCCAAAGCCAAATTGGGCTGGGAGCCGAAAGTCACCTTCGCCGAACTGGTCCGCATCATGACCGAAGCGGATTGGGCCCTCGCGAAACGCGAAGCAGTCGCACTCAAGGACGGACCGCTCCCGACTCCGTAACCGTTTCAGGCAGCCACCAGCGTCCGTAGGTCGCGCGCGGTTTGAGCAGCCATTGCGGCAGCTTGCGAAGCGGTTTCACGAGGAACGTCCACGGGAGCGGACGCAGGTCGTTTGACGACCAGGCGAGACGGTCCGCGCGGTTGGCTTTGACCCGCGCTTCAACCGAAACGTTGCTGGCTCCACCGGCCCGCATGCAAACGAGCGTCTCCGGAATGTATTTCAACGGAATGCGCTCCTTCACCGCGACGCGAAGCATCATTTCGTAATCGGCAGCCGTACCCAGATCAAGGCGGTATCCCGGCAGACGTTCGTAAACCGATTTGCGCAGCCAGAACGTGGGGTGCGGAGGCATCCAACCCCACCGAAACGCCCCGACCGAGGCCCGCCCCGACCGCCAGCACCGCACGACCGGAAATTGCGTCCCGGACTCGCCCGGATCCCGGACGTAAACCAGATCACCATACGCCGCCTCGACGTTGGCATCCACAAAGACCGACGCAACCGACGTCGCGACGTTCGCCGACGCCAAAAAATCATCCGCATTCAGAATCCCAACCACGTCTCCCGTCGCCAGCGCGACACCCTTGTTCATCGCGTCGTAGAGCCCGTGGTCCGGCTCCGAAATCACCCGGTAACGCACGACTCGCGCAGCCGACGTGACGGACTCGACGATCTTCAGCGTGCCGTCCGTCGAGCCTCCGTCGATGATCACATGCTCGAGTTCGGTCCCCTCAGGAAGCGTTTGTGAGGAAACGCTGCGCAAGCTGTCGCTCACCGTGGATACGGCGTTCCAACAAACGGTGACGACTGAAACTTTCATTGTGGTCCGTTTCGTAGCGTCCGGCGCCGTGTGATTCCAGCCGTGACTGGGGCCAATGCCGCCCTCACGGCGATGATTTTTCCTCCAACGGAAGCGCACTAGGGGAAACGCCACGTTTTTCCAACTCGGCGCGAACCCGCTCTTGAAGCTCGTCGTCGAGTTTTTCTCCGGACGCGAGTTGAGCGGCGAGTTCCGCCTGCACCTGCGGAAAATCGCCATCATCGACAAATCGCATCCAGACGGCCACCCACGGCGCCTCGCGACTCGGCAACGCGTCCATGATCTCCCGCTGCACCTCCGGAGAACCCGAAGCTCCCAGGTAGCTTTCCAATCGCGCCCATCGATTGCGGTCCACGGACCGCACCACCGAGTCTCTTGCCGCCTCCACTCCATAATCCGGGCGGGCGCTGCGGAACCACGCAAATGCCTCCTCTTCGGCGACGGCCACCGAAAAGGGTTCGAGTGTCCGCGCAATCGCGAAAGCCCGCCGGGCTTCATCAAAATCCCCGGATTTCAGTGCTTCGTGTCCGCGGGATTCCCAATCCTGCCAACGCACGCCGTCAGTTGGAACCTCATAGCGCGCCACCCATGCCGTGGCAGACAACACGAGGCTCAGCCCAGCGAATGACCACCAGAATAAACGATCGACCGGAAGACGAAACGGAAGCGGCGTTTTGCCGTCGGGAATTTCCTCCGGAGGATCCGACCAGCAAAAAGACAACAAGAGACAAGCCAAAAAAAACACGGGCGGTGTGTGCAACGGCACGTCCCAGAATCCTTGCACAATGGGCATCGAAAACGCCGCAAATGCCGCCAGCCGTATTCCCTTGGCGTCCCGCATGGCCTCACGAAGTGCCGTCGATCCAAAGAGGACGACCAGGCCGACACCGATCAACGCAGCGGGAGCTCCCCGTTCGACTGCGGCCATCAAGGTATCGTTTTCTGCGTGTTGCACCCGAAAATCCCTGGCCGATGACACCCGGTAAAAGGGAAAGATCGCGTCGAATGTGCCCACTCCATGACCGAACAACGGTGCCGCCGCCACGCCACGCACCGCGTCGCGGTGAATCGACCAGCGAAACGCGTCCGCCTCCACCGGCCGCTTCAAAGTATCCCGAATTCGTTGCGCCGTTTCACCCGGAATCAATTGCACGGTCCCATACGCCAGCGCCACGAGAGCAACACCTGAGAAAAAGAGACCAAACCGTCTCGTCCGAATTCCGTAGAGGAACAGAAAAAGGAATCCACCAATCGTCAGGAGCAAAGGCCCTGATCGTGAACCTGTTCCCAACATGGCCAGAAAGATGACCGCAAGCATAGCTCCCCATCCAAAAATGCTCCTCCGGTCGAGGGTCGCCGCCAACAATCCGCGGGCAAAAGCCAGCATCGCGCCCATCGCGAGAAAGCTGGTGAGAACATTCCGGGTGAGAAAAGGCAATCCGTAGTTCTCAAGCGTCGCCGCGGAGCGCAGCGGCTCATCAACCTCGTAAATGAGGTAAGCACTGAAAGCCGTGACGAGCGCGACAATTGCAACGGAAAGAATTTCGACAGCTCGCGGACGCCACACCACCGAACAACACCACCACGCGTATCCGAGACCTGCGTAAAAGAACGCGAGCGTGGCGAGCGTCGACCTTGGGTTGATCGTGTTCAGGCCACCGAAATTCAATGCATACGACTCGACCAACGCGACCCGCCAGGGCTGCAGGCCGAACCAATCTGCGGGCAAAAGCGCAAAAAGCGGACTTACCAACAGCGCTCCAAATGCCACCGCCACCCACCGCCCGGGAAAACGATCCGGACGCCGAATCGCAAAAAGTCCGGCCACCGAAAAAATCAGCAGCCAAACCGCCGCTTCCGGATGTGCCCGAAACAAAAACGTCACCGTAACCGGAAGCAACGCCGCTCCGCATTGCGTCAGATCGAAAGCCTGCGTTTTGCCTGATTTCAAAAATGTCATTTCTCAGCCTGAAAACGCGCGTCTTCTCGGTGTTTCCCCTTCACGTCTGTTCGCCGGGAATAGTGGACAACGACCTGCGAGCGCAATGTTGGAGCGAATAAAAATGCGTCGTTCGTGCAAAGCGTTGGATACCGAAGCTGCCGAGCATGTCTCGACAACGCCCGATGCATTCCCTAGGGACGCCACCGGAAACCTCCGCCGATGGAATCGCAGCGCATCACTCACTGCTCGTTTGACATCTTCGACACGTGCCTTGCACGCACCGTCGCATCCCCGTTTCTGGTATTTCGGATGATGGGAAATACTCTCGCTGAATTGCTTCCCGCAACGCAACGCCCGGGCTACGCGGAAAGTTTTGAAGTCTGGCGGCCGGTTGCCGAGGACCACGCACGCTCTGCATCCGGCCGCGAAGAAATCACTCTCCGCGAGATCTGGGAATTCCTCGGGCCCTTGACCGGCATCAATCCCGACCTTGGCGTCGAACACGAACTCCGCGCCGAAAGGGATGTGCTCCGACCCATTTTCGAAATCGCCAGTCGAATCAAAGACGAACGGCAGCGCGGGCGGAAAATTCTCTTCATTTCCGACATGTACCTTCCGCCGGAGTTTTTGCAGGACCGCCTCGAAGCGTTCGGAATTTTTAAGCCGGGAGATCACCTCTACGTATCCAGTGCTATCGGCACGACAAAACGGTCTGGCGGGCTTTTCCGTCATGTCCTTGAATGCGAAGGAATCTCTCCATACGAACTTTATCACGTTGGCGATCATCCTGATGCCGATATCGGCGTGCCGCTCGGGCTTGGCATCACTGCGGAGTATTTCGCCAGCCAGCAGCGAACTCTAGCCGAAACGACGCTCATTCAGGACGCCGGACTGGCGGACGATACTTGGATCTCGCTCGCTGCGCGCCTGCGCTCAGCCCGGCTGGCTCATCAACGCAGTCCGCTATCGCTCGAAGAAGGACTCGTCGAGGATTTTCTGGGGCCATTTCTCGTGGTCTTCGGCTCGTGGATTCTCCAGGAGGCGCGGGCTTCCGGACTCGAGAGGCTGTATTTCGCAGCGCGCGATGCGCGATTGTTGTCCGGAGTTGTTCGCCAGCTTGCCGATCAAAATGGCGATCGCGTGGATTGCCGCTACCTCGCCGTCTCCCGTCAAGCCGTCGAGTTCCCGCTCGTCACCGAAATTTCCGAAGCCGGCATGCCATTCCTAAAGCGCAAGGATGTCCGGCCCGCCCTCGATTCCCTGCTCGCGAAACTCGGCATTCCCATGGACGAATTTTTGGTCCCGTGGCACAAAAAGTTCCCGAAGTGGCGAACCGCTGATCTCCTCTCCCGCCCGGAGCACTGGGCGGCCTTCTGGCAGATTCTCGGCTCCCCGCCGATTGGCGACCCACTCCGGGCGACCATCACAACACGCAAAGCCGGAGCAAAAGCCTACTTCACAGAAATCGGACTGCTAGATGACCGGCCTTCAGCCTTGGTCGATCTCGGTTGGTCTCTGTCCATTCAACGCTCGCTCAATCTCCTGCTCGCTGACTTCGGACGAAACTCGAAAGTTTCAGGCCTGTATTTCTCGCTGATCCGCAATCGGCCATTCCCGGCTCAAGCCGGAGCGGCGCACGCTTTCCTGCCACCTTTGCCACCCGATTTTCCTCAGGACCGTGTCGTTTCGGCTTTTCTGAGTCGGCTGATCGCGTTCGAACATATCATCGGCATCGCCGACCACCCCAGTGTTGCCGGCTACGCCGCCGACGGATCGATCCTCTATCGGGAACCCGCGCTGTCGGCCGAAGATCGCACGCGCTTCCTGACTGTGGAAACTGCATTGACTGCATACGTCGAGCGCTCCGGAAGCCTTTGGACCGACTTTGCAACGGATCGCTCAGCGGCCATCACGTTGCTGGAAAATCTCTGCCGCCGTTTTTTTCAGGATCCGAACCCCCGCTCAATTGCCGCAATTCAACACTTACGCTTCGAAGGAAAACCCCTCGGTCTTTACCGGTGGCGCGATCTCCTGGCCGATCAACTGCCCGAGCGCCTGGCTCGGAAATTCGGGGGCCATTACGTCCGCAGCGCCTGGCCCGAAGCGAGTGTTTCCCTGTCCGGGCCAGTCAAAAGATTCGTTTCCGCGGCCATCCGGCAGGCCAAACCTTACTTGCGACACCTGTCGCCGCGTTGAAATTCACCGCTGGTTAACTCGCGGGAGCGGCGTCGGGCTTTGGCCCTGGCATCACCCGGGCCGGATTCCCGAAAACGGTCGCACCCGCTGGCACGTCGGTTGTCACCACCGAATTTGGTCCAATTTTGGCGTCATTGCCAATCTTCACTCCCCCCAGGACGACCGCACCGGCACCAAAAAGGACGCGATCGCCGATCACTGGCCCGGAGTCGCTCTCAAAACGATTCGGCTGCCCGAGCGTCACTCCTTGCAGAATCGAACAATCCTCTCCGAACGTGGCATTCCAGTGCAGGACGATTCCGTTCTGGTGACTGATCTTCAAACGCCGGCCGGCTCGCATCGTATCGTGCAGCTCGATCCCGTAAAAATTTCTCACCAGCACGAGACCAGCACGCGTTGCGACGTACAAGATCGCACGAACAACTCGAAATATCGGGGTTCTGGGAAGCGTCTGCCGCCATCGGGCCAGCCGGTAGACAACCAATGCCTGAAATCCAGGCATCGTCCAGTCCCGAGAGTAGAGCCGAGAAATGTCCTGGAGATGCATGAAAAGCTGTGCGTCAGATTCCTCGGTAACCATTTCCATCTCGATGAAGGTTGCAGGCTTGACACTTTGCGATCAATTGCAAGATCAAAGAATCAGATTTTGACAGCATACCCGACATTTATTGCTTTATACTTGCATAAATAAAGCTGCTTGCGTTCATCCGCGCGGAGGATATTGGAATCGTAACCCATTTGAATCCCTAACCACGAGCAATCAATGGAACCATTAAGTATTTGGGAAGGGATTGCGATTACCGAGCGAGGAGCTGTCGCGATCATTCTCTTCAATAGCATCAAATTTGCAGAGCGATGCCTTGCAGCTCTCTACAAAAATCTGCCCAGAGATGTCGGTATTATCGTAGTTGATAACGGATCCTCTTCCGATGTTACCGAACCGCTTCGGAAAGTTCACACGCGCCCCCACTTTGTAAGGTTGGCTGAAAATCACGGACCGGGAAGTGGATTTAACGCAGCCTGCCACTTTGCATTTTCGCGCAAGGCCGGAGCAATTTATCTCGTGAACGATGATGCTGAAGTTCGACCAGGCTTTTGGGAGGCATGCGAAGCCGTTGTCCGAACCCACGGCCCTGCGATCGTAGCCTCAGTCCCGCTCAACTTCGATCCCCCTCACACAATTCAATCTCGCGGAGTAACATTCAAAGGCCGGGAGATGGAGTATACTTACCTTGGCGGGGGCGAGCCTTACGATTCTCAGCAGCACGGTTTTTTCGAGAGTGACGCGGTCGTCGGCGTGGGTTTTCTACTCCCCCGGGAAGCGTGGGAAGCGATCGGCCCATTTACCGAGAAGTTCGGCGTCTACTATGAAGACTTCGATTATTGCATTCGTGCGAGAAAAGCGGGGTTCGCCGTTGGAACGGCACTTAGCTCATCCATTTTGCATCATGGGAATCAAACTACTGGTCCTCGATCTCCGCGTTTTTTGTACTATTACCTGCGCAATGACTTTTGGTTTCGCCGTATCTACATGCCAGCAAGGGACTTTCTTCTCATCGGGCGCCTTCACGTCATCCGAAAAGCCATCTTTTTCCTTCGTACGGATGCGAATGTCCGAAAAAATCCTGCTTCTGTCCGGGCCGTACTGGCTGCGATCAAAGATGGCTTGTTTGGCAATCCGGAACGCACCAGGACTCCATCTCGATATCGATGACACCATGATCAGATCGTTGATTGAATGCGGGAAGTTCAGAACCACGCAGTCAATTCAGAAAAGTATCCATGAACCGGAGCCTGGCGGAATCGGAGCGCAGTGGAGACAGCCTCGTTTCGCACCGGCACTCTGGGGCAAACAGACAAGTCAGAAGATGCGGATCAATTTCAATCTGACGTTCCCGGCCGCAATAACGGGAAAAGGCGATCCTGCTCTTTTCTCAGCTCATCGCAAAGCCTTCCGCGCGGCATTCTAACGTCTGCGTATGAGATCATATCATCTTTCGCCAAATCGCGAGTGACGACGCAATCTTCTGCCAACCCTTGGGGGAGCAGATTATTGGTCCGAGAGTTTTGGTACGTTTCGCATTCACCGTAGGTGAAGTAACCGCCAATCGCGTCGAGCGTTTGGCCAGCCTTCAGATCGACCTTGGCTCGTGTCACCACGTCCACCATCGGGCGTTCCGCACCAAGGACGAGATCACGCAGAAGAACCACTCTCGCCACTGAAAGCGGCACTTCGAAATGGCACAGATGGTATGGCGTGTAAAAGCTGTAGAGCGGCCCCGACCCAAGTTTGTAAAGATTGAGCATATGCCGCTGTCTTGGGTCATCGTGGGTCGCAAACACAAACACTCCGGGGCCGGGCCGGGTTTTCACAATGTAGTCGACAACTCCGCCGCACGCCCGCAACACATCGACATCATACCTCCCCGAATGGCAGAGTTCGTCCACATGTCCCTCAAACTCGCCACCGCGCATCCCGGTTTTCTCGATACTCATCCCGGTCGCGTTGGCTACGCAGGCCTGCTCGAAGGATATCTTCGATCCGTCCGCAAAACTTGTGACCATATATGGGTTCTGCCCCCACTTCTCAGCGAAGCCTTTCTGAGTCGTCGGGTTTCGATACGCATCTTGTAAACCCTTGATGTTGCCGCAGACGAGCGGTTCGAGCCCAATACTTTTAACAAATCGCCAGAGATTCATCTGAACGCCTGGCTGGTCGCCGTCGGATATACTAAAGATCACTCCCGCCGCTTGCGCCCGCCGCTGAAGCAGAGATCCAACGGTTGCGTCGAGTTCAGCATTCATCGAAACCACATCCTTGCCGCACGCAATGGCCTTGGTCGCAAACTGCGCACCAAACTCAATTGCCCCAGTGACTTCAATCAGACAGTCCACGCCCTCAGCCTCGCAAAGCAAAAGCGCGTCATCGGTGATTACGGGCGTCCCCGAATTGAGGTGATCCTGGAGCAATCCCAGCGTGGTGGCCTCGCGAAAGTTCTCCACGCCCGCGTCGCGGTAGGCTCG
The DNA here is from genome assembly GCA_041748215.1 of Chthoniobacterales bacterium. Taxonomy (GTDB): domain Bacteria; phylum Verrucomicrobiota; class Verrucomicrobiia; order Chthoniobacterales; family JAATET01; genus JBGTDR01. The sequence continues at coordinate 9,660 of JBGTDR010000171.1, forward strand.
CGCAGCCGTCGCCACCGTGCGGTTGGAAATCGCCACAAGCTCCATGCCCGGGACTGAATTGACAATCTGGTTTGCAATTCCGCGAGCCATAAACCCCGCGCCAGCCATGGCCACCCGAATAGGTCGCCCCTCCGCTGCTCGTTTCCGCAATGCCGTGTCGACGATAACCATAGGCCTCGCTAGCGAACCGAATTGGGAACATCCGCCGCCTCCAACAGCGGCCACGATTGATCTTTCGCACTGATCACTGTCACCGGTAGCGGCCAGTCAATGCCAATGGCCGGATCATCGTAACGAATTCCCCGCTCACATCCTGGGGTGTAGAATTCCCCTACAAGGTAAAACAGTTCGACGTTTTCCGTGAGAGCCTGGTTGCCGTGTGCAAAGAGATCCGGAATGTAAAGCGCCATTCGATTCTCCGCACTCAGTTCGATACCGAAATGCTGCCGATACGTCGGCGAATCGGGCCGCATATCGATTATGACATCCCAGATCGCGCCCCGCACGCACCGAATGAACTTGGGCTCGCTCGCCGGAGGCACTTGGTAGTGCATGCCGCGAAGCGTTCCCCGTTTTGCGCTGAACGACAGGTTCGCCTGCATGACCCGCGAACTCAGCCCATGTGTCTCGAATTCTCTTGCGCAAAATCCCCGAGCAAAAAAACCGCGGTCATCCTCTTTGCGATCAAGTTCGACAACCATCGCTCCAGCCAGGGGAGTTTCTCGAAAAATCATGTCAGGCGCCCGGTGGTTAAAATGTGGTCTTCCAGAAGAAGTCGCCGTCGATCTGGCCCGTCTGGATCAAGTATTGCAGTTGTTTAAGCCGGGTGAACCCGCGGAACTCAAACTGATCCTTCGAGAGGTCAATCTGCCGGAAGAGCTCGTAAAACTGCTGCACACCGCGGGCGACATCCCATTTGCACGAAAATGTCGGCAGATGTTTCCGAACCTTCGCAAAACTCACCCGGTAGCTTCGATTATCCGCTCCTTGCGTTCCGAACGAAACCTCGCAACCCGTGAAGACCTGCCCAACGATTTCGGCCACTTCCCGCACCCGGTAGTTCTGGGCATCCGAGCCGATGTTCAGAATCTCTCCACGAATCGCCTCCGAGGGAGCCTCCAGTGCTGCCAGGATCGCTCCGGCGATGTCCAGACCGTGCACGAGCGGACGCCACGGGCTGCCGTCACTGATCATTCTGATCTCCCTCGTCGTCCAGGCGAGCCCGCACAGGTTGTTAACGACAAGGTCAAATCGCTGCCGCGGCGAAGCACCGAACGCCGTCGCGTTACGGAAAAAAACCGGGCAAAAATCCGCGTCCGCCATCGGCTTCACGTCCCGCTCACACAAAGCCTTGCACTCCGCGTAGGCGGTCTGTGGGTTCACCGGCGATTCCTCAGTCACCGGAGCATCCCCGCCCGCGATGCCGTAGACCGAACATGACGACATGTAGACAAACCGGGGCACGCCGGCTTCACGAGCCAGAGTCGCCAGCCGTACAGTTCCCTTGTGGTTGATGTCGTAAGTGATTGTCGGCGACAGCTCGCCGGTAGGATCATTTGAAAGTTCGGCCATGTGGACAATGGCATCGTAGCCCTTCAGGTCGTCGACGGTCAGGTGGCGGATGTCCTTTACCAACGTCTGTGGTTGGTTGCCGCGAGCATTATAAAGGTAGCCGGATTTATAGAATCCCACGTCCACTCCCGTTACGGCGTGGCCATGGTCTAAGAGCAGCGGGGCGAGCAAGGAACCAAGGTAACCTTCAGTTCCCGTGACGAGAATCTTCATGCAGTTGTAGCTGATGTCGAGTTGAGTGACGGTTTGGGGGAGACAATTTCGGGAACGCGGGCAGCGATCTCCCTTCCGATTTCGAGCGAGGCAGTCGCAGCAGGCGAAGGAGCATTGCAGACGTGCATCGTGTTTTTACCCGGCACGATGAGGAAGTCGTCTACAAGTTTTCCGTCCGGCGTCAGCGCTTGCGCCCGAATGCCCGCCGCACAGGGTACGAGGTCGCTCGATCGAACTTCCGGAATCAATTCCTGAAGACTGCGTGTAAAAGCCGACTTGCTTGCCGAACGCCACATTTCCTGAAGTCCATCCCCAAGGTAATTGGACGCAAGTTTCCAGAATCCGGGAAACGTCATTGTCTCGGCAAAGTCGCGCAGGTTGACATCCGTCTTGAAGTAGCCTTCCCGCGCCAGCGCCAGCACGGCGTTTGGTCCTGCGTGCACGGAACCATCGATCATTTTCGTGAAGTGCACTCCAAGGAAAGGAAAATCAGGATTGGGCACCGGATAGATCAGCGACTTCACGAGATGGCGCCGTCCCGGGGTCAGTTCGAAATATTCACCACGGAATGGCACGATTTTCGCCCCGGGATCGGTGCCGCTCATACGCGCAACCCGGTCGCTGTGCAGTCCGGCGCAATTGATCACGAAATGGGCTTCCACCGAGTCCGTTTCGGTCACGAGTTCGTGCACGGATCCGTTCTCGCGAATGGCGCGGACCGAACAGCCATACCGCACCTGCCCGCCCGCCGTCTCAATCTGGCGCAGATATTCAGCGCACACCTGGCGGTAGCTCGTGATCCCAGTGGATTTCACTCGTAAGGCGGCGATACACCGCACGTGCGGTTCAATCTCCTTCGCTTGCTCTGGCGTGATTCGCTCGACCGGCACCCCATTCTGCTGCCCTCTGAGCAAGAGTGCATCGAGTTGAACCAGTTCCGAGGGTTTGGTGGCGACGATCAGTTTCCCGCAGACATCGTGAGCGATCCCATACTCCCGGCAAAATTCGGCCATGGAATTTGCGCCTGATCGGGCGAAACGAGCCTTAAAACTTCCCGGTTTGTAATAGATGCCCGAATGGATCACTCCGGAATTGCGCCCAGTTTGGTGGCGCGCCGGACCCGCTTCCTTTTCCAGGACAATTACCCGAGCCTTCGGAAACCTTCGGGTCAGAAAAAGCGCGGTGGAAAGCCCGACAATGCCTCCACCGATGACTCCATAATCGTAGCGCTTCCCGACGTGCATTAAATTGGACAGGTTTTCCCTATTCCCAGATTTTCCAGGGCGCCTTCCCTTGCTCCCACAGCTCCTCAAGATACATTTTATCGCGGAGCGTATCCATTGGTTGCCAAAATCCCAAATGTTTCCAAGCCTCGAGATTTCCAGAGGCACTCAGTTTTTCCAGCGGCTCGCGTTCCCAAATCGTTTCATCGCCTTCGATCAAATCAAACACCGTGGGCTCGAGCACAAAAAAGCCTCCGTTCACCCACGCACCATCCCCCTTGGGCTTCTCGTGAAACCCTTCGACGCGATTGCTGTCGGCGGACAATGTAAATGCCCCAAATCGCCCTGTTGGCTGCACGGCCGTGAGAGTAGCCATTTTTCCGTGCGTTTTGTGAAACGCGATGGATGCCCTTAAATCCACGTCCGAAACGCCGTCGCCGTAAGTCAGACAAAACGTTTCTGGGCCGACAAATTTCTCGACGCGTTTGAGTCGGCCGCCGGTCATTGATGCCAGGCCCGTGTCGACACAGGTCACCTTCCATGATTCGACATCTGTTTGGTGAATCACCATCCGATTGGCGCTGAGGTCGAATGTGATCGCGGAATTTCTCATGAAATAATTGGCGAAATATTCCGTAATCATGTGGCTTTTATAGCCACAGCAAACAACAAAATCTGTGATCCCATGGGCAGCATACGTTTTCATGATGTGCCAGAGGATGGGCCGCGACCCGATCTCGATCATCGGTTTCGGTCGCAACGTCGTTTCCTCGCTGATTCGGGTGCCAAATCCACCCGCTAGTATGACGGCTTTCACGCTTCCCGTAGAGCTACTTCGGGCGTGAATCGTTTCAAGGAAAAACTGACCGGTCGATCTCACTTCACCTCCGCCAACAAAGCTTGACAAGCGGCAGCACGAAACACACCACGTAACGCGCTTCAGAACACACACACATCATACCCATGGACATTCGCCCAAAACTCGAACAAGCCTTCCGCGACGCGTGCGAGAGCCGCGGAGCCACACCGCCCGAACCGATCTCTGATGATTTGGTGCTTCTCGAAAGTGGGCTCGATTCTCTGGGATTCGCGATTTTCGTGACAAATCTCGAGATGGAACTGGGCTACGACCCGTTCACGATCATGGACGATCCCGTCTATCCTCGCACGTTCGGCGAGTTTTTTGTCATTTACGACCGCTATAAAGACCACGCACAGACGCAATAATGCGCCTGATCGACGCGGTTCTGCAACGCCCGCCGGATGGTCCGGTCTGGTGCGCCGACGGCAGGGATGTTCTCGCCGGACAAGTTGCGGCGTCCATCAGAAAAACGGCGTGGGATTTTTGCAAAAATCGGTCCGCTGCTATCGAGTGCCACGACAACCGGAATCTCGCCCTCGCGCTCCTCGCCTTGGACGGCGTTGTCGAACGGCTCCTCCTGCTGCCTGGGCATTTGTCGGAGGAGGACGCCGTTGCGTTCGCCCGATTGGCGCAGTGCGACGTGATTTTTACGGACGACCGGGAGACGACCGCGGATTCTTTGTTCCAGCCTCTTCCGATCAAATGGAGCGCGTTTGAAGCGTATGACGCAGTGTTCGAGGACCATTCGGAAGCTCCCGACCGGAATCGACTCACCCGCTGGATCATTCCAACCTCCGGCACCACCGGCACGCCGAAGCTTGTTTCCCACACGCTGCAAACCCTGACGCGCACCGTCAAAGGGGACAGCACACTGGGTCGCGAACTGCGCTGGGGGCTGCTTTTCGATCTGACTCGATTCGCCGGGCTCCAGGTATTCCTCCAGGCTCTTCGCGGCGGATCCACTCTGGTGATCCCGCACGATACCAGCGACCTCGCTGCGACCATTGACGAGCTCATTGAAGCCCGGTGCAACGCCCTTTCCGCGACCCCCAGCATGTGGCGCAAACTCCTGATGTCCGGGCCGCTCGAAAAATTGCCACTGCGCATCATTTCACTCGGCGGGGAAATCTGTGACCAGGGGATCCTGACGGCGTTGCGGAAACGTTTTCCGTCGGCACGGATCACGCACATTTACGCATCAACCGAGGCTGGCGTGGGATTTTCGGTCACGGATGGTCTTGCGGGCTTTCCGGCCGCTTACCTGCAATCGCCGCCACCGGGAATTGAATTGCGTCTCAGTAACGAAGGGGCGTTGTCCGTGCGACCCGCCTTGGTCCAGCAGGAATACCTTGGGCGAGACGAATCCATATCCGGCAGCGATGGATGGATCGACACCGGTGACCTTGTCGAAATCCAGGGTGAACGCTGCATTTTCCTCGGCCGCGCCAACGGAGCAATCAACGTCGGCGGACGCAAAGTGCAACCCCACGAGATCGAAACGGTCATTCTGGGCGTCGAGGGCGTCGCATTCGTCGGAGTTTCCGGTCGGAAAAACCCCATTCTCGGCAACCTGGTCGAAGCGCACGTCGTCCCACTTCCCGGTACGGACACCGACCAACTCAAACGTGCCATCAAGGACGCCTGCCTCACCCAGCTCGAGGATTTTAAACGCCCCGCCGTCATTCGATTCACCGACCAAATCAACCTCACCGCCGCTGGAAAAGTTGCCCGAACATGAAAAACGTCCTCGTTACCGGAGGCACTCGAGGTCTCGGACTCGCCATCTGCGCTCAGCTCAAAACAGACGGTTACCGTGTCATCGCCGCCGGTCGCACCCTCACTCCCGCCCTTTCGGCCCAGATCGACGCGGACCCGTCACCATCCGGCGGAACGATTGAGTACGAACGGCTGGATCTCGCTGACCTCGCGTCCCTGCACCCATTCACCACGGACTTGGTGAAAAGGTACGGACCGCTTTACGGGTTGATCAACAATGCCGCCATTGCTCACGACGGGGTTCTTGCCACCATGCACGACAGCCAGATCGACGAAGTCATTCACGTCAACGTCACGGGCACCCTCGTCCTCACCAAATACGCCATTCGCCCAATGCTCGTAAGCGGGTCCGGCCGCGTGGTGAACATCTCGTCCATCATCGCCTCGACCGGCTTCAACGGTCTGAGTGTTTACGCCGCCAGCAAGTCGGCCATGATCGGCTTCACCCGGTCACTCGCGCGCGAACTCGGCAAGGGCGGCATTACGGTGAATGCCATCTCTCCGGGGTACATGCAGACCGACATGTCGGCCGGACTCGATGAAAAAAAACTGGCCGCCATCTCCCGACGTTCCCCGATGGGCAAACTCGTCGGTGTCGAAGACGTGGCCCACGCGGTAACCTACCTCCTCTCCGAAAATGCCGCCCTCGTCACGGGCACCAATCTCACCGTCGACGCCGGCAGCACCTGCTGATTTTTTTCGTCAAAAGCCTCAAACGGCCCTCCTCGCTGTTTTCGTCTCCGCGATTCGTTGACATCGCTTTCGTCAAGACGGAGGCAGCGAATTCCAGAGTCCGCTTCGAAGCCGAACTCGCCGGGTTGATGCATTTCGGTGACCAGAGGTCCTCCTTTTTGCCATCCAATCCCGCTCGAATTCTCTTGAACTAGAATCCTTGATCGGCATTGCAGGCAGCCTTCTGCGCACACTTCCCACATCGATCAGAAAGCGCTTGTTGCTCATAATTGATCTGATACACGACACACCGTCCGATGGGAGTTCGAGCGCTCCGTGCATCCAATCCACGAAAAGGCGACCGAAGATTGTTGATTTCAATCCTCGAGCGTCAAGGGCGGCAGCATCGATTGGTTGAGCCGTCGCAAGAATTTGAATGCGTTCATATGACGGCTGCGCCCTACACACTTTCCACCGTAGAAAATACGAGAATCCACCGATGGCTTTGTTCCATCGAGCCAGATTCCCTTACGTCACATCTTTTTCAGGTTCCATCTTAAATAAAACGTTGCCATCGAACGCTTCGAGAACAGTCCATTCAGGCACGTACCGATAAACTTAGCTTTAACGCTCCACCCGCAACGAAAAATTCGGAGTATTGCATTCCCTGGATTTAAAGCTAGTTGAAAATAGATACGGTCGGTCCTTAATCATCTTACCGAAATGAATTGGCTAACTAGAAGTGTTTGCGTCGGAATGTTCGTCAGCTCAGGATATGCCGCGACCGTTGTTTCGATCAATTTCGAGAACCCAAGGGACCTTACGGATAACTTCACGGAAAAATTTTCGGGCAGCCTACTCACCCAGACATACCATATTCCGCACCCCGAGTTGGCCAAGCGGGGCATAATTCCACGATATCCTCTGGATAACTCTAACAGCTATATTCAGCAAGTTGTCATTGATCACGGCACACCCACAGCATGGGCCGTTTATAATCGAAGGACATTTTCCGGTAATGTTACCGTCGAAATCGATGTCGCCTGCACTTTCGGGGGCGGATTTGGAATATGGTTGGAAGGCAAGACCGCGAACGGTCAACCAATTATTCAAGGATTCAACTGCTTCGTCGGTACGGAATTTGATCCGCCGGACAATTTTAAGTTTCATCCTGATTATCAAAACTTTGGGGAACGGTGGTTCATCTCTCCAGCGCAAGGCTCGGGCCGTTACAGTGAATTCGACCTGAAACCCAAACAGTGGTTTCCTCTGACACTCACAATGACCTATCACCCGGACGGATCCTCAACGATCACGGGTACACTTGCTGGAGTGACCCTAACGCAAACTTTCGATCAGTCTCGCACAGTTACGGGTGATTATTCAATTGCGATCAATCCTGGAGATGACAATACCCAGGCGGGCGGCAGCTACATTGATAATTTCCGTGTAATTCAGCCAAACGGAATGCCGACTCCGACTCCGACTCCGACTCCGACTCCGACTCCGACTCCGACTCCGACACCGACTCCGACTCCGACTCCGACTCCGACTCCGACACCGACTCCGACTCCGACTCCGACTCCGACTCCGACTCCGACTCCGACTCCGACTCCGACTCCGACACCGACTCCGACTCCGACTCCGACTCCGACTCCGACTCCGACTCCGACACCGACACCGACACCGACACCGACACCGACAC